>NZ_JAVJQL010000023.1:0-107883 GCF_040218215.1 Fulvivirga sp.
GTCACCATCAGGGTCATAGGCGCCAGGATTATGGTAAAAGGCCACGTTAGGGCATGCCCTGTCAATTGGTGGAATGAGTAGCACAGGCGTGTTGTTGCAGCCTAAAAAACTATCTATATTGATTTCCGTCTCTATGTAAAAAGGTGTATCAATTGAATTACCATTTTCTATATTTAACACACCGTCATTACGATTTGATTCCACATAGCTAATAGTAAACTTGCCCGTAGAGCCATAAGTATGTCGAATAGTAAATGCAACTTTAGAGACATCCAAACCCAAATCCTCGTTAAAGGTTTCACTTCTTGTGGTGCCATCTTCGTTATAAAAAAGATGAGTGTTATTTGGAATTTCATTGGGTAAGCGAAAAAATTCATCCGGATCATTTTCATCACCAAACCTTAGCTCACCACTTCCAAATTTTGCATTACCAGTTTTGCTATCTGTATAGACAATAATTGTAATATCAAAAGCTAACCCACTGCAGTTGACCCTTTTAACAATAATTTCACCTGCACGTAAATGGGTGGCATTTACCTGGGTCGAAATGCCCAAAGCAGCAAGCAGCACAGCCGCAAAAATTAATCTAATGTGTCTCAATCTTTTTTTCTTATAATTCTAATTATAATACTTGTCTGATTTCTGATTCGATATTTGACTACTAAAAATAATCAATAAGTCACAAACGACCTTTATTTTTCCTGAGTATAGCAAAAATCATGCTCAATGATAACTATTTTTGATACTTCATAAATTTCAAGAATGAGAGTAATCAAAGAAATCAATAAACCCAACTATCGGATAACCGTTTTCAACTGGAACGGCAAATATCTTATCAAATTTGAACAGGGTGATTTGGAACAAACCTTCAAAATTTCTGAATTCGATGTGGCCAATGAGGAAGACATTTATGCTTTGTTAACCGATGATTTTAACAATGAGGTGGTGAAAAATTTCAGATCAATGAATGATATAATCAATAAGCATTTCGAACCGTTATGACCTTCAATCAAGATGAAGAATTAATTGCAAAATGCTTTTTAGATAAAGAAGGTGATGATAAAAACATAAGCTATCTAACTTCAACAAGCCTGCATGTTATTTTAAATAATAAGACTTATTCATTTTTCAACTACTGGATAAAGAATATTGGATTCAAACAGAAGAAATTCCTCATTCCAATAGTGTTGGGTGGAATAGCCGGGCCATTAGCTGCATTGGGCCTGTTTCAATACTACTTAAACCACTGGGTAATGTTGAGCATCATGATGGCAGCCATATTCTCTATCTATTATGGCATTGAAGGTGGACTGGCACTTTGCATTGAAACTCCCATCAAGGAATATGATTTATTTATAAAGAAAACAACTCCACAACTAAAGGCATTTATTGCATTTGTTAGCAGCTCTTTATCAGGTAATGAAATTGGGTTTTACTTTAAGATCGGCAATCAAGACTGGGATGAAGCCAATAGTTTAGGATATTATGTGCCCCCATCAAGGGGTATTATACTTAGTAATAGCAAGCCTTCTAAAGAAGAAGGAAAAGTAATTTTAGAAATATTACCTAAGGAATTGACTTTTGAGATTAAATATAAGCTTGATAAGAATGAAAAATTAGTGCCTGTGGTCTATGAAAAAATTCCTTTAGGTCAAATAAAAAAAATCGGTTAACCCTATTCACTTCTTTCTGTTATCTTTGACGTTCTAACTTATTCTAGATGAAGCCTAAAGGCACCGAAAAGAAAAAGAAAAAAACCTTCAAACCCATTCTTTCTGGCACTCAGGAGTGGCCTGTTGTTCAATTAAGCAAAAACAGAAAGCTGTTTATTGAGAAGGTTGTAGATGAAGCCTTTTCAAAAATTATAGCCGCTAATCCTAAAAGAAACGAACTTAGAGAGGAACTAGAAACTACACTCTATCGAGAACAGCTCAGGATCAGGCAAAACCCCTGGAAGGTTGATCCCGAGGATGAGAAAAGGTTTTGGAATAAAATAAAAGATGAACTAGTAGACCTAGTAGGCAATGGCAACCATCGCGAAAAGGAAGAAGAGCTTCTAAAAAAGATTTTACATCGGTATGCAGATGAAATAGCAGGGAATTTCAGAAAAAGCAGGTATCGACTCGCAAGGGAAATTATAAAATTTGGCTTTGCCCGACTGCTAAATGCCACAAGGGTAAAAAGGTTTGGAGCATTTTTCAGAAATGAATATTCTTTAAATGACAAAATACAGATAGTAGGAAAAGCCAAACAAGTTAGGAAGCTTGCTAAGATTGGTACCGTAGTAATGGTACCTACTCATTTCAGCAATCTTGATTCTATTCTTATAGGGTGGATAATTCATGTTTTAGGCTTACCGGCCTTTATTTACGGTGCAGGCCTTAACCTGTTTAACATTAAGATATTAGCCTATTTTATGAATAGCCTTGGGGCTTATAAAGTAGATAGAAGAAAGAAGAATCCTATTTATTTAGAAGCATTGAAAACCTATTCCAATCTTGCTATTCAGGAAGGTGCCCATAGCCTTTTCTTTCCAGGAGGTACACGATCCAGATCCGGACAAATTGAATCTTCACTTAAACTGGGTTTATTAGGTACGGCAATGGAAGCCCAACGTAAGATTTTTATGGATCACCCTAATAAGGACGGAAAGAAGATATTTATAGTACCCGTTACCATAAACTACAATTTTGTGCTTGAGGCTCCCATCTTGATCAATGAATATTTGGCAAGTAAGGGGCAGGAAAGATACTATGTAGAAAGTGATGCCTATTCTTCTTCTTATAACATGATCAAGTTTATGATCAAATTCTTCACCAAAGGCTCTGATATATCTGTTTCTATTGGTCGTGGCATGGATCTGCTCGGAAACTACGTTGACGACAAAGGAAATAGTATCGACAAGCATGGCAGGTTTATTGATACACGTGACTACTTTATGAGCAATGGGCAGCTCACTGCTGATCTTCAAAGGGAAGAGGAATATACTGTTCGTCTCTCAAAAACAATAGTTAAAGAATATCATAGAATTAACAGGGTCTTCGCCAGTCATCTGGTGGCATTTGTGGCGTTCCAAATTTGGAGGAAAAGGTTTGAAAAGCTCGACCTTTATGACTTTTTAAGGCTACCAGAGGAAGATCTTTACATAAGTTACGATGAATTTTATAAGTCATTTAGTAAAATAAGACAAGAGGTTTTCAAGCTTAAGAAAAAGAAGAAAGTTAATATAGCGGCACATTTAAAAAACCCTATAGATGAAGCCATAAAATTTGGTATTGACAATGTTGGCATGTATCACAGCAGAAGGCCGCTGCTCTTGAACAAAAACAAACAAATCATCACCAAAGATTTAAGTACGCTGTATTATTATCACAACAGAATGGATGGTTATGACCTCGAAAAATACATCTAAAAAGCCCGTTGGGGTTATTGGTGCCGGGAGTTTTGGTATGGCCATAGCGAACATACTTGCACAAAATAGTGAGGTATTGCTCTATGCTAGAGACCCGGAAGTTATTAATAAAATTGCGACAAATAAGGAGCATCGTGGTCAAAAAGTGCATACCAACATTACTGCTACTGGCGACTTAAGTTACATTGCAAATACGTGCGATATACTTTTCCCAATTGTGCCTTCGTCTGCATTTCGGGAGATGATGCAGCAGCTTTCACCCTACCTTCATCCATACCACATTCTTATCCATGGCACAAAAGGTTTGGATATAGAATTAGGAGAAGGGGAAACCTTGGACAACATAAAAATATTGAATAGAGAGAATGTAAAAACCATGAGTGAGGTCATCATGGACGAAAGTGTTGTGATAAGAGTAGGGTGTCTTGCGGGACCAAATTTAGCCAAAGAGCTGGCTGCGGGACAACCGGCCGCTACGGTTGTTGCCAGTCATTATAATGAGGTAATAGAAGCTGGCCAACATTTATTAAGGAATGACTTTTTTCAGGTTTATGGCAATCAGGATTTGATCGGTATTGAACTTGCAGGTGTACTCAAAAACATTATTGCCATAGCTTCTGGAATACTCAGTGGACTTAACCTTGGAGAAAATGCCAAGGGTCTTTTGATTAGTCGCGGTATGATTGAGATGATTTACTTAGGCAAAGCCATGGGAGGAGATGTTGAAGCCTTTGTAGGGCTGGCAGGAATAGGAGATTTGGTAGCTACATGCAACAGTACACTTAGTCGTAACTTTACTGTTGGAAATAGACTCGCCAAAGGGGAAACTCTAACTGACATCATCGCTAGCATGGATGAAGTTGCTGAAGGAGTTAACACCATTAAAATAGCCAAAAAGATAATTGACTACCATAAAGTAAGAGCTCCAATAACTGAAGCCCTTTATGAGGTTTTATTTGAAGGTCTTCCTGTAGAAAAGGCAATCCAGCTCTTAATGAGATATCCTTACAATGTAGATATTGATTTCCTTTAAAACGCAGCTTTGATTTTCTCAGCTACATCAGCCAGTTCATTAGCTGACGGATTTAGTTTTGGCCTTGAAAAATTGATATCATCCATAATATTTAATGGCACCAAATGAACGTGGGTGTGAGGCACCTCTAAGCCAATTACTGCCACTCCCACCCTCTTGCATGGTACAGCAGCCTTCACAGCTTTGGACACTTTTTTAGCAAAAGTTATTAAGCCCTGCAACTCCGAATCTTCGAGGTCAAAAATGTAGTCAACTTCCTTCTTTGGAACTACAAGGCAATGTCCCAACACTAATGGATTAATATCTAAGAAACTTATAAAGTTATCATCCTCGGCTATGATATAGCCTGGAATTTCCCTATTAATAATTTTGGTAAATATTGAGCTCATCAGATTCCTATTTCAATGATTTCAAATTCTATATCTCCGCCCGGTGTTTGAATTTTAGCTTTGTCTCCAGCCTTTTTGCCCAACAAACCTTTACCAATAGGCGACTGTACAGAAATTTTACTTGCTTTTAAATCTGCTTCCTCTTCAGAAACCAGTGTATATGAGAAAGTAGCTCCGTTCTTATTATTCTTGATTTTTACCTTTGAAAGTATTGATACTTTAGAAGTGTCAATTGTACTTTCATCCAATACTCTGGCATTTCCCACAACTTCTTCAAGTTGAGCAATTTTAGCTTCTAAATGTCCCTGGGCATCTTTTGCAGCATCATACTCCGCATTCTCACTCAAATCGCCCTTATCTCTTGCTTCCGCTATTTGCTTAGCTATATTCGATCTTCCCTTAGTCTTCAGCTCATTAAGCTCATTCTTCAACTTATCTAAACCTTCTTTGGTATAGTATGCAATGTTTCCCATAAAAATATATTTCGCTATAAAAACAAATAAACGGCCACAGAGTAACCGTTTTTTCTATTATTTATCCATTTGAATTACAAATGTAATTGATTCTGACTGAATGCCAAAAACCTATTTGCCTACAAGCTCTGGAATATTAGTCTTGATTTGATTTAGTATTTCTTCATCAAACTGTGCCAAATACAACGTTTTGGCCTTGGTCAATTGTTCCAAGGTAAGTCCTTTTGCCCCTCTCAAATCTGCTTTATATAAACTGGCATTTTCAAAATCAGCTCCAGTCAGATAACAACCTCTTAGGTTCGATTCCATCAAAAAGGCATTCTTAAAATTAGACTTAATTAAGAAGGCATTTTCCAGTTGAGCCTTGATTAAATAAGCGTCTTTAAAATTGGCACCACTGGCATAGGCTCCTTTCAAATTGGCCTGATTTAAATTTGAATTTTCAAGATTGGTCTGATTCAGTCTTGTATTTTGCAAGTTAGTCTCTATTAAAAAGGCATTGGAAATATCTGACGAATTTAAATTGGAACCACCAAGATTAACATAATTCAAATTTGTTCTTGAAAGATGGCAGTTAACCAGGTTAATTTCATTAATGCCATGTCTGTTAAGCCTTTTAATATTACCTACTGTTCTAAAAGCCGCTTCTTCAGATTCCCACAATCGGAAGTCATCAATCTCATCTTTATAAGTCCTTATTCGCTGGCGTACCTCACCATTTTTATTTAACCAAAAGATGAGGATACCAATAACTGCAATATCGAAAAGCATACCGTGAGCCTCTGCCATAACCTGAGCAAAGAATAGGTCAAAATCCTCAAGGTAGTATTTCAGACTGAAGCTAAGTACGATAACGGCAAGTATAGCAAGGACAATAGAAGAAGTGAGAATAGGTTTCTCTATAATCGAGTTGATGTACTCCTCTAACTTCTTTTTCTTATTCTCCTTAATCATTAGTGTTTATCCGGAACGGCCAATAATCTATATTACTAAAAATGAAGAACATATTAAAGCGTAATTTAAATTATGAACTACATATAATTTACTTTCAATCATTTAAGCAGAAATTTCAGTTTTCAATTTGTCCACCAAAACCTCATTTATTCGTTGATAAGATTCATATGACCATCCTGCTACATGTGGTGTCAGGATCACATTATCAAAGGAACTTAGCTTATCGAATGTTATTTTTTGATTTTCAGTAAAGGTATTCAATTTTTCATTCTCAATTACATCAAGTGCCGCTCCCAACATTCTTTTAGAAGATAAGTGATGTATGATTGCCTCTAAAGATGCAACTTCCCCACGTGATGTGTTTATGAACCATATTGGTTTTTTAAATTTTGATAGAAATTCATCATCTATCATAAATCTGGTTTCTTCTGTCAACGGAACATGAACACTTAGAACATCAGCTTCCTCAAATATCTCACTTAGTTCCACCTGCTCTATTCCTTCACAACTTATACCATTCTTATATTTATCGTAAACTATTACCCGGCACCCAAAATGGACGATTTTACTTGCAAAGGCTTCCCCCATAAACCCATAGCCTATTAGGCCTATTGTCTTACCTAGAATCTCATGACCACGGTTTCCTTCTCTATCCCATAGCATTGCTTTTACTTCTTTGTCAGACTTTACAATATTATTTAGAAGTGAAAAAAGCAAACCAACAGTATGCTCAGCCAAGGCATTTCTATTACCTTCCGGTGCATTAACAATTTTTATCGCCCTTGATTCTATGTAATCCACGTCCAAATTGTCAATGCCAGCACCAGCCCTACAGATATATTTTAAATTATCTGCGTACTTCAGTAACTCCTTATTGACAAACACCTTGCTTCTAACCACAACCCCGTCATAACCAGCTAATTTTTGAGCAACATCCTCTTTTTTAATATTAGGCTTATAATCACCTTTAATTCCAATGCTGTTAAGTAATGGAATAAGACTGCTGTGCATCTCATCTATTATTAGGAAATTCAAAATTTGAAGTGTTTAAAGTAGTAGATGAACAATATAAAAATAAATAGCCAGACCAAGCAGGTCATTAGTTGTAGTTATAAACGGGCCAGAAGCCAAAGCTGGGTTAAATCCCAGTTTATTAAGCAGTAGCGGTGTAACCGTTCCAAGAAATGAAGCTATTAAAACAACAAAAAAAAGGGCAAGTGAAACAACAAACGACAATGTATTCGGCCCTCCAGTAATTATATTAAACCCGTAAACCAAACTTGCCAGCACAAGTCCATTAATTAGGGCAACCAAAAACACTTTAAGGAGTCTTCTTATCATCCCACCGCTAAAAGCTGATGGGTTAGCTAGACTTTGAACAACAATGGAAGAAGATTGAATTCCAACATTTCCACCTGTTGCCTGAATAAGTGGAATGAAAAATGCTATAGCAGTGATTCTTAATAATTCCTTCTCAAAAACACCTATAAACTTAGCACTAATAAAACCACCCAACACCCCAACGATAAGCCATGGTAGTCTTGCTTTTGTTAAATCCCAAATGCTGTCATCTTCTTCAACATCACCGGCAATACCTGACATCATCTGTCTTTCTTCGTCAGCCTGCTCAGTAATAACATCTACAATATCATCAATAGTAATTCGTCCCAGCAATTTATTCTGAACATTTACAACAGGTACCGCCTCAAGGTCATATTTACGCATGATCTGAGCAACCTCTTCTTCTGACAAATAGGTTTCAACAGTTACCAGGTCCGATTCATAAATATCAGATATCAAAGTATTGTCTTCAGCCAGAATAATCCGTTTCAACGAAACTCTTCCCAACAAACAGTCCTTATCATCAACAACATATACGGAGTATAACTTCTGCACATGCTCTGCCTGCTTTCTGATTTGCTCAATACACTGAATAACAGTCCAGTTAACATTTGCTTTGACAAGCTCTTTGGCCATTAGACCACCGGCAACATCCTCGTCATAACGAAGCAGATCCAAGATATTAGCCTCCTTCTCTGAGTTGTCAATACCTGCCAGAACCTCTTCCCTTTCTTTAATTGGGAGTTCATTAAGAATATCAACAGCATCATCAGAATCAAGGTGATTGACTATCTCAGATATTTCCTGAGTTTGGAAAGACCGAAGGAACTTCTCCCTTACATCTTCATCAAGATCATTGATTATCTCTGCTCTTAATTCAGGGGTTAAAACATCTAATACATACTTAGAGTCTTCAGAATTAAACTCATAAAGCAATGTGGAAATGTCAGCAGGCTTGATACCCTCCAGAGATTGTACAATGAAGTTAACATCCTTCTCACTAAGTGCCTGTTGAAAGCGCTCACGAAATTCGTTAGTTAGTTCAAATTGAATTAATTGCTCCACTTTGTTATTTCATTGGTAAGGCCTACAAATTCATTAACAGATAATGTCTCAGCCCTTCTATTCAGTAATTCCAGCTCAGTAATCTGTAGGGGCAAACTTAGAGGTTTTAATGCGTTGCGCAATGTTTTACGTCTGCTTTGAAACCCTTGCTTAATAACCTTCTTAAACAGCACTTCATCACAGTCTAATTTCGCAACATTATTGCGCCTTAGGCGTATTACACCCGACCTGACTTTAGGCGGTGGGTCGAATACATGTGCCTCTACATCGAAAAGATAATCGAAATCATAATAAGCCTGAAGTAACACACTTAAGATGCCATAATCTTTATTGCCAGGAGGCGAAGCCAGCCTTTTGGCTACCTCATATTGTAGCATGCAAACAACAGTATTAACCCTGTTTTTATTTTCCAGTACTTTAAAAAAAATTTGAGATGAAATATTGTAAGGAAAATTGCCAATTATATCAAACTTATCAGTTTTAATATAGTCAAGTTTTTTATGTAAGAAGTCTCCATAATGTATGCGGGATGAAAGATGAGGGAACTTCTTGATTAAAAAATCTATAGACTCCTTATCCAGGTCAATAAGAGTCAGTTGATCTGGATAGCTTTCAATAAGGTATTTTGTAAGCACTCCAGTACCAGGTCCTATTTCCAGGATATCTGCTTTAGGATCTGTATCAGAAAGCGCCCTGACAATATCTGAAGCAATCAGTTCATCAGTCAAAAAATGTTGTCCCAGATGTTTCTTGGCTCTTACCATCCATTTTCATTAATTAGAAAATACTTTAACTTGCACCACTATTAAGAGAAGTGAAAAAGCTTTACAAAATAGCCAGTAAAGTTATTAAAAATAATGAGCAGTCATTCAACAGCTATGGATAAACCCAAAATAGGTATAACGATAGGAGATATTAACGGGATTGGCCCCGAGGTGATAATCAAAGCCTTAAATGACAATCGTATTCTTAATTATATGACACCTGTCATTTATGGTTCTACCAAGGCCATTTCATATTACAGAAAAGCATTTGATTTAGATGATTTCAATTACACACATTACAGAGATAATAAATTCACCAACAGCAAAATAAATATTGTCAATTGTTGGGATGAAATGATAGAAATCAATGCGGGCAGCGTGACACCTGAGGTTGGTACAGCTTCCTTTAAAGCTTTGCAAAAAGCTGTAGAGCATTTGAAAGAGGGACTTATTGATGCAGTAGTTACAGCGCCTATAAATAAGAATAATATTCAGTCCGAAGATTTTAAATTTGCCGGTCACACAGAGTACTTCACCGAAAACTTTAATGGCAAAGACAGTCTAATGTTCCTGGCAAGCGAAGACCTTAAAGTTGGTGTCGTTACGGGTCACATTCCACTAAAAGATGTTAGTCAAAGCATTACCAAGGAATTGATCATTAAAAAACTAAAAATCATGGAGGAGTCACTTCGTCTTGATTTTGGGATTTCTAAGCCAAGGATAGCTGTTTTAGGGCTCAACCCCCATGCCGGTGAAGAAGGGCTTTTAGGATCTGAAGATGGCAACGTGATAAAGCCTGCCCTTGACGAGCTGAAAAATAAAGGTAAGCTAATTTTTGGCCCATATCCGGCAGATGGCTTTTTTGGCAAAGGAGAATATAAAAAGTTTGATGCGGTATTAGCAATGTATCATGATCAGGGTTTAATACCATTCAAGACCCTGGCATTTAATAATGGTGTGAACTTTACCGCAGGCTTATCTATTATAAGAACATCTCCGGATCATGGCACCGCTTATGACATAGCTGGAAAGAATGTAGCCAATGAAAGCTCCATGAGAGAGGCTATATTTATGGCATATGATATTTTCAAAAACCGCTCAGAGCAGAAAAAAGAGAGCTGAGGCGCTATTATTTACCATATATATGCTATTCTTACCGCTATTACTAAATTATTTACAAATCTTTTAACTTTACCCACAAGGTTTAGAGAAATGGATATAATCACCCGGAAACAACTTAATATACTCATACAGCTTGCTGTTTCGGACAAGCATTTTTCAAATCTTGAACGTGACAGAATATATGAGATAGCTCGTAAAAAAGGTTTTCCCCAAAGTGATGTAAAGGAGCTTATACTACATCCAGAGCCTATAGGCACGTTTGGCGCATTGTCCGACAATCAAAAATTTGAATACCTTTTTGCCTGCATTGATCTAATGTTAATTGATCAAAAGATATTTGATGCAGAATTAAATTTCTGTAAAGACATAGCCATAAAGCTTGGCTTTAAGAAAGACGTTGTTGAGTTTATGAGAGACGAGATTTACAAACATCAAAGGGATGATCTTCAGAAGATGGTATTAAATGAATACACTTAATACCCATTACATTCAAAAAGCTTAGAAGTTATCTTTTAATATTCAGATTTATCTTATTAACTTTGCACCCTAATTTGGAGAGAGGCTATGCGTGTGCTAGACAGATTCAACATTGACATCTACAAACTTAGTAATGCTACTCATCAATACGATTTCGAATTTGATGATACATTGTTTGGCGAATTTGAAGACAGTTTTGTTGATAAAGGAAAAGGCAAAGTAAAAGTAACTCTTGAAAAAAACGAATCGTTCATAAAGTTGACGATGACAATAGATGGAAGCATCGAACTCCAGTGCGACAGAAGCCTGGATTTGTTTGACTTTCCTCTACATATTGAAACAAGTATCATCTTCAAGTACGGAGAAGAAGAGCAGGAATTAGATGACGAGATTGTAATTATTACTCGTGATCGACAACGCATAAATCTGGCTCAGTACATATACGAATTCATTGGCCTTGAAGTACCAATGAAGAAGTTGCACCCAAGATTTGAAGATGAAACTGGTGACGATGAATTGATATACAGTAGCGAAAAAGACAATGATGAAGGTGAAAACAAAAGTACTGATATCGATCCTCGTTGGGAAAAATTAAAAAAATTGAAATAAAAAATTAAATTAAAATAGAATACGATGGCTCATCCTAAGCGAAAAATCTCAAAATCGAGAAGAGACAAAAGAAGAACTCATTACAAAGCTGAGGCTAAGACTCTTGCTGTTTGCCCTACAACCGGGGAGTTTCACTTACCACACAGAGCATTCTGGTTAGAAGGAAAACTTTACTACAAAGGTAAAGTTGTAATGGAGAAAGAAGTTCTAGCATAAGCTTTAGCTTATGAAGATTGCACTAGATGCAATGGGCGGTGACTTTGCCCCTGACTGTACTGTTCAGGGAGCGGCTCTTGCTGCCCAAGAATTACCAGATGGCACCTCTATCGTTCTGGTAGGCCAAGAAGATGTTATAAACGCCAAGCTCAAAGAGTATAATATCACCTCTGATAAATTAGAAGTTTATCATGCGGATGAAATTATTGAGATGGGTGAGCACCCAACAAAGGCATTATCACAAAAACCCAACTCCAGCATAGGTGTTGGGTTTGGTTTGTTAAGGGCTGGGGCAGTAAAAGCATTTTCAAGTGCTGGAAATACTGGCGCTATGCATGTTGGCGCTATGTTTACCATAAGGGCTGTCGAAGGCGTAATTCGCCCTGGTATTGCGGGGTTTATGCCTAAGGAAGATGGCGGTTTTGGTGTAATTATGGATGTAGGTGCTAATGCCGACTGCAAACCAGATGTGCTGTTGCAGTTCGGGCAGATAGGTGCACTATATGCTAAACACGTATTCGAAATTGACAACCCTAAAGTTGGGCTAATGAACTTAGGAGAAGAGGAACAGAAAGGAACTCTTCTGACTCAAGCCGCTTATCAACTTTTCAAGATAACCAAAGGCATAAATTTCATTGGAAACATTGAGGGTCGTGATTTATTCAACGACAAAGCTGATGTTATTGTGTGTGACGGGTTTACAGGAAATGTCATTCTCAAAATGGCCGAATCATTTTTTGATCTACTTCAGGCCAGAAAAATAAAAGATTCTTATTTCGACAGGTTTAATTATGAAGCTATTGGCGGAAGTCCTATCTTGGGCGTCAATGGCAACGTGGTCATTGGTCATGGAGTTTCTAGCCCTATGGCAATTAAGAATATGCTTTTGCTATCATTAAAAATGGCAGAATCGAATATTCACCTGAAGATTAAAGAAAAATTTGAAGAATAAAATTTAAACTATGGCTAAAATAAAAGCCGCAATCACGGGTGTGCATGGCTATGTACCCGAATATGTTCTTACTAACCAGGAGTTAGAGACAATGGTCGAAACTAACGATGAATGGATCACTTCAAGAACAGGAATCAAAGAAAGAAGAATATTAAAAGGCGAAGGTAAAGGCACATCAATCATAGGGATTGAGGCTGCAAAAGGTCTTCTTGAAAAAACCAATACCAATCCTGAGGATATAGACTTGGTAATCTTCGCTACCATAACACCCGACATGGTGTTCCCAGCTACTGCCAATCTGGTCTCAGCAGCTATAGGTGCTACCAATGCATTTAGTTTTGATATGGGGGCAGCATGTTCAGGTTTTATATATGCATTAACAACGGGCACTCAATTTATTGAGTCGGGCACGTACAAAAAAGTTTTGGTGCTTGGTGCAGATAAAATGTCTTCTATCATAGACTACACTGACAGAACAACCTGTATCATTTTTGGTGATGGTGGTGGAGCTGTCTTATTAGAACCTAGCACCGATGAGAACGGTATTATAGATGCTATTCACAAAAGTGACGGTACAGGGGCTGAATTTTTAAAAATGAAAGCCGGGGGAAGCGCATATCCAGCTACTCACGAAACTGTAGACGCCAAAGAGCACTATGCACGTCAGGACGGTGCCACTGTTTTCAAATTTGCAGTAACCAATATGGCCGATTACGCTGCCAAAATAATGGAGCGCAATCAGCTAACAGCCGATGATGTGGATTGGTTAGTCCCCCATCAGGCCAATAAGAGAATAATAGACGCCACAGCGAGTAGAATGGGCGTTACAGAAGATAAAGTAATGATGAACATTGATAAGTATGGAAATACTACCAGTGGCACCATTCCTTTATTATTGTGGGATTATGAGAAAAAGTTGAAAAAGGGTGATAACCTTGTTCTTGCCGCCTTTGGAGGTGGTTTTACATGGGGATCGATCTACCTCAAATGGGCTTACGATGCCAAGTAGCAATTGTATTTGTTAAACGTATTAGTAACTTTATTTTTAAATTATAACTCATGGCAACAACAGCCGATTTTAAAAACGGTCTATGTTTAGAATATAACCACGACTTGTATACTATCGTGGAGTTTCAACATGTAAAACCAGGTAAAGGGCCTGCTTTTGTTAGAACAAAATTAAAAAGCCTTACATCAGGCAAAGTAATAGAGAATACTTTCTCAGCAGGGCACAAAGTTGTGACTGCTCGAATAGAAAGAAGACCTCACCAATATTTATACAAAGACGAGCTGGGCTACCATCTAATGGACAGCAGTACTTTTGAACAAACATTTGTTCCTGAAGGCGCAATTGAAAACGCTGACTTAATGAAAGAAGGTCAGGCAGTTGATGTGCTTTATCATGCTGAAAAGGAAGAGGTAATTGGTAGTGAACTTCCCCAATTTGTGGAACTGGTAGTAACCTATACAGAGCCAGGATTAAAAGGTGATACTGCAACAAATGCTACTAAAAAAGCTACATTAGAGACGGAGGCGGAAATAAATGTGCCATTATTTATCAATGAAGGTGACAAAATTAAAATTGAAACTACATCACGCTCTTATTACGAGAGAGTGAAAGAATAATATTGCTAACCACAAGGTCAGTTAATTAGACGCAACAAAATATTGAACGAACCTTATTAAACTTGAACACAAAATGAAAACAAAGGAAATAAGAGATCTCATAGACTTTATATCTGCTACAGGTCTTAACGAAGTAAAGATTGAAACAGAAGAGCTAAAACTATCTATAAAAAGAGAGCCTGATGTACAAAACAGAATCGTTGAGGCAAGTGTAGCTCCGGCTGCAGCTCCGGCACCAGTTGCGGCAGCACCCGCAAACCCGACTCCTACCGCAGCTCCAGCTCCTGCTGAAGCATCTGCATCAAGCAAATATGTTGAGGTTAAATCCCCAATGATTGGAACATTCTACAGATCTCCCAACCCTGACTCCCCTTCATTTGTTAATGTTGGCGATAAGATTGAAAAAGGACAGCCGGTATGTATCATCGAGGCTATGAAGCTTTTCAATGAAATAGAGTCAGAAGTGTCGGGGACAATTGTGAAAGTTGTTGCTGAAAATGCTTCTCCAGTTGAGTATGATCAAGTACTATTCTTGGTTGACCCTTCATAATTTTTCGATCTGAAAAAGATCCTATTTAAACATCGGTAACCTTTAAATTCGAAAGATTGTGTTTAAAAAAATATTAATAGCCAATAGAGGCGAAATTGCACTTAGGATAATCCGTACCTGTCGTGAGATGGGCATCAAAACAGTAGCTGTATACTCTACTGCCGACAAGGAAAGTTTGCACGTTAGGTTTGCAGACGAAGCAGTCTGCATAGGTAAAGCTCCCAGTAAGGATTCATACCTGAACATTCCTAATTTAATTGCAGCAGCCGAAATAACCAATGCTGATGCGATACATCCTGGCTATGGTTTTCTATCTGAAAATGCTGAATTCAGTGCTGTCTGTGCTGAATACAATATCAAATTCATCGGTGCCAGCCCTGATATGATCGATAAAATGGGTGACAAGGCCACAGCCAAAGCAACCATGAAAAAGGCAGGTGTGCCTACTATACCTGGTTCGGAAGGGCTTTTAAAGTCTATTGAAGAAGGAAAGAAGATCGCTGCCAAAATCAAGTATCCCGTTATACTAAAAGCAACTGCCGGTGGCGGTGGCCGAGGTATGCGTATCGTGAAAGATGAAGCAGGATTTGAGAAGGCATGGAATGATGCTAAACAAGAGTCTGGTGCAGCTTTTGGAAATGACGGATTGTATCTTGAGAAGTTCGTTGAAGAACCAAGACACGTTGAAATACAAATTGTTGGTGACAGAAGAGGTAAAGCTTGTCATTTATCTGAGAGGGATTGCTCTATCCAAAGAAGGCATCAAAAGTTGCTTGAGGAAACACCATCGCCAGTGATGGATACTTTTAAGAAGTTAAGAGATAAAATGGGTGAAGCTGCTGTTAAGGCTGCTGAAGCTATTAAATATGAAGGTGCTGGTACTGTAGAATTCCTTGTTGATAAAAATGGTGACTTCTACTTTATGGAAATGAATACACGTATTCAGGTTGAGCACCCTATCACCGAAGAGGTTACTGATTATGATCTTATTAAAGAGCAAATTAAAGTAGCTGCAGGCATCACTATTTCTGGAAAAAACTACACACCAAACTTATATGCTATGGAGTGTCGAATCAATGCTGAAGATCCTGCAAATGGATTCAGACCTTCTCCAGGAAAAATTACCAACCTCCATATGCCGGGTGGTCACGGTGTAAGAATTGACAGCCATGTTTACGCTGGATACACCATTCCTCCAAATTACGATTCAATGATTGCCAAGCTTATTGTAAGTGGCCAATCAAGAGAAGAAGTAATTACAAGGATGAAAAGGGCCTTGAGTGAGTTCGTTATTGAAGGTATAAAAACAACCATTCCTTTTCACTTGAAGTTAATGGACGACAAGAAATTCCAGTCTGGCCAGTTTACTACATCCTTTATGGAAACTTTCGATATGAGTGGAATTGAGTAAGCATACTTAAAATTATATTCAAAAGCCCTGACTCTGCATCAGGGCTTTTTTGTTATACATCAATACATTGGCGATATATTGCCAATTTTGTAATTTGCCGGTTGTATGAAATATCTCGTTGCACTTCTTTTAGGCTTACCCGTAATGCTCAATGCACAAGCTCCTGATAGGTATTTGTTTGCTGGCGTAAATGCAAATACCTACAAAGGTGATATGGGTGATTTTAATCAATGGAACGCTGGATTTCATGCAGGTATTCAATTCAACAAAAAGAAAAAATTAAACGGAGCAATACAGTTAACTTTTGGCTCTGTTAGTGATCAGCAAAATGTTGAAGAAAATACGCAGATATCACAACCTGCAGGGCCTAACAACTATTTTAAAAGCACCTTTTTTGCTATCAATTATGAGGTTCACTATAATATTATTAAAACCTCAAAATGGCTGCTCTACATCAGCCAGGGTGCTGGATTTATAAGATATACTCCAAAGGACGAATCTGGTAAAAAATTGGAAGATCAGCCAGGCACCAGAGCAGAACAGGAAAGCTATAGAAGCTCTTCTTTGATGCTGCCTTCATCTATTGGTGGAGCTTACTTTCTTAAAAATGAAGTTGGTATAGGCATTCAAACAACTTTCTACAATCCTTTAACTGATTATCTGGACAATATATCTGAACTAGGAGATTCAGGTAATGACAATATATTGAACCTGAAATTTAGCATTTACCTCCCCCTCGCTTTGGCAAATGAAAATTAGACCCTACTCTCCGGATGACAAGCAAATACTGGTAGAACTCCTAAAGCTTAATATTCCTGACTACTTTGCCCCCGAAGAGCTCAATGATTTTGAAGAATATTTAGAGAACCATCTGGAATATTATTATGTAGTAGAAGATAGTCATCATATTGTAGGTGCGGGTGGCATAAACACTACTGACAGAGCAGATACCGTTCGCATTTCATGGGATTTTTTTCATCCTGAATCCCAGGGACATGGTTTTGGTTCTGAATTGTTGAACTACAGAATTGAAACAATAAAAAAGATGAATACCGTGAAGGTCATAGAAGTCAGGACATCCCAATTAGCTTATAAATTCTACCAAAAGTCCGGGTTTGAACTAATGGAAATCAAAAAAGACTTTTGGGCTGCAGGATTTGATCTTTACAAGATGAAACTTTCCACATAGAGATTTACTTTTATTTATCGTTGAACCAACTTATATTGAAAGCGTTAAGTCTGTAATATTCAGGGTTTTATTGATGGAAAATATATCTGCATGGTTAGGAAGGATTAGTCGTTTTGGAGTTAAATCTGAAAATGAAGACGACATTAGCCGTAGGGTTGTATTTTCAAATGTTATTTTCATTTCGCTGCCTGTAGTCTATATCATTTTCATGATTATAGATTTAGAATCGTATTTGATTCCTATTTCACAACTACGCTTCGATCAATTTGTAGTTCCCATTGTAATTTTAATTTGTTTCTGTGGTCTTTATCTTAATAAAAAAGGAATAACTACATTAAGCAGGGTCCTATTTATCATTGTCTGGCCATTACTATTACACCTTATCCCCATCAAACTTCTTTTTTCTCCCTCCGATTATATGTTAGCCTATCCTTTCGGAATAGTTTTTCATGGACTACTCATCCAGCTAATGTTTTCATTTAAACATGAGAAGGTGCTTTTTTCTTTGTTTATGCTTATCAATGCTATAGGAATGATATCCTTTCCTGCATTGCTTGTTTATTTTGACTCTGACAATGACATACCACGGGCTATTGTCAATTACAGATACTACTTCTTCGATGGAATCCTCTATTGGCTATTGTTCAACTTAGTGATATTCTACATTATGCATATTATAGAATCCAATATTCAAAGGATTAATGATGCCAAACTTCTTATAGAAAATCAAAAAGAGGAACTAGATTCTATCAATCAAAACCTTGAGATGCTCATTGAACAGCGCACAAAATCACTGCTGGAGCAAAATAATAAATTACAAAAGCATGCCTTTTTTAATGCGCACTTGTTAAGAGGTCCTTTCTGTAGGATCAAGGGGTTGGTTAACCTTCAAGAGTTGAGTTCAGAAAAAGATGATCTGGATGCTATAAAAGTAAGACTTGAAGAATCATTAGCTGAACTCGATAGTCGACTGCATGAAATTCAAAGGATGGTGGAAACAAATAGTTCGGACATTTAACTAATCCTTCTCTGACTCAATCAACTGCACCAACTCATTATACCACACTTGGCCATATTTTCTGATCAAAGGCTCTTTCAAAAATTTGTAGACCTCTACTCCAAGTTCCTTTCCAAAACCACAGGCCGGACTACAGATATCCCAGCGGTCATAATTTAACGCTTCAAACTCATCATATTTTCTCGCTCTGATCGGGTAAAGGTGACAACTGATAGGTTTTTTAAAATCAGTTTTACCATCAAGATAAGCTTGCTCTATACCGCATTTCAAAATCCCTCTGTTATCGTATATGGCATAAGCACATTCCTTACCACCAATCGTTGTGGTTGAATACTCTCCGTCTTCATCCAGGACGTATTTTCCCTGTTCATTAATTGCCGCTTTGCCTTCTTCAGAAAGGTAAGGCGCCACGGCATCATAAATCTTGTCAAGAATAGGTAATTCATCATTCTCTAAAGGAGCTCCCAGATCACCCTCAACACAACAGGCACCCTTACATTTCTCCAGGTTGCAAACAAAAAACTGCTCCTTGATATCATCAGACAATATTACTTTCCCATGCTCGATCATAACTGCAAAAGTAGGCCTTTTAAATCAATGTTTTAAACCTCGAAGTAACAGGTCTATTGCGAATGATTTTTTCCATTTTAAAATCTCCTCTCCTTTAGAACTTAGTCCATTTATGAATTAACTTTACCCTCTTGAAATACAGAAGGATTGGGATTAATTTGATAGGATGGATTATTTAGATAGCCTTAACGAACCTCAGCGAGAAGGCGTTGTCAATACCGAAGGCCCCACCATGCTTATTGCCGGTGCGGGATCAGGAAAAACAAGAGTACTTACTTTCAGAATTGCCTATTTGATACAACAAAAAGGTGTTGATCCATTCAACATTTTGGCACTTACATTTACCAATAAGGCCGCCAAAGAAATGCGTGATAGAATTGAAAGTGTAGTTGGTTCAGACGCTCGTAATTTATGGATGGGAACCTTCCACTCAGTATTTGCCCGAATCTTAAGAGCTGAAGCTGATAAAATAGGCTACCCAAGCAACTTTACTATCTATGATGCTGATGATTCAAAATCACTCATCAAAACAATAGTTAAAGAACTTAACCTTGACGACAAGGTCTACAAGGCTAATGTTGTTTTCAATAGAATTTCTGGAGCTAAAAACAGGCTGATTTCATGGCGCGAGTATAACAACAACCCAATCTATCTGGCTGACGATGAAAGCAATATGAAGCCAGAGTTGGGCAAGATTTATCAGATTTATTGTCAGCGGTGCTTCAAAGCCGGGGCTATGGATTTTGATGATTTATTGTTCAATACCAATGTTCTTTTTAAGGAGCATACTGATGTATTGAACAAATATCAACAGCGCTTTCAATATGTGATGGTTGATGAGTTTCAGGATACAAACATCTCACAGTATTTAATCACAAAAAGACTGGCCGCTGTACGCCAAAATATTTGTGTGGTAGGTGACGATGCTCAAAGTATTTATGCCTTCCGTGGTGCCGACATTCAGAATATCCTGAATTTTGAAAAAGACTACCCTGACTTACGAATAATCAAATTAGAACAGAATTACCGCTCTACCCAGACCATAGTTAAGGCTGCTAATTCGGTTATCTTCAAAAACAAGGCGCAACTTAAAAAGAACGTCTGGACCGATAATGATGAAGGAAACCTTATCGAACTACTTCGTGCCAATTCAGACAATGAAGAAGGCAAACTTGTGGCCTCCTCTATTTTTGAAGAAAAAATGCAGCATCAATTAAAAAATAGTGATGTTGCTATCCTATATAGAACTAACAGCCAGTCCAGGGCTATAGAAGAGGCACTGCGAAGGATGAACATTAAATATAAGATTGTTGGTGGTCTTTCTTTCTATGCCAGAAAAGAAATCAAGGACTTAATGGCCTACATGAGGTACGCGCTCAACACCAACGATGAGCAATCTTTAAGAAGGATCATTAATTACCCTAAAAGGGGAATTGGTGATGCCTCAGTAGATAAAATTGTTGTTGCTGCCAACGACCAGGGACTTGACCTTTGGGTTGTTCTTGAGAATATCAATTCGTTCCTGCCAGGTAGGGCCGCCAATGCCATTGAAGATTTCGTCAGCCTAATAAAAGGTTTCCAAATTGATATAGAAAAAAAGGACGCTTACACAGCTGCCAGTGAGATAGCCAAACGCTCTGGCTTAATGAAAGACCTTTATGAAGACAAAACTGTTGAAGGGTTAAATAGATACGAGAACGTACAGGAATTGCTTAATGCTGTCAAAGAATTTGTAGATGATCCTGAAAAAGAAGACAAATCTTTAGGTTCGTTTTTGCAGGAAGTAGCACTATTGACAGGCGTAGATAATGACAAAGATGAAGACAACGATAAGGTTACTTTAATGACCATTCACATGGCCAAAGGCCTTGAGTTTAAAAATGTCTACATCGTAGGAATGGAAGAAGATTTGTTCCCTTCGCAAATGATGCTCAGCAGCCGTGCTGATCTGGAGGAAGAACGAAGATTATTCTATGTAGCAATCACCAGAGCAGAAACCAAGCTATTTCTCACCTATGCATTGAGCAGATATCGCTTTGGGAGGCTTAAAAATTGTGAACCTAGTAGGTTTATTGACGAAATTGATCCTAATTACATAAAAGTTAACGAGCGCGCAAAAGTGACCGAATCGGTTAACACTGCAGGTTATGCCAAGAGCTTTGTTAGTGGTATG
The DNA here is from genome assembly GCF_040218215.1 of Fulvivirga sp. Taxonomy (NCBI): domain Bacteria; kingdom Pseudomonadati; phylum Bacteroidota; class Cytophagia; order Cytophagales; family Fulvivirgaceae; genus Fulvivirga; species Fulvivirga sp. The sequence continues at coordinate 21,345 of NZ_JAVJQL010000023.1, forward strand.
AAAAAGACCACAGCTTCTCAAGTTGTAAAGTCCAAATCTAACTACAAACCTCCTGCAGACTTTCAACCAAGTGATACTTCAGGTCTCGAAAAAGGAATGAAGGTAGAACATCCTAAATTTGGATACGGCATGGTTGAAGCCATAGATGAATCTGGTGCAAACCGCAAAGCCAAGGTCAATTTTGATGACTTTGGTGAAAAAACATTATTACTTAGTTTTGCTAAACTTAAAATACACCCGAATTAAGGGTTAAACACACCTATGAATAATATTAAAACTCTGGAGTACAATACCAATCAGGAGCCAATTATACTTAAAGAGTACGGCCGAAATGTACAAATGCTCGTTGAATATTTGAGATCAATACCTGATGTTGAAAAAAGAACTGAACAAGCCCACACACTAATTGAATTGATGAAACAGGTCATGCCTTCTCTTAAAGAGGCTAATGAGACCAACCAAAAACTTTGGGACGACCTTTACATTATGGCTGGCTTTGATATAGAATTGAATGGGCCTTATCCTAAGCCTGAGCCTGAGGTTTTAACCAAAAAACCCGAACGTGTTCCTTACACTACCAACAGAATAAAATATAAGCACTACGGAAGAAACTTAGAGCTACTGGTATTAGAAGCTATCAAAAAAGAAGACCCTCAAGAACGGGAAGATGCTATTATTTACATAGGTAAATTGATGAAAAGCTTCTATGGAAGTTGGAACAAAGAGGTAATTGATGATGCTGTTATCCTTGAAAACATGCAGACCATTTCTGGTGGCAAGCTAAACATAGATTTGGAAAAGGTTAGAGAAGACAATTTGTTTGAAAGGCTTTACAAACCTAAGCGCAAACCTAATCGCGAAAATGAAGAAAGGGATGTTAGGGGCAGAAACAATAATAGAAATCGTAAAGGAGGCCAAAGACAACAGCGCAGAAGAAATTAAATGAGTTCATTCAAGATTCAAGGAGGCACCAAGCTTAAAGGCGAAATAACTCCTCAAGGTGCAAAAAACGAAGCATTACAAATTATAGCAGCAGTACTTTTAAGTGCTGAACCTATAACAATCAATAAAATTCCTAATATCAGAGATGTCAATAAGCTCATTGAGCTAGTTGGTGATCTTGGAGCAAAGGTTGAAAAGCTTGGCCCTGAAAGTTATAGGTTCACTGCCAAAGACCTTGATGTTGATTTTCTTGAAACTGATGAATTCAAGACCAAGGCCGCTTCACTTAGAGGATCAATAATGATCCTGGGGCCACTATTGGCCAGATATGGTTATGCAAAAATACCAAGACCTGGTGGTGATAAAATAGGGAGAAGAAGACTTGATACCCACTTCCTTGGATTTGAGGCCCTGGGTGCCAAATTCAACTACTCGGCCAAAGACGGTTTTTATAAAATAGATGCTTCTGATCTTAATGGTAAATACATTCATCTTGATGAAGCTTCTGTAACAGGTACGGCTAACATACTTATGGCGGCAGTATTGGCTAAAGGAACCACTACCATTTACAATGCAGCTTGCGAGCCTTACATTCAACAGCTTTGTAAAATGCTCAACAGCATGGGAGCTAAAATTTCAGGCATTAGCTCTAACCTTCTTACCATTGAAGGGGTTGAAGAACTTCATGGCACTGAGCATACCATGCTTCCCGACATGATTGAGGTAGGTAGTTTTATAGGACTTGCAGCAATGACCCAATCTGAAATTACAATTAAAGATGCTGGTGTAAAACACTTGGGGCTTATCCCCGGAATTTTTCAAAAACTCGGAATAAAACTCGAAATCAAAGGAGATGATATCTATATCCCTGCTCAGTCAAGATATGAGATTGATACTTTTATTGATGGGTCAATAATGACGGTTGCTGATGCCCCGTGGCCTGGATTTACTCCTGATTTATTAAGCATTGTACTGGTAACGGCCATTCAGGCAAAGGGCACGGTGCTGGTTCACCAAAAGATGTTTGAAAGCAGGCTCTTCTTTGTAGATAAACTGATAGATATGGGTGCTCAGATCATTCTTTGTGATCCGCATAGGGCTACCGTTATTGGCCTTGACAGAAAGCAACCCCTGAAAGGAATAAAAATGTCTTCTCCTGATATCAGGGCTGGGGTCTCATTGCTAATTGCTGCACTATCTGCAGAAGGTGAGAGCATCATCTCCAATGTAGAGCAGATAGATAGAGGCTACCAAAATATTGATTCACGATTAACTGCATTAGGTGCTAAAATCGAAAGATTAGAACAATAGGTTTTATCTTTTGTTTTCAAGCTGATTTAATTTATCTTTTACATTCAACTTTAAATCAACTTAAACATGGAAATTTTGGAAAAAGGCTCAGACTACATGATGACCTATGCCATTGAATATGGTATTCCGTTAATGAAAGGCTTAATCACATTAATCATTGGTTTATGGGTAATTAAAGCAATCAGAAGATGGGTTAGAAAAGGATTTGCTAAAAGCAACATTGATGCTTCACTGCAACCATTCCTGATTAGCTTAATATACAATACCTTACTGGTGCTTTTAATACTTACTGTGCTAAGTACTTTAGGCATCCAAATGACCTCTTTTGTAGCTATTATAGGTGCTGCTGGTTTAGCTATTGGTTTGTCCCTGCAAGGTACTCTTCAAAATTTTGCCGGAGGTGTGATTATATTAATTATGAGACCCTTTAAAGTTGGTGACTTTATTGAAGGTGGCGGACACACAGGCACGATTAAGGAGATACAGATTTTTAACACTATTTTGGCCACTCCTGATAATAAGAGAATTATAATACCTAACGGTGGCCTGTCCAATAGCTCCATTACCAACTATTCTGCTGAAGATAAAAGAAGGGTTGATATGGTATTTGGTATTGGCTATGGTGACGATATAAAGAAAGCAAAGGATATCCTTATCAAACTTGTAGAGCAAGATCAGAGAGTTTTAAAGGAACCAGCCTACAGAGTTGACGTAGCCAGCCTTGGTGATAGTTCTGTAAATTTTAATGTGAGACCATGGGTGGCCACAGCCGACTATTGGGATCTGTATTGGGATTTTCAGGAGAAGGTTAAACTTACTTTTGATAAAGAAGGTATCTCTATCCCATTTCCACAAAGAGATGTACACATTTACAACGAGAAGTAAATATTAATATTTTTTTACAGAAAAGCCGTTTCGATATAACTTCGAAACGGCTTTTTTATTTACGAATGTTTAATTTACGGTATGAAAAGAAAATACCTGCTTACCGGAATATCCTTTGCATTCCTGATTATAGTTACTCTTATTTCATTTAATCAGCTTTCTACACCGGCACCTGCGCTACCTGGCTATACACCTGACAGCTACTCAGCATACCGCGCACTTGAGCATCTCAAATTTATTGCAAAAGAACCGCATAGTGAGAATACTACTGGCCATAAGCATGTAAGAAATTACATTTACGATCAGTGTAAAAAGCTGGGTCTGGAAACCAAAGTACTATCTCAAACCGGGCTTAGAAGTTGGGGCAGAAGAGGTGTAAGGGCAGGCAAAGCCATGAACGTTTTGGCAAAACTAAAAGGAACAGACAATACAAAAGCTTTGCTGGTGATGGGGCATTATGACTCTCAACCCAACACCCCAGGAGCTTCAGATGATGGTGCCTCAATAGCCTCGATGCTGGAAACCATGGAACTGCTTACTAAGCAAGGCCCTTTAAAAAATGACATCTACTTCCTAATGACCGATCTGGAAGAGGTTGGACTGTTGGGCGCTGAAGCCTTTGTCCACTCCTATCCGGAATTAGATGATATCGGAATGCTGATCAATTTTGACGCAAGAGGCAATACAGGCATCAACTTCACTTTTGAAACCACTTCAGAAAACGGCTGGATCATCAGGGAATTTTCAAAAGCCGCTGATAAACCCATGGCCAATGCACTTGCTTATGAGATCTATAAACTTATGCCTAACGGAAGTGACTTTACAGAATTTAAAGACACGAGCATCAGTGGTTTGAATAGCGCATTCATTGAAGGATATGCCTACTACCATAGCCCTGCCGACACATGGCAAAATATTGATCTTAGTACACTCCAACATCAGGGTGATTTAATGTGGCAAATGGTCAATCACTTTGGTAATGCAGACTTAACCAATACGAAAAAAGAAGATGCTATCTTCTTCAGCATACTTGGTCAGCTTATTATTTATCCTGCAAGTCTGGATTGGCCTTTGATAATTGTAGCTATCATACTTTTTGCAATGACTCTGATGTTCTTGAAAAAGAACGGCTCGGTTCAATTAATCGGTTCGTTAAAAGGGCTTGGGCTTTATCTTCTTATAATACTTTTTAGCCTTGGGTTGGTGTGGGCATTCAATGCGCTAATTCTCTGGATGAATCCTAATTACAGCAGCTTTTACGGCAATAATTTCTACAATTCCAACATCTACATCTGGACGGTAATAGGAGCATGTTTAATGGCTCTCGGGGTTTTCTCAAAGTTCGTATTCCAAAAAATATCCACTTTCGAGTTTCTACTTGGAGCCCTATTTATTCAAATCATTCTAATCGTTGTACTTAAGATTTTTGTTCCTACCGGAGCTTTTATACTTTATGTGCCACTAATTGTCAACAGCATTATCATCCTGCTTTCATGTTTGAAACAAAAAGCAGAAGACTCAAATGCACCGTTTTTAATCATTGTTTTGCCATTATTGCTCTGGGTGCCCTTTGTTTACTTTCTATTTGTGGTTTTTAGTTTTTCAATACCATACGCATGTGCATTTTTTGTATTAATACTTATTCCATATTTAGTGCCTTTAATGAAATGCTGGGCTCAACTTAACGCTTATTCAATCCTGATTTTGGGGGTATCCATGGTAGCATTGTCATTGGCCATAGGGCAACTTACCTCCTCTCCTTCTGATGAGTACCCCCAACAGACATCTTTATTTTATGGTTTGGATTTAGATAAAAATCAAGCATTCTGGTTTTCACGGCAAGAAAATAAAGATGAGTTTGTTTCTAAGTTTATAAGCAGTGACGAACAAGGAGATATTAATGAAATTTATCCGGTAGCAACAGCGAAATACTGGAAGGAAAAGGCTCCTGCCATAATACCTAAGACCGGTCATATTGAAGTAATCTCAGACACTACTATCAATGATATCAGAAATTTAGAATTAAGAATTACACCCGGCAAAGGTGTAACTTCTTTTGAATTAATTTTAGAAGAAGGTAGCATCTCAAAGGTTGACAACAGGGAGGTGAAAAGTGATAGTAGTTTCTATCTTAACTACTTTGGCCCACAATCCACTGGTTGCTCTATAATAGTAAAAACTAGTGCAGACAAATTAAGCGCCACATTTATTGAATCAAAAATGGAGATAGATAAAGGCTTATTCATCCATGATCTGCCATCAGATTACATCTTTGCTCCAGGTTATATGAGTAACAATATGCTGATCAAACAAACCATAGTACTGTAAATAAAAAATGAAGGATATATCAATCACATGTATGAGAAACTCCGTTATAAGGCTCATTATATTATCAAACTATTAAAATATGGATTTAGAAGCTCTGCGTTACCCAGTTGGGAAATACCACTATCCTGAAAAAGTTGATGGTCAACTTAAAAACGAATGGATTAATGACATAATTACCTTTCCAGAAAACCTTGCGGCAGCTGTTAAAGGCTTGAGCAAAGAACAGTTGGAATGGGTTTACAGGCCAGAGGGTTGGACCATCAGACAAGTTGTTCACCATTGTGCTGACAGTCACTTAAATGCAATTATCAGATTCAAGTTGGCACTAACAGAAGACAACCCAACCATCAAGCCCTACCTTGAGCATCTGTGGGCTAATCTTGCCGACTATCATAATGATATTGAGGATTCTCTTCAGCTGCTGACAGCACTTCATAAAAAATGGGGAACTATTATCACCAACCTAACAGATTCTGAATTAGCCCGAACCTACATTCACCCAGAGCATGGCAAAACTTTTAATCTGAAATTTACAATCGGAATGTATGCATGGCATTGCAGGCACCACTATGCCCACATACTGCAAGCCATAGAGCATAAAGGAACTTTCAATTAATATTTTCTCATGAACACTACGAGAAGGATAGGTTTAATCTTATTGCTGATATTTTTACTGCCAGCACTGTTCTTCTCTGCCTATGAAATAACCACCCTTAATCGTGACGAGGCGGCTATAAAGGAGATTTACGAGAAACAGCTGGAGGCCATACTTTTCTCTGCTAATCAGTATTCTGATGACATTCTGAATAGCTGGATTTCCAAGATTGAAAAAGGCCTGATTGCTGACGATAAAGAGCAGGGCGATGCCACAATAAAAGACCTTTTGGTTTTAAATGAGTCCATCATCTCACTATTTACTTACGATACCTTAAAAAAGGAGGCTAACTGGTTAATCCCTGTCGATGAAGATTCTGTTGAACTAAAAGCCGATATGGTCTTTGGTGAACAGCAGCCATTAATCAGGCAACTAATGATCTTTGAGAAAAGTGGATTTCAGAAAGTTGAAGCCATTAGATTAAATACAATTGACGATTATACTGCCCTTATTTTTAAGCCTAGAAACCAGCCCAATATTCCGGTAATTGTAGGCCTGGTGATCGATCCTGCATTTTTTATAGAAGACATATTGGGGCCGAAGCTTCAGCAAATAGCGCAAGATAAATTTGCCATTTCTGCCGGCAGAGCGGATGTTGGCCGTGTAGTTTACGCCACCTACGACTCATCAACCCAGGCTAATATTCAGGAAATGATGATCAAGGATTTGTGGCTATTACCCAATTATTATCTTGGTATAGGCACAAGAGGCACCTCTATTGAAAGCATCATAAAAGAAAGGACAACCACTAACCTGTACCTGATCCTATCTTTAGATGTTATATTGATCCTTGGTGTGGTGCTGGTGTTTAGAAATGTTAAAAAGGAAGTTCAGTTAGCACAAAATAAATCTGAGTTCATCTCAAATGTATCGCATGAGATAAGAACACCCCTGGCACTTATCAGCATGTTTGCCGAAACGCTGGAAATGGGGCGCGTGCCGAGTGAAGAAAAGAAAAATGAATATTATTCCATCATTAGTAAAGAGACACAGCGGCTAACCAATATTGTAAACAAAATCCTCAATTTCAGTCAAATGGATGCCAGTAAAAAAGAACTGGTGTTTAAACCATTGAACCTATCTGAGTTGGTTGGGGAAGTACTGACCACCTATGAGTTTCATTTGCAGCAACAAGGCTTTCAACTGACAACTAATCTTGAGGATAATATAATTATCAATGGGGATAAAGAAGCTATGATGGAAGTGATGATAAACCTTATCGACAATGCCATAAAATATAGTGAGTCAGAAAAGCAAATTGAAGTCAGGGTCTCTAAAGCTCATAATCATGCTTTGCTCTCGGTAAAAGATTCTGGCATTGGAATCCCAAAAAGTATTCAAAAGCAGATTTTCGAAAAGTTCTATCGGGCACCAACGGGGGACCTGGCCAAAAAACAGGGCACTGGACTTGGGTTGGCACTGGTGAAACAAATTGTTGACCTTCATCGTGGGAAGATAGAAGTGCAAAGTGATGAGGGCAAAGGTTCTACATTTATTATTCAATTACCTGTATCTTAGACTACTATGGCAAACATCCTGATTGTAGAAGACGAACCAGCAATGCAGCTGGGACTTAAAGACAACTTGCAGTTTGAGGGTTATAATGTAACTATAGCTTCTGATGGTCAAACAGGGCTTGACAAAATTCTAACAAACCAATTTGACCTCGTGCTATTAGATGTGATGCTTCCAAATATGAGCGGATTTGATGTTTGCAAGAATGCCCGATCCAAAGGAATAGACACACCTATTATACTATTGACTGCTCGTGGCGAGGAGATAGATAAAGTACTGGGACTTGAGCTGGGGGCAGATGATTATATGACCAAACCATTTAGCGTCAGGGAATTGTTGGCAAGAATAAAGGCAAATCTTAGAAGAACGGGAGCATTATCAAAAAAGGATGAAGTTATTAACCTGGGCAAGCTTACCATTCAATTTGATGCCTATAGTGTGAGTTCAACAGATGATGATGACATCAAGTTGTCGCACAAAGAATTTGAGATTCTTAAATACCTGTATGAAAATAAGAACAAAGTAGTTTCCCGGTATGACCTTTTAGAAAAAATCTGGGGCTATGATGAGCAGCCTACCACTAGGACGGTAGATAATTTTATAGCCCGACTACGCCAAAAAATTGAAGATGATCACAATCATCCCACGGTTATTCTTACCGTTCATGGCATCGGATACAAGCTATTAACCTGATTATTACACACTTTACATGACTTGTTACAATTTGTTACAAACCTTTACCAAGGTGTGACATCATTGACATGCCTCCTCCCGTTTTTTGCATTGTAATCGATAATTAAAAACACAAAACAACAACGTCATGAAAACTCAAAAAACAATTTTAGCAACATTGGCACTCGTATTGGCCAGCACTTTCTCATTTGCTCAAACCATTAACAACAATTCAGAGGTTAGGGTATTACCACATCACGAAAGCGGACTTTTACGTCTTCTTTACAGCGGGGAAAATCAGGAAATGGTAACAGTGAAATTTTACAGTGGTAATGCCCTCCTTTTTAAAGACAAGGTTCAGGCCGACAAATACGAGAAAGGGTTCATCAAACATTATGATCTTCGTAAATTAGGCACCGGTGATTTTAAGGTAGTGGTGGAAACATCAGGAAAGTCTACAGGTTATGCTTTCAGCATTGACAGGGAAAACAAAATCTGGGCAGAATACTGGAACCAATACACTTCTGACACTAGCAGAATTGCCAAACTTGAAAAAGAAGATAAAGCAACACTTGCAAGCGGTAACTAATATTTTGTTTGACCCTTTCAACCTTAAACTAAAACACACTTGAGAAAACCATTTTTAATTATATACCTAATGGTTATGTTTTCGCAACTCTCCAATGGCCAGTTGATTGACCTCAACGGCTATTGGAAGTTTGCGATTGGTGACCAACGCAACTGGTCCAACAGAAATTTTGATGATAGCAAATGGGACGAGATCAGAGTTCCAAGACCATGGGAAGATCAGGGCTATCATGGGTTTGATGGTTTTGCATGGTACCGAACAAAATTTGATGGCACCAAGCTTGATAAAGACCAGAGCTTCTACCTGAACCTGGGCTATATAGATGATGTGGACGAGGTATATATTAATGGTGAACTGATTGGCTTTTCAGGCGCTATGCCTCCCCAATTCAAAACTGCCTTCAACTCCGAGCGAAAGTACGTTATCCCTAAATATTTGATAGATTATAATGGCTCCAACACCATAGCAGTTCGTGTTTATGATGTTACTCAGGCCGGGGGTATTATTGATGGTGATGTTGGTATCTACTCTGTTTCCTCAGTTACCCCTATGTATTTAGACCTCAGAGGAGTTTGGGATTTTGCCATTAGCAGAAACGGCAGCAAGCCCTCTGCTGATACCGAATGGGATCGCATTTTAGTCCCATCACACTGGGAAGCCCAGGGCTACAGACGGTATGATGGCTATGCATGGTATAGGAAGACCTTTACGCTCACCAAAGAAATGTATGAAGATGAGCTGGTACTAATACTTGGCAAAATTGATGACTTCGATGAAGTGTACATAAACGGTAAGCTGGCGGGTCAAACAAGAGACAACAGACGTGTGGGATCAAGTACCTCTTACTCAAAATACCGGATTTATTATATTCCAAAAGTGCTGCTAAAACCAACCGGACAAAATCTAATTGAAGTGCTGGTGGAAGATATAGGTATAGACGGGGGAATATATTCAGGACCCATAGGAATAACCACTAAAAAATCATTTGATAAAATGTCCAATCAGTTCGATTGGTAACCTTTTTTGAAAATCTGAGTAAAACAGAGCTTAAAGCTTATTAATTTTACTTTTCTCAATATAGATTTTCATGAATCAGGTTGCGTTACAAAAAGTTGTAGTTGCTGTCTTACCATTCGAAGACCTTACAGAGAAAGGAGATCTTAACTACTTTCTTCAAGGTCTTGTAGATGATTTAATTGTTGATCTCTCAAGGTTCAACTCCCTTAATGTTATCTCTCAACATACCACTTCACAGCTGGATATTGACAGAAATTATGAACAGGTCAAATTACTTGGCATCGACTATCTGATTAAAGGAAGCTTTCGCTCCTTCAACGATAAAATCAGGTTCAATATCCAATTGATCAATGCTTTAGATAGAGGAGTTGTATTTGCTGGCAAACATGAGGAAACCTTCGAGAGCCTTTACGAGCTTTATGATAATATTGCCCAGCAAATCGTAAGTGTGATTGAGCAACAAATAAATATTAATCTTCTTCAGGTTGCCTCAAAAAAACCTACCTCAAAACTAGAAGTATATGACCTTTGGCTAAAGGGCATGAGTGAGGTAAAGAAGGGAGGTATTAAAAATGACCTGAAGGCCCGTGAATATTTCAATTTGGCAATAGAAAGAGACCCGACTTATGCCAGGGCTTATACCGGTCTTTCCCTATCCCACTTCAATGAATGGAGCTGTCAGCTATGGTCGAGATGGCAGGTGAGTCAGGATGGGTCGCATGATTATGCATTGAAAGCTGTAGAACTTGATGAAAATGACTATATCGCCCTCACTGTTTTGGGCAGGACTTATTTATATCTTGGTGAGTATGAAAAGGCGGAATACTGTCTTGAAAAGGCATATCAAATTAACCCCAATGATGCCGATAATATTGCACTGATCACTACAAACCTGGTTTTTGCTGGGAATCTGGAACAGGCAGAAAAACTGTACCTCAAAGCCATAGCACTAAACCCATTAAATCCGGAAGATTATATACCAGTTGGCACTGCATTATATCTGGAAATGAGGCAGTATAAAAAAGCAATTGATCTAGCCCTGGCCTTAAAGTATGAAGCTGTCTGGGTTGATTTTCCTGTATACATAGGAGCGGCATATTATCATCTTCATGATCTGGAAAATGCTGAAAAGTGCTGGCGTCAGTACCTGGAAAGGTTTGAGAACAAGATCAACAGTAACAGCAAGGATGTGGAGCTGGATGCCACTTCATGGGTTCTGGAGGTTAACCCTTTCAAAAAACGCTCACCACTCCATTCATTTATAGAGTACATTGGTAAAAGGCCGGTTTCTAAGATTTCAAACGAGCAGGAAGAAGCTACGGGCAATTCTTTTATCTCAAACAAAAATGTATGGGAGATCAGCTATCAAAATAAAAAACTGATTATCCCGACTATCAAAGGTCTGAATGATATCGCAAAACTGGTATCTAACCCGGAAAGCCCGATAAGCAGTATGGATTTGATGGGAGCTCAGGTAAACGAAAAAGGCATTGATGTTATTGACCAACGCGCCAAAGCGGAATACCAGCAGCGCCTGATCACCATACAAAACCAGATTGAGGGAGCAAAAGAGGCTTTTGATAATGCATTATTGGCCAATCTTGAAGATGAATACGATAGCCTCCTTGAGTATCTTTCAGGCGCCATGGGACTGAACGGTAAATCAAGAAAAGCCGGAAGTAGTAATGAGAAGATTAGATCAGCTGTGACGTGGAGAATCAGAAGTGCCATAAAAAAAATAAATGAGGGGCACCCCGAACTGGCGCGTCATCTTTCAAATTCAATAAAAACGGGTACAGATTGTATTTATCAGCCCGAAGAAAAAGTGCAGTGGCTGGTAGTTGATTAATTGCAAACTTCCACTGTAAGTTTAAAACTTACGCATTAGGGTAAACAAATAACAACATACAATTATGGAATCATTACCTACTCCACTGGAGCTATTGCTGGATCCGGTTTCTCTTATTATTATCGGTATTTATATGTCATTGTACCTATGGGAATCATTTTTTCCTCGGCAGAAATTTCCCAAAATTAAATATGCTACATTGCGAGGAATAACCGCCTTTGCAGTCTTCTTCTACCTTAGCTCCTATCTCCCAATATTTACTGATAGCTATTTAGCGAGTCTGCAATTGGTAGATTTATCTACTTTACCCACTGCAGTTCAGGTATTGATAGGATTATTCTTTTACCAATTCCTGCTCTACTTGTGGCACTATTCCATGCACAGGTCTGACAGATTATGGAAAATTTTCCATCAGATGCACCATAGCTCAGAAAAACTGGACATACCAAGTACATACTATTTCAGCCCGATGGATATGATAGGGTTTACAATTTTGGGCAGCATATGTTTCGCGTTGATCATAGGGTTGTCTCCCGGAGCAATCACCATTGTGCTAGTTACCCTTAATTTTTTAAGCATTTTTCAGCATGCAAATATCAAAACCCCGCAGTGGGTTGGATATCTGATACAGCGCCCTGAGCAGCACGCCATTCACCATGCCAGAGGTGTACATCAATATAATTACTCGGATTTTCCTGTTTATGACATCCTTTTCGGAACCTTTAAAAACCCAAAAGAATATCAGGGTGAAGCTGGCTTTTATGATGGCGGGTCTGGTAAGGTAGTGGACATGCTAATGTTTAAAGATATTGCTGCTGCCTATGAAAAGTCGAAGCAATCATGAAAAGCCATTTTGAAATCTCTGACGAGGAATTCGAAGAGCAATTTGCAGACTGCATCCTTGAACCATCACTGTTTACACATGAGGCTCATTTAAGGCTTGCCTATATTCATATTAAGAAATATGGGCAAGTGATGGCCGTTGAAAATATCTGCACTCAGATTAAAATTTTTGACAATTGCTTCGGTGATGGCACAAAATTTCACATGACCGTCACTATTGCAGCAGTAAGAATGATCAATCATTTTATGAACAAACAGAAGGGTTTAAGCTTTGAAGAATTAATAGCAACCTACCCAAGGTTAGTACATTCTTTCAAAGAGTTGATAAGGCAACATTACAGCTTTAATGTTTTCACTGATGGCGAAGCCAAAAAGAAGTATCTTCAGCCAGACTTAAGGCCCTTTAACTAGCTAGATTAAATCCGTATATTTTAGTATGGAAATAACCCTTACGACAGAAGATCAGGAGCAGCTCGCTTGTACTGTATTAAATCAGTCGGGGGAGAACGGAATTATTATAATTGCTCCTGCTGTTGGGGTAAAGCAGCAATTTTACAAACACCTGGCTGCATATTTTACAGAACAGAATTATACCGTTTTAACCTTTGATTACCGCGGCATTGGTGCTTCGTCAAAAGTGAAGAATGCAAGGGAATGCACCATGTACAACTGGGGATTGAAAGATCTGACCGTAGCAATAGAACATGCCTACCAGCTATCAGCAGGTAGGCATTTGTTTTTGATAGGGCACAGTGTGGCCGGTCAGCTTTTCCCCCTTGCTAAAAACAACCATAAAATAAAACGTGCCTATTTTGTTGCATCTCAAAACCTCTCCTCCTCTAACTGGAGCGGAAGGCATCGGGTGTTTGTCAATATATTCTGGCACTTACTTATTCCTACCTTTACCACACTTACAGGTAGTCTACCGGGTTTTACCTTTGGTGGTGGTCCTACCCTGCCAAAATACATAGGCAGAAATTGGGCTGAATGGGGTAAAAATCCGAAAGGTGCAGAAGGTGCTATTGAAAATGGTACAACACTTTATCAAAATGTAAAAACCCCTTCAAAGTTTATCGCTATGGCTGATGACCTGCTCCTGGCCCCGCCAAAGGCCGTGGAAGTTTTATATGATTCTTACGGATCTGAAGAATGTGAATATCAAAAAATAACACCATCGCAGCTCAACATCAAAAATATAGGCCATTTCAAATTCTTCAAAAAAGAGATGTCACCACTATGGAAAGATATTGCCTTGTGGTTTAACAAAAACTAATTCGTGATTGCCACTGTTATCCTCTAAATTAGCAATCATGAATTGGGAAGACGTAATCAATTATGCCAAAAAAGGAGCCCCCGCTCCCAGTAGAGTGGTGAAGAAAACCGAGCAGGAATGGAAAGACCAGCTCACCCCTGAACAATATAGAATAACCAGGCTAAAAGGCACAGAAAGAGCTTTTAGTGGTGAACTTTGTAATGTTTATGATGAAGGTAAATATGAATGCACCTGCTGTGGAGAGCCGTTGTTTGACTCTTCCATAAAATTCAACTCATCCTCTGGCTGGCCAAGTTTCACTGAACCAATAAAAGACAATGCCATTAAATATGAAATGGATAAGTCTTTTGGAATGACGCGTGTAGAAGTAATGTGCAATGTTTGCGATGGGCATTTAGGTCACGTATTTCCAGACGGACCTAAACCTTCTGGTTTAAGATACTGTATCAATTCTGAATCTATAAAGTTGAGTAAGTAGCAAGTATGGCTGAACACCATCACGACCACGGCCATCACCACCATCATGGAACAGGCAATATAAAAGTTGCCTTCTTCCTTAACCTTGCTTTTACCATCATCGAAATCATTGGTGGCCTTTTCACCAATAGCATGGCCATTTTATCTGATGCCTTGCATGATCTTGGTGATAGTATTTCACTAGGACTTTCTTGGTACTTTCAAAAAGTATCGCAAAAGCATAAAGACAAAAAATACTCCTATGGCTACAAGCGGTTTTCATTGGTAGGTGCCTTGGTCAACTCCATTATCTTATTTGTAGGTAGCATTTTTATTTTAACCGAGACCATACCCAGAATTTACAATCCTCAAACACCGGACGCACTGGGCATGATCTGGCTGGCCATTTTAGGCGTGGTTATTAATGGAGCAGCAGTATTTCGTTTAAAGAAAGGCGAATCTATTAATGAAAAAGTGGTCAGTCTGCATCTGTTGGAAGACGTTTTAGGTTGGGTAGCCGTACTTATAGGCGCGATAGTCATGTATTTTTATGATCTACCCATCATTGACCCTCTCTTGTCATTGGGCATTGCTTGCTTTATTCTTTTCAATGTATTCAAAAACCTAAAATCGGTATTCAAAATTATTATGCAAGGTGTGCCACAAGATACTAACCAGAAGAAAATAAGAGCATTTCTGGAAGGTCTTGATGGTGTTGAAAATATTCATGATCTGCACATTTGGTCCATGGACGGCCAGTATAATGTGCTTACTGTCCACATTGTAACTAAGCAAAATCTGCAAATGGAGGCTCTTATACCGCTAAAGCAGAAAGTACACGAAGAACTTAAAACTTATGGCATCAATCACGCCACACTGGAGTTTGAGACCAAAGGTGAGAAGTGTGTGCTGGAGGATTGTTAGAAACTTACTTGAAAACTGTCATCTCATATAAGTTTTCTTTCAGTTAACTTTCAAAAAGTTATTCAAATACTGAAGTGAAGATCAATTTCATCTTTTTATTATTGGCCCTATTGGCCGAAATTATAGGTACTGTAGGCGGCTTTGGTTCTTCAGTATTCTTTTGTGCCTATTGGCAACTTCTACTTCGACTTTTATTCCGTCTTAGGCCTCACAGCCATCTTTCATTTATCAAGTAACCTGAGCAAAATATTCCTTTTCAAAAATGGGCTGGACAAATCACTACTCCTCTACATTGGTCTCCCTTCAGTAGTTTTTGTAATTATTGGTGGCTACCTGTCCAAGCTTGTGGACAGCACCTTTTTAGAAATCTTTCTGGGTATTTTCCTGATAGCGCTTAGCTCATTGTTCCTCATCAAAAAGAACCTCGTCATCAAAGCCGGGAAAAGAAACTCCTTTATTGGTGGCAGTCTGTCCGGACTCTCTGCCGGACTGCTAGGAACAGGTGGCGCTATTAGAGGTCTTACAATGGCGGCCTTTAGCCTTGAGAAAAGCGTGTTTATTGCCACTTCTGCTTTTATTGATTTTATGATAGATTTCTCAAGAACTTTTGTCTATTATCAGAATGGATACATCCATAATCATGACCTCATTTACGTTCCTTTTCTTTTTGTAATTGGCCTAGTAGGCACTTATGCTGGTAAAAAAATATTAAAATTCGTTCCTCAGAATTCTTTTAAAAGGCTTTCATTAATTTTAATACTGCTGATTGGTATTGTTACTATTGTGAAAATATTGTGGTAGTTAAAACTAGCTAGAATTATGTCAAATACAGATTTAATAATAGAAGAGCGCAGCCGTGACATCGGGGATTTTATGGTGGGTCGTCTTATTCCTTTTAGAAAGAAAAGAATGGTAGGCCCATTTATTTTCATCGATCATATGGGGCCAGCCACCATTGGCGATGGAAAATATATGGATGTAGATCAGCATCCGCACACCGGGCTATCCACCCTCACCTATATGCTGGAAGGCGAGATTGTGCATAAAGACAGCGTGGGCTCAGATCAGCTGATTACTCCCGGCTCTGTGAATTGGATGACTGCCGGCAAAGGGGTGACCCATACAGAGCGCACTCCAGAACACCTTAGAGTGACAGCGACCTCCACCATGCACGGCTACCAGATATGGGTGGCACTGCCCAAGCATTTGGAAGATATGGAGCCCTCTTTTCACCACATTGATGCAGACCAATTGCCGCATTGGAAAGATGGTAAAACAGCATTCAGGCTAGTGGCTGGTGAAGGGTTTGGTAAAAAATCTCCTGTGCCTGTGCACTCAGAATTGTTTATGATAGAAATCAAGACTGAAGAAGATTATGCCTTAGACATCAACGGGCAGTTGGATGGTGAAATTGGTATTTGCATTGTGGAAGGTAGCATACAGGCCTGTGAGCATCATGTGGAGGCTGGTAATATGCTGGTTTCTAAAATTGACAATCAGTGTGCGATAGAAATAAAAGCTGGCTCGCATTTGCTGTTATTTGGTGGCAAACCCTTTGAGGAAGAGCGGTTCATCTATTGGAATTTTGTAGCCACCAGTAAGGAAAAGCTGGAAGAAGCCAAACAGCGCTGGCGCAATAGGCAATTCCCTAAAGTACCGGGTGATGGTACTTATGTGCCAATGCCGGAGTAGTGGGTGGTATAAATTTGTTAGATTAGGTGATAATTAAAAATAACATGCACTCGGGTTATTGATAGCCGGGTGTTGGGAGTCATGGCAGAATGCAGAAAATGAAAATACAACTTTTAATAGCAACTTTATTAACAACTCTTTACGGCTGCCAAACAGACATCGAACTGGCTCAATTGATTGATCAGAACTCGCCAATCATTCTAACTGTGAGGTCGACCAACGGTCAACTAAGTGACTTTCGAAAAGACACAATTTTGGTCAACTCAGACAAATGGCAAAAGCTGGTGCAATTTACCAATAACAACACTGCTGACTGGAAATCAACACCTGCTTCTTATATCTCAGACTTTTATTTACAACGGGGCAACTTCCGACTTTTGGGTTGGAAGAACGGAACTTCTGTCGTTATCGATTTTAACGACTCGGACGGTCAAACGAAGCAACTTATGCGAACCACCAAACCTGGAGAACTCAACTTCTTGATAGAATAAGTAACAGACCCCGCTATTCCAGATTTGCACTCAGAAATAAGAAAGGAAATAACTTTCCCATTGAATATAAATTACATGCAAAAAGAAAAGTTAATCAGTCTGTTTGAAAAGCTTTATGATGGCTACCCTTGGCTGGGGGTGAGCATTAAATCTACTTTACAAGACATTACAGCGAAGCAAGCTTCCACTAAATATTTAGCCAACTGTAACTCCATTTGGGAAATCGTAAATCACCTTATAAGTTGGAAAATCAATGTATTACTAAGGTTGCGAGGTGAAGTGATCACCACTCCTGACAACAATTACATTGAGGAAATAACCAATACCTCCGAAGAAGCCTGGCAAGCAACTATTGGAAGATTGGAAGAAGCCCACCATAAATGGCTGGACTATTTAAAGGCCTTTGATGAACCAGATTTTGACAAAACCTACCCACCCAATGGCATGACTTACTATGAGCACGTCCATGGTATTATTCAGCATGATGCCTATCATTTGGGACAGATAGTGCTGCTGGCAAAGGGCATTAACTGATTATATTTTGTTGACGAGGCAAAGTAATTGAATCCCACTAGTTGGATTAATGGGGAAAGCAAAAATCGATATGGCGCAATGCCTTATCCCAACATTCCTCAATAAAAACTTGTAACAACTGCCCCCACCTGTTACTTTCACAGAAAAAGAATTATGATTGTAATAAGTAGCTTTAAAGAATTTGAAGAATGGTTAGGCAAGGAAATGGGCGTTTCTGACTATCACAAAATCACCCAGGATCAGATTAACTTATTTGCCGATGCCACGCTTGACCATCAATGGATACATACTGACCCGGAGCGTGCTTCACAAAGCCAGTTTGGTAGCACCATCGCGCATGGTTACTTGACCTTAGCCATTACCCCTCATTTGTGGAAGCAAATTGCAGACATAAGAAATACCAAAATGATGATCAATTATGGTATTGAGAAGATGAGATTTAATCAAGCTGTAACTGTTAACAGTGAAGTGCGCCTTAAGGCCAAACTAGCTTCCCTTATGGATCTCAGAGGCATTACCAAAGCACAACTGGATATTGAATTGGAGATCAAAGACAGCAAGAAGTCTGCTTTTACAGCAACTTTAGTTTTCCTTTACCATTTCAATTAAGATGTTTCGCACCGAGTTGCATATTGAGCCTTCTGCCAACAAGATAGGCCTCCACTCTCCTATTCTTACCATAGGCTCATGCTTCTCAGACAATATTGCCAGCAAGCTATCCGATAATAAGATAGAAGTGCTGGCCAATCCTTTTGGTACGGTTTATAACCCCATCAGCATTTTCAAACTTTTGGGAAATGCATGCAAAAAGGAGCATCCAAAAACATCAGAAGTTGTTGAGAATGATGGCCTTTTTGCGCATTATGACTTTCATTCTTCATTTTCAAAATTGAATGAGGCTGAGCTTACTACTGCTATTAACAAAGCTGTGGATGACACTCATGAATTTCTAAAAAAGACCGATTATCTAATTATCACTTTTGGTACTGCATTTGTCTATGAACTTGATTCAACAGCCGAAGTAGTAGCCAATTGTCATAAGGTACCGGCTAAAAATTTCACTAAAAAATTACTGACGCAAAAACAGGTTTTAGAGGCCTTTGAAGAGGTCTATCAAAGACTGATGGATCTAAAACCTGATTTGAAGATCATTATCACTGTTTCCCCGGTCAGGCATATCAAAGATACTCTTGCTTTAAATAGTGTAAGCAAATCAACACTGCGATTGACCTGCCATACTTTGGAAAACCAATACGATAATGTCGCCTACTTCCCGTCCTATGAGTTGCTTATGGATGACTTACGTGATTATAGGTTCTACAAATCTGATATGCTCCACCCCTCTGCAGAAGCTCAAGATTATATCTGGAGTAAATTTGCACCAACCTATTTTGATGATCAGACACAGAGTTTCATTAAAGAATGGGTTAAAATTAAAGCAGCTATTGATCATCGTCCATTCAATCCAGCCTCAGAAAAGCATCAGCAGTTTATTAAGGCCACAATTGAAAAAATTGAGCTGCTCCCACAAGAAATTTCTTTCTCTGAAGAGCTTGAAACGCTGCGGAATCAGCTGCTATAATAGGACTTAATATCCGGAATGATTGTCATTTTGAATCCCGATTTATCTGGCAAGAAATCTCCCAATTGATCAAGGAGACTTCTCACTTCACCGTGTTCCGTTTCGAAGAGACGATTTAGTTTATTGTATTTATTACTCATGGAAAATATCTTAAGAAATTAACGTCTCTTGACAGCATTTACCTTCAATACTTGGTAGTTTTACTATTGATGCGCAGCACCATAATCTTAATATTCATCAGCCTATCTTTTAGCTGTTCTAGAAACGAAGAAACAGACATGCAAACTGAACATAAAACTCCAAATCACCTTATTAATGAAACAAGTCCTTACCTTCTTCAGCATGCCTATAATCCCGTAGAATGGTATCCATGGGGTGAAGAGGCGCTGAAAAAAGCTAAAAAGGAAGACAAACCAATCTTAGTAAGTATTGGCTATTCTTCATGCCATTGGTGCCATGTTATGGAGCGCGAGTCGTTTGAAAATGACTCCATTGCCGAGATAATGAACAAGTACTTTATCAACATTAAGGTGGACCGTGAGGAACGCCCGGATGTTGATCAAATCTATATGGATGCTGTACAGGCCATAGGTGGTAATGGTGGTTGGCCTTTGAACGTTTTTCTGCTGCCTGACCAAAAGCCATTTTATGGTGGTACGTATTTTCCTCCTTCTGGCTGGACGCAGCTCTTGCAAAATATAGAAGTGGCGTTTAGAGATAAGCGTAGCGAGTTAGAAGGCGCAGCCAACACTTTAACAAATGCACTGTCTTCCAGCGATCTGGAAAAGTATAATCTGAATCCTGAAAAGTCAGAGTTTCAATTGAGTGAAATTGACAGCATGTATGCAGTTTTTTCTAAAAGATTTGACACTGCACTGGGTGGCATGGACAGGGCTCCAAAGTTTCCAATGCCAGGTAGCTGGCAGTTTTTATTGAATTACTATGCTACCTCTAAAAATGAAACAGCACTTGCACAGCTTAAATTGACGCTAGACGAAATTGCCAAAGGCGGAATTTACGATCAGGCCGGTGGTGGCTTTGCACGCTACTCGGTAGATGCCAAATGGCTGGTGCCACATTTTGAAAAAATGCTTTATGACAATGGTCAGCTGGTAAGCTTGTATTCCAACGCCTATAAATTGACCAAAAGCCCGCTTTACAAAAGTGTGGTTTATCAAACGATAGACTGGCTAAAAAGAGAAATGACAGACGCTTCTGGCGGTTTCTACGCAGCGCTGGATGCTGATAGTGAAGGTGTCGAGGGCAAATTTTACGTATGGACAAAAGAGGAATTTGATGAAATAGTTGGAGAAAATGCTCAAATAATGGGCGCATATTATAACATTTCAGAAGAAGGCAATTGGGAGCATGGGAATAACATACTGCACAAGAAGTTGTCTGATCAGGAGTTTGCTGACACTCATGGCATAGCATTAGATGAACTTGAGCAATTGGTAGATGAGACCAACAGTCTCTTGTTATCAAAACGAACTGAACGCGTACGTCCCGGATTGGATGACAAGGTGCTTGCATCCTGGAATGGTCTCATGATTCAAGGATTAGTGGATGCTTATGAAGCCTTTGGAGAAAAGGAATTTTTAAATCTGGCTGTTACCAATGCCAATTTCATTGTAGACAAGATGATATCTGATGGTCAGCTAAAACGTACTTTTAAAAATAATAAGGCCACTATAGATGCCTACCTTGAAGATTATGCTTTTGTCATTCAGGCTTTTACCTCTCTGTATAAAGCTACCTTTGATGAAAAGTGGCTCCAGCATGCAGATGGTTTAATGAGTTATGCCAATGCCAATTTCTTCGATACTAAGGAGCAGTTCTATTATTTCACTGATAATGAATCAGAAGCTCTTATTGCTAGAAAAAAAGAAGTTTTTGACAATGTAATTCCAGCTTCAAACTCTCAAATGGCCATTAATCTGTACATTTTAGGCACACTCTTAGACAACGAAGATTATCTCAAAAAATCAAAGCATATGTTGTCTTCAATGTCATCTTTGGTTTTGGAAGAACCCAATTACACCTACAACTGGGCCATTCTATATGAAATGATGGCTTATGGAAATGCTGAGGTAGCCATAGTTGGTAATGAGGCTGAACAAATAAGAGCCCAGTTTGCACAACATTTTTATCCTTTCAAAATATTGATGGGTACCACAACCGAAAGTCAGCTACCCTTAATGGAGTACAAGACTACGGTTAATAACAAAACCACTATTTATGTTTGCTACAACAAAACATGCAAATTGCCGGTCAATAGTTTTGAAGAAGCACTTAAACAACTAAAGTAAATTTCTTGAGCCAGCTGGAATTAAATAGTAATGCAGAAGAAGCACGTCACACTTACTTTGTTGATGTAATTCTGCCTGTTCCTATTCCAAAGATGTTCACCTATCGTTGCCCATTTGACCTTGAGGATTTCTTGCAGATTGGTGTAAGGGTTATTGTTCAGTTTGGGCACAGAAAAGTACTGACAGGCATAATTGGAAAAGTCCATGAGCACCCACCTGAAAAGTATGAGGCCAAGTACATTCTTGATGTTCTGGATCAGTCGCCAGTAGTTTTTCCACAGCAACTTAAAATGTTTCAGTGGATTGCTGAATACTACATGTGCACCTTGGGCGAGGTGCTAAATGTAGCCTTACCTTCAGGACTAAAACTGAGCAGTGAGTCTCATGTGCAGATTCATCCTGATTTTGACATGTATGAGTCTGTTTATGACTTTTCTGACAAGGAAGAGTTGCTCATTGAGATACTTAATAAAAACGAATCGCTTAGCTACAGTGATATTGGCAAAGCACTTCAGCAAAAAAATATATTCTCCATTCTCAAGTCATTGGTACAAAAAGATGCCATCATTATTTATGAGGAGATAAGGGAAAAGTACAAGCCTAAGAAAGAAAAAAGAATCAGGCTTAATAGCGAATATTTAAAGGAGGGGGCTTTAGAAGCTGTTTTTGAATCCTTGTCCAAAAAGCCAAAGCAAGAAGAAGTTTTGCTATTTTACCTTCAGCAGGTACCTATTTACAAAAAGACAAAGCTTAATGAACAAGGTATTCCCAAGAGTCTTTTAGCTGCTGACTTATCGACATCAGCCATTAAGACGTTAACAAAAAATGGAGTTCTAGAAGAATTTGAAATTACCATTTCCCGTTTCCCTGACGATGATCAGGAAACCAAGCCTGTACATCTGACTGAGATTCAGGAGAATGCCAAGTCTGATATTATTGAAAATTTCAAAACTAAAGATACTGTCCTGCTTCATGGCATAACCGGAAGTGGTAAGACAGAGATCTATATTAGCCTCATTGAAGATGCTTTGGCAGGCCGTTCGCAGGTGCTTTACCTGTTACCGGAAATAGCATTGACCACACAAATTGTTACCCGTTTAAAAAAGGTGTTTGGTAATAAGTTGGGTGTTTATCACTCCAAGTTTTCTGACAATGAGCGTGTTGAGGTTTGGAATGGCGTGTTATCAGGCAGGTACCAATTGGTGCTTGGTGTGCGCTCTTCAATTTTTCTCCCTTTCGATAATTTGGGGCTTATTTTAGTGGATGAAGAGCACGAGTCTTCTTATAAGCAATATGACCCGGCACCTAGATATAATGCCAGGGATGTGGCGCTTTATATGACATCCATTCATCATTGCAAAGTGCTACTAGGTTCTGCAACACCGTCATTAGAATCTTTTTATCAGGCTAAAAGTGAGAAATATGGATTAATAACACTAAGCAAGAGATATGGCAATGCCACCCTTCCTGATTTCATCGTTGCTGACATGATCAAGGAAGCTAACAAAAAGTTGCTCAAAGGCGAGTTTTCCTCAGTGCTTCTTAAAGAGCTGCAAACCTCATTGGATAATGATGAACAAGCCATAATTTTTCAGAATAGAAGAGGGTATTCCCCCTACATAAGCTGTCAGCAATGCAGCCATATTCCTAAATGCACCAATTGTGCCGTAAGTCTCACTTATCATCAATTCAAGAAAGAGCTGATCTGTCATTACTGCGGTTACAAAGAGAAAATGCCCAATGCCTGTGAAGCTTGCGGTTCTACAGCATTAAAAACCATAGGTATAGGCACTGAAAAATTGGAAGAGGAGATAGCGTTGCTGCTTCCTGATTCTAAAGTACAGCGAATGGACCTTGACACGACCAGAAGCAAAAATAGCTACGAAAGGATTTTGAAAGACTTCGAAAATAAGGAAATAGATATTCTGGTAGGCACGCAGATGGTGAGCAAAGGCCTCGATTTTGATCATGTTAACCTGGTCGGCATTTTTGATATTGACAGAATGCTGCACTTCCCGGATTTCAGGTCATATGAGCGAACTTTTCAGCTTGCCACACAGGTAAGCGGCAGGTCGGGCCGAAGGGAAAAGAAAGGCAAAGTGGTGATACAATCAAAAGCTCCTGATTTGGTTATTATTAAGGACATTATAGAAAACAATTTTACTGCATTCTATGAAAGGGAAATTAACGAACGAGAGATTCACAAGTTTCCTCCATTCACACGTCTGATTAGTGTTATGATAAAGAACAAAGATGTTCAGCTTGCGAGACGGACTGCTCAACGCTTATCAAACATACTTATTGAACAACTGGGAGCACAACGTGTGCTCGGCCCTCAGGAGCCTGTTATTAACAGAATAAGGAACGAATATTTGATGGAATTGCTGATCAAACTGGAGCGCGGCACTATTGATTTAAAAAAAGTGAAAAGCATTCTTCAAAATGCTGCAAATGAGATTCTGGAAGAAAAAGACCTCAAATCTTCTCGCATCATTTTTGATGTTGATCCTTATTAACTAGTTCTAAGTTTAATGTTTGATGTTCTAAGTTTGGAGATTGAAATTCAAGATTCAAAGTTTAGTGTTGAGTAAGAACTTAGAACATGGAACTTAGAACTTTCAATAATTATCTTTCTATTTTTGCGGCCAATGAAAAATGCAGGCTATCTTATATTGTCAATCCTTTTAATCTCTTTTGCGGTATTGAGCTGTGCCGAGGAAGAAGAGGAATTAGAAGGTATTGAAGCTATAACTTCTGTCAAGTTTATTGATAACGATAGTCTGGCCTCTTTAAATGCGTCTAAAAGTAGTAAGAGTGCCATGGTCAAAACCATCGAAGCGCGGATTACTGCCATTGATGCAGACCCAAATAAAGGAGCGCTATTAGATGAAAAAGATTCGCTTAATAAAGTAAAATCAACGCTTAATGAGGAAATAAAAACACTTAACACCCTAATTACTAATGTCAATAGTGGTTTGGCAGAAGTATCAAGCATTAATAGTGTTCCTCCTAATGTTAAGGCTAAGAAACTCCATACCTTATATTTAAATAGCAATGATACTATCAGTAAGTATTCGATTATTATTTATGACAGACTTGATACTCTTGATTTGGTCTATGAACAGGAATTTCAATATGTTGAAAATCAATTAAAGGTTATATCCAGTGGGGTTAGGGTCAATCATCACAGCTATGATTCTGTCACTGTCTCATGTAAAAATTGTTTAAGTCACGATGCGCAACTTACAGTTTACTTTTAGTCTGGTTTTGTGCCTGTATGTAAGCAGTCTCTTTGCTCAGACTGATTCTACTGAAGTAGTAGATTCAAAGCCGCAAACAGCTGTAAAAAAAGCTCAACCTGACTCAGTAAAATCAGTAAAAATAGTGGTGAAATCTGGGCCTCAGATTTATCTTGACTATGGCAAACTCCTACTTCGTGCTACTGAATTTGAATCCAAATTTGAAGCTGGGGTTGCATATACCTTTGGTTTCAGGATACAGCCAAACTTCCAGTATGGTATTGCAACACTGGAACCTGCAACCGCTATTGAAAATGGAGAATATAAATCAGAAGGAAGCTATTGGAGAGTAGGCATTAATTATATCATCCCTTTTGACAACACCAATACTTTTTATGCGGGGGTAAAATATGGACAATCGAAATTTGAAGACTCAGGTTCCTATCTAATAGAAAGCGAATATTGGCCGACTTATACAGACGGGTTTGAACGCAAAGGCCTTGAAGCTGACTGGTTTGAGCTTGTTTTAGGTTCAGAAAAGAAAATGAGTGACAATGTCTTTATTGGAGGAATGTTTGGGCTGAGGTTTATCTACGAAAGGTCTAAGGAAGAATTTATTGACATTTACGCCATTCCTGGATACGGAAGAACTACAGATAAGAGCACTCCGTATGTTAATTTGTATGTCAAGTACCGCTTTTAGTAGTTACTAAAAGTCCCACTCTTCATTTAAATGAATAATGGCATGGTGTGCGGTTAAGTCATACTGACAAGGTACTACAGACACATAATTATTGGCAATGGCCCATTCGTCATTGTCTTCACCTTTATCATGGTTCACAAAGTTGCCCGCCATCCAAAAGTATCTTCTTCCATTAGGGTCGAAGCGCTGATCAAAATCTTCCTGCCAACTGGCATTGGCCTGACGGCAAATCTTAATCCCTCTTATCGATTCATTGCGCTTTGGCGGAAAGTTGACATTCAAAGCCACTCCTTTTGTTAACCCTTTTTCCAGCACATTTCTGGCTATCTGTTTCACATATTCACCAACATGGGAAAAATCAGCATCACTTGAGTAGTCACATAACGAAAATCCAATGGCTGGAAACCCTTCCATTGCACCTTCTATGGCCGCTGACATGGTACCACTATATAATACACTTATAGAAGTATTGCTACCATGATTAATACCACTAACTACCAAATCTGGTCTTCTGTCTTTTAAAACAAAATGTTTTGCAATCTTGACACAATCGGCTGGTGTTCCACTGCACTCAAAAGATTTTATCTCTCCAAAAATATCGCTCTTTTCCAGTCTGAGGGTATTACCAATGGTTATGGCATGCCCCATTCCACTTTGTGGGCCGTCTGGAGCCACCACCACCACATCCCCCAATTCTTTCATCAACTCCACCAGGAGTCTAATACCTTTTGATGTAATACCATCATCATTTGAAACAAGGATCAGGGGTTTACTCATTTGTCTTTTTTGTCTTCTTTATTTTCGAAAAGTGAATTGTAATACGCCACTACTCTAACAATATCCCTTCTTCTATCAGGGCGTATTCTATTGGCTTTCATATATTTCTTTATCTCAGAGTTTCTATCTCTAAGCATATGTATCAAATCCTTTTTAGACCCGAAATACCGCTGAATTTTTCCATCCTCTTTAAGAAAATAATAGGTAAAGTCTAACTCAAGTCGGCTGTAGGTACCGGCCATAGCATAGGGATTTGATACCACCTTATACTCTATTTTCTCACGGCACAGTAATGTCATAGGTCTTCCGGCTTCTATTACCTCAAACATCAATGGCGTTTCATAATCTCCACTGACCGCATAAGGTAGTGCGTAAAACTCACGGTACCTGTTTATAGTTCTATCGAAGATTTCAAAGTAAAGCACCTTCTTGGCTGACAGGGCTATGCCGGTTTTAAGGTTATCACGGCTAAATTCAACAATATCTGTCTCCTGACTGTATTTTACCTGACCCGATAAGGTGTCTCCTTCAAGCAAAACAATCTTGCCATCATGCCAAAGTTCAGAAGGAAACTCCTGTGCATAAGCACTTCCTGCAACTAAGAAAGATATAAGAATAAAAAGCTTTTTTAGCACGTATTACTTTTTAAGAATTTGGTGACCCATCTTATCCCTTTTGGTTTCAAGATAATGTTGGTTATGCTTATTTGGAGCAATCTCTATGCCTATATTATCAACAATTTCCAATCCATAACCAATCAAACCTACACGTTTCTTAGGATTATTAGATATCAATTTTATTTTTCTTATTCCTAAATCCCTAAGAATTTGAGCGCCAACACCATAGTCACGCTGGTCCATTTCAAAACCCAATTTCAAATTAGCCTCAACAGTATCCATACCTTCTTCCTGAAGTTTGTAAGCTTTTAATTTGTTGACCAATCCGATGCCTCGTCCTTCCTGGTTCATATAGATAACCACGCCCTTTCCTTCTTTTTCCACCATTTCCATGGCACCATGTAGCTGTCCGCCACAGTCGCAGCGACAAGAACCAAAAATATCACCCGTAACACATGATGAGTGAACTCTTACCATTACTGGCTCATCTTTATCCCATGTCCCTTTTACTAGTGCTATATGATTTTCGCCAGAGTTTGTCTGCTTATAAACATGCATTTGAAAATCACCGTGATCAGTAGGCATATGTACATTATCAACCTCCCTGGTAATTAAACTCTCCTTTTCGACCCGGTATTTTATCAAGTCTTGGATAGAAACAAGCTTGAGATCAAATCTCTTTGCCACATGCACAAGGTCAGGGAGTCTAGCCATAGTGCCGTCTTCATTCATTATTTCAACCAGTACACCTGCTGGTCTAAAACCGGCAAGTCTGGCAAAATCAATAGCTGCTTCTGTATGGCCTGCTCTCCTAAGCACACCACCCTCTTTAGCACGCAATGGAAATATATGACCAGGTTTGCCAAGCTCTTCAGGGTTTATTTCTGGATCAGCTAGTGCCTTTATGGTTTTAAATCTGTCATGAGCAGAAATACCTGTAGTACATCCATGGCCAATTAAGTCTACTGAAACGGTAAAAGGTGTTTCAAATGCAGCTGTGTTTTTGCCTACCATTAATTCTAGTCCCAACTCTTCACATCTTTCCTCTATTATCGGCACACAGATCAACCCTCGACCATGAGTAGCCATGAAGTTTACTATTTCAGGGGTGATGCACTCTGCAGCACAAATAAAGTCCCCCTCGTTTTCCCTATCTTCATCGTCAACAACAATAATCACTTTCCCATTCCTTACATCTTCTAAGGCTTCTTCAATAGTATTCAACTTTATCTCCTGCATGGCTATTATTAAAATCTGGCGCAAAAATAGGCCATTTGAATTAGTATACGAAACTTGCTTTGGTACTCAACAAACATATTAATGGGGATGTTCGCAAAGCTGTAAATATTATGTTTATCCTGCGATAATTTTTAAATTGTGAGCCAATTTCAATATTATGATTAAAACATTTGCCGACTATCTTAATAAACACAACTCTTACAATGACGAGCTGTTAGCGCTCAGAAAGATAATTCTGGACTGTAAGCTTAAGGAGACAATAAAATGGGGTTCCCCTGTTTACACTTCTGGAGGGAAAAATGTGGTAGGGTTAAGTGCTTTTAAAGGTTATTTTGGTTTATGGTTTTTTCAAGGTGCCTTGATCAAGGACACACATCATAAACTAATCAATGCGCAGGAAGGCAAAACCCAGGCTATGAGGCAATGGCGGTTTAATAGTATCGAAGAAATTGACGAGGGTCTGATTAAAAAATACATTCTGAATTCAGTTGAGAATTTTAAAGCTGGAAAAGAAGTTAAGCTTCAAAAGAAACCGCTACTTATTCCTGATGAATTAAAAGAAGCCATGGCTTCTGACAGCAACTTGAGTGAAGCCTTTGATAGTCTGTCACTTTCCTGCAAAAGGGAATATGCCGAATATATAGGTGATGCAAAAAGAGAGGAGACACGAAAAAACAGGTTAGAGAAAGTAATGCCCATGATAAAAGACAAAAAGGGTCTGAATGACAGGTACAGATAGCTTGTTCATCGAGCAATTCAGACCACTGGCATAAAAATATCATCATAGTTCAGCAGCAAACTTTAAATTGAAAAGAAACAGATTTTTATGAAATACCTATCAACCCTACTTTTATTATGTTTTGCTATGGCAGTAAGTGCTCAGGCCAAATACGATATCAAGAAGCCCTTTACTGATGAAAAGCTGGCTGTCTTTGAAACTATTGTCAAGTTGTTTGATGGTATGCGTGCCGGAGACAGCGTTATGGTTCACAGTGTTTTTAGAGAAAATCCTGATATTTTCACCTCATCAAACAATGCTGATGGAAAGCCAATGCTGCATAGAGGTGAACTTCAGAAGTTTCTTACTGCTGTTGGCACACCCCATGATGTTGTATATGATGAGCCCATATGGGATGTGAAAATTGAGATTGATGGCAACCTTGCAATGGTTTGGGCACCCTATGCCTTTTACGCTGGCAAAAATTTTAGTCATTGTGGTGTTGATGCCTTCTTGCTTAACAAGAATGAGGACGGGTGGAAGATCTTCCATCTGACTGACACAAGGCAAAAAGAAGGCTGTAATATTCCTGAGTCTATCAAAAAAGGGCGGGATAAATAATTTACTTCTTGTAAATCTTAACTTCAATCATGATAAGAAAAACCTTAACCCTGATACTGACATTAATTGTTGGATATTCCTACTCTCAACAGCCATCAAATGAAGACCAACTAAAGCAAGTGATAACTTCATCTTTTGACGAGGTATGGGGCATTTATAATGAAAACAATATCAAGAAATATTATACTGATGATTTTCTGCTTTTAGAAAATGGTGAAGTGTGGAACAATGATTCTATTGTCAGCTATTTCAATGATGTTATTAAAAATAACAAGAAGCTGCGCAGGGTAAATGACTTTACTTTCATTGATGTAAAAGTCACAGGTATGACTGCATGGATAGCCTATCAGTTTAATTCCGTTTTCTATAAAGGTGATAAAGTAGCAAGAAAGTCATCCTACTTGGAAAGTGCCACTGCAATACTTACTGATGATGGATGGAGATTAGATATGCTGCATTCGACAAGGACAAAGCATGAGCTTTTCGACTAATGAGTTTAGCTAAAAACAAAGAGAACGCCATAGCCTTTTATAAAACGGCTTATTATGGCGATCCACAAAAGGCAGTTGATCTGTATGTTGGTGATGTGTACATTCAGCATAACCCTGATGTGAGTGATGGTAAGCAAGGCTTTGTTGATTATTTCAACAGAATGCAGAAAGAATATCCTGACAAGTCTATTGAATTTGTAAGAGCAGTGGCAGAAGGAGATTTAGTCGCGCTACATACACATCAAATTTGGCCAGGCGATGATCAATACATTACCATGGACTTTTTCCGTTTTGATGAAAATGGAAAAATAGTAGAGCACTGGGATTCTATTCAGCAAATACCTAAAACATCAGCCAATGACAATACGATGTATTGATTTGGTGTAATTCATAGAAGTAAATACCTTTAACCCGAATGAACGTACTCGGAATTGATATAGGTGGCTCGGGAATTAAAGGCGCCATAGTAGATATTAGCACAGGCAAACTTGTCTCAGACAGGTTTAGAATTGACACTCCTCAACCATCTACCCCAGAGGCAGTAGCTTTGGTGATAAAACAAATAAAGGATCACTTTGAATGGCAGGACGATATCGGTTGTACTTTCCCTAGCGTGGTAAAAGAAGGCAAAGCCACTTTTGCTTCTAATATGGACCCTGCATGGAAAGGAATACAGATAGATGATGTGTTTAGCGATGCTTGCGATGATACACACTTTGAGGTGATCAATGATGCAGATGCCGCTGGTATTGCAGAAATGAGGTTTGGTGCTGGCAGAAACAAGTCAGGGCTTGTAATTGTAATAACCATTGGAACCGGATTGGGAAGTGGCATTTTTTATAATGGTGTACTCATCCCAAACTCAGAGATAGGCAGAATGTATGGAAAAAATGGCGAGCCTATTGAACAATATGCCGCTGATTCTGCCCGTAAAAATGAAGAGTTGGACTATGACGTATGGGGCAAACGGTTTAATAAATTCCTGAAATACGTAGAGCGCATCTACTCTCCTGATTTTATCATTTTAGGTGGTGGCGCCAGCAAGAAAATCCATAAGTTCAGAAAGCATATCAAGATAGAAACTCCTTACACGGCTTCAGAAAAACTTAATAATGCCGGCATTATAGGCGCTGCCTATAATTGTGCCGAGCATCATAAGTGATCAGTTAATTTTCTATTCGGTTCCTTTTATTGGTCTGTGGCACACAGAACAAATCAGGGCAAAGGTCTGTGTGCCACAGACTTTAGATAAAATTCTATTCGCTTCTTAAGGCATCCACAGGATTAGAAGTTCCTACCTTAATGGTCTGGAACGAAACTGTAGCTAAGGCGATAATAATTAATGTTATGCCAGGCAAAGCAAAT
The DNA here is from genome assembly GCF_040218215.1 of Fulvivirga sp. Lineage (NCBI taxonomy): Bacteria > Pseudomonadati > Bacteroidota > Cytophagia > Cytophagales > Fulvivirgaceae > Fulvivirga > Fulvivirga sp. The sequence continues at coordinate 52,982 of NZ_JAVJQL010000023.1, forward strand.
AACCACCAACTCATATCTATTCTATAGGCAAACTCAGCGAGCCACCCATCCATAACATACCAGGAAACAGGTATAGCCAGCACAATGGCTATCAATATTAGAATCACGAAATCTTTTGAAAGCAAAGTGACAACACTACCAACAGTTGCTCCAAGCACCTTGCGCACGCTAATTTCCTTATAGCGCTGTGTTGCCATATAGGAGGCCAATCCAAATAAACCAAGACAGGCAATAAATATAGCCAGCCCTGCAAAAAGTCCAAAGACCTGCCCAAACTGCTGATCTGCTTTGTACTGCTCCTGATAATGGTCATCCAGAAAAAAGAAATCAAATGGATTACCGGGGAACTGCGCTTTCCACTCCTCCTCTATAATTGCAATAGTGCGAGGCATATTATCGGTAGTTACTTTCACTGAATAAAAATTACTGGCATTTGGGATTAACCTGAATATGAGAGGTTCAAATGATTTCTTTAAAGACTCATTATGGTAGTTTTTTACTACCCCTACTATCTGAAAAGTATCTCCCCAAAATTGTATCTCTTTCGTTAAAGCTTCATCTAAACTCTTGAAGCCCATTAACTCTACAGATGACTCATTGATAATTACAGTATTAGGGTCTGTGGTTCTCGCTTCTTCAAAATTACGGCCTGCTACCAGTTCAATATCAAAAGCCTCCAGGTATTCATAGTCACCACCAATAATTCGGTACTGTTGCGATTTATTTGGGTCTTCGCCAATCACATAAATACCTCCGGCATTCCAGTCAGGCTGACTTCCTGGTACCGAGGTAGAAGAGGTAACTACATTAATTTCAGATTGTGCAGATAGGTTGTGTTTAAATACATTCAGCTTATCAGAATACAAAGAGTCTGTAACATTTGGGCCACGGACCACAAGTGTCTGGTTGATATCCACCCCAAGATCCTGATTGCTCATATAGTTCAACTGATAGAACACCGTAGTAGTACCCACCATTAAAACCAGTGAAGTGAAAAACTGGAATACTACCATGCCTTTTCTAAGTGTCTTACCACCAGAGCTGTTTTTCAACTTACCTTTCAATATGGCCACAGGCTTAAATCCGGATAAAACAAGTGCTGGATACAGGCCAGACAGCACAGTGCCTAAAACCAAAATACCGCCAATAAGCAAAAGTATATTTGAATCAAACAGCTCAAAGGCTATCTCTCTGCCAGTAAGCAGATTAAAATAGGGTAACAACAAATAGATAAATAGTAATGAAGCCAGCAGCGAAATTAAATTTAGTATAAATGACTCTACTAAAAACTGTTTTACCAGTTGTCCTCGCATAGAACCCATTACCTTTCTTATCCCCACCTCTTTTGAGCGTTCCATAGATTTGGCCGTGGTAAGGTTAATATAGTTAACCCAGGCGATAAGTATAATAAAAAAGGCGATAATGTAGAGAAAATTTGTAGCCTGCGCATTGCCATTTGGCTTAAACTCCATCATGTAGTTAGAAGTCAAATGAATATCCGTAACAGGCTGTAGATTAAACTTAACATCACTATTAGAATTGGTTAAATTTTCGCCAATTTCTTTTTCAATCAGGGCAGGAATTTTAGACTCAAAATCTTTGTAATCAGTACCCTCTTTAAGCACAATATAATTGTAAAAACCATCCCAATTCCATTCTCCTGTCACCTCACTGTCCACCAAGTCAACAAAAGTTGAAAATGAATAAAGTACATCCGCCTGCATGTGAGATTTTTTAGGGAGGTCTTCATAAACTCCTACAATTTCAAATTCCTTGTTCCCATTATGTTCAATCATTTTGCCTAAAGGCTCCTCTTCTCCGAAATACTTTTTAGCAGCACTCGCAGAGATTACGGCTTTATAAGGCTCTTTTAGAACAGTTTCCGGATCACCCTGAATCAGCTTAATTGAGAACACCTTAAAGAAATCTTCTGAAGCATAATAAGTGGCATCTTCACGAAACGCATTCTCATTATACTCAAGAACCGCATTACTATTGGTCATAATCACAAAGCTTTCAACCTCAGGAAAATTATCCTTCAGGGTTTTTCCAATTGCTCCACATCCAGCGGCCCATTGTGTGGTTAATTCACCAAGATTGTAGCGGTCTTGCTGAATTCTGAAAATATTCTCCTTATTCTCCAAATGCTCATCATAAGATTGTTCATGCTGCACATAAGTCCAGAGTAGCAAAAAGGCAGTTATACCTACTGTAAGCCCTGAAACATTAATAATTGAGAACAGTTTGTTTTTGGTTAACGACCTCCACGAGGTCATGAGATAGTTGTGTAACATAGCTATATTGTTTGAGTTTTGACTTAGTTCATCGATTGATTTGAGACGATAGCTTCGCATAAAGCGAATGACATCGAGAAAGTATAATAACCTGGCTGCCCATAGACCTTGCTTTTCAACACGCAATTGAAACCACTCATACAGATCGCCCTGCACCTCTTCAATATAATTTTTGGAACAGTACCATTCCAAAAACATATCGGCCCATACAGGTGGTTTGTGTTTTTTCATACTTTAGAAGCCTAATTCTGGCATAGAATTCCAGAGTTTATTCCTTAGTTGTTTTGATTCGTTTAAAACTGCATGACCAGTAGCGGTAATGCTGAAAAGTCGCTTTTTGCGTCCTCCCCTTTCTGCAGTGGCTCCACCAAGTTCAGACTTTACATAACCTTTGTCTTCCAGTCTGTAAAGCACATTATGGATGGTACTAATAGTTACTGACCTGTTAGATTCCTGTTCTATCAGCTCAGCTATTGAGATGCCATAGGCCTCACCATTAAGCACAGCCACAGTCAAAAGAACAAGCTCTTCAAATTCACCTAAATAAGTTCCTTTCATAATAACATTCTTATTTGTCGGACTAATATATGCATTTTATATCATTCCTATTTGTCAGACTAATAATTCTAGTACTGATATGAGCACAAATGGTTACACTAAATCAAAGATTATCTTTCATTGCTTAAGAAAATATTTGATAACTTTCACCCTTAAGACTTAATCAACCAAACACTATGAAATTTATAAAAGGCCTCGTACTACTTGCTATTGGCGGTTTTCTAATTTATTGGGCACAAACCCATGCACCCAACAACGACTTACTTGATGCTATAAATAATGAAATAATAGGATCTTACGCACTAAGCAAGCCCATGTACTATGCCACACTAGCTGTAGGTGGTATTCTTGCCGCGCTGGGTATTTTCAGGGTTTATAAAGACACCAAATAGAAATGTCATCGGCCTACATCTTTAATTCAGAAAGGCTGGGATTTAGAAATTGGCAGGACAGTGACCTTAAGGCATTGGCAACAATGAATGCTGATCCCCGGGTAATGGAGTATTTTCCTTCCACCGTAGATGAAGTAGAAACGGCTAAGTTTATTGCGAGAATGCAGGCAGAATTTGCCAAACACAACTTTTGCTATTTTGCCGTTGACCTGCTTTCGAGTAATGAGTTTATAGGATTCATTGGGTTATCCAATAAAGATTTCGAAGCTGATTTTACACCGTGCGTGGATATAGGCTGGAGAATTGATCCTGACCATTGGGGTAAAGGCTATGCCACCGAAGGTGCTAAAGCTTGTCTTATTTACGGGTTTAACACTATAGCACTAACAAGTATAGTGTCTATGGCTCCCAAAATAAATAAAAAATCCATAGCTGTGATGAAAAAGATAGGGATGCAATTTGAAGCAGAGTTTGAGCATCCAGCATTGCTAAATGATGAGAGACTCAAGACTTGCGTGCTATATAAAATAGAAAGCAATGAAAGCTAAATTAACTGAATTCTACTTTTCAGAATCCATGAAATGGATATCGACCATAGCGCTTATTGCTGGTAATTCGATATTGATAATTTATACTGATTACAACTACTTCATAACCATATCACTGCTATTCATCCCTTTTCTGTTTACCTCAAAATATGAGATAAGCATAGATAAAAGTACTTCTGTCATTGAAGATACTTTTAGCACCGTGGGCATTAAAATTAAATCGGATAGGGTTGAGTTTAAGCAGTTGCAGGGCATTAGGGTTGACAAGGAAAAGCAGAGCTATACAGCTAATACGCGGTCAAGGGTGAGGCAGGTCACTTTCAATGAATATACTGCTACACTGGAATATGATGGAGATAAGGTGCTTGAGCTTTCCAGAAATTCAGATTATGAGGCGTTTGCCGCCCACGTTTATCCATTTGCAGAGCAGCTGGATTTAGGTATTCGGAAGACTTATTAGCATGAATATGCCACTCCAAGAAGGTGTCTCAAAAGTTAAGCGTCATTACGAACGCAGTGAAGCAATCTCCACTTCAAAGTCTGTCCCCAGACAGACTTTCCTCATTGGGTAATTGAAAAAAAATTAGTTCTTTCGGGGGACAGATTTAGGAGGAGACTTATTAGATTTTATTAGTCGTCATGGCGGAATATAAAGGTTTACCTTTTCAAAACCTTTATTTATCCGGTATCTAAAATCTTCTAGAGAGATCCCGGAGAATTTTATTCCTTACGGAAAAGGAATGAATAAAATTTTCAGGATGACGTTACGGGTGTTTGCTTAATCAATATCAAATCTCACACTCCTGCTCTGGCAGTGGAGCGCCTAATTCTTCGGCCTTCTTCCAGTCTTTCATGGCACCTTCCTTATCGCCTTTAATACATTTAACACTGCCCCTATTCACATAAGCCACTGCATTATTGGGTTTTAGCTTTATCGATTTATCAAAAGCCTCAATGGCCTCATCAAGCATATTCAATGCAAATAAAGAATAGCCCTTTTCAAAATACACTTCGGCATAAGTTGGGTCGAGGGCCAGTGCCAGGTCATAATCTTTGATGGCTTCGGCATTCTTTTGCAACTGCGATTTACAAACCCCAAGCAAATAAAAAATTTCAGGATTCTTCTGATCTTTATCAGCGGCCTTATTTAAATAATCAATGGCCTCCTGATATTCACCGAGCTCATAATTTCTATGGCCGATGTCTATCAGCTCCTGAGTGGTTTGACCATAGCAGAATGTTGAAATACTAATAAGTAGCAGAGAGTAAATTGTACGCATGGCTCAAAACTAGCTTAAATATTCAAAACTCTAAATCCACTCTTGATTTTCAACAGCTCGTTCAAATGCTACTTCACCTGTATGCTTGGTGGCTGCAGGTTCGAAAAGCATTACCCAAACCTCTTCCCCATTCAGCGTATGCGGATTATGCTCAACTCCTTTGGGTACAATGATAATTTCTCCTTCATTAACAATTTCTTTCCTGTCCCTGAATTCCATAACCAATGACCCTTTCATTACCATGAAAAATTCATCCTCGTTTTCATGACTATGCCACACAAAGTCATCTTTCAACTTTGCCAGCTTTACCAATTGACCGTTAAGTTCTCCCAAAATTCTGGGTGACCAGTGATCATTAAACAACCCGAATTTCTCTTTTATATTAATCACATTCATGATTTCATCATTTTATATTGTCTCCTTACTTTAAACTGTGACAAGCGATTGGAGATTTCTCTAAAGTTAAATCTGATATTCAATCGCTTGTTGACGAAAAATTTTGTAAACAGAAATTTTTGTCAAGTTTAATCCAGACATCCGCCTTTTAGCGGATCGTCTGCCCAAAGGGCAAATTATTAATAATTTGGATTAAAATAACATCAATTCAGTCAGATACAGTAGCCCAGTGCCGATTAAATAATTTAATTGGAAACTTATCAATATTTGATCGTCCGGCTGTTAATTTTTTCACAAATTGAATGCTACAAACCTAAATTACTTGAATATGTCCTTTAACCGAGTTTTCAGAATAGTTGTTGCACTTTTAGTGCTATTAGTAGGTGTTAATATTACCAATGCACAAAAGCTGACAGAAGAAAAACTGGATGCAATGGCTGCCAAATATGCACTGCAGTCCTTCCCCATGCTTAAAGACCTATTGAGTATCCCCAACGATGCCATATACCCTGAGGATATAGAAAAGAACATAAAGTGGTGTGAAAAAGCATTTGGCGACAGGGATTTCACTACTACCCGAATAGAGACTTCTACCGTACCCTTGCTACTTGCAGAACGCAAAGTAAAGAAGCCTAAAAAGACCGTGCTTATCTATTTGCAGATTGACGGGCAGCCTGTTGATACCTCAAGATGGTTTCAGAAAGACCCTTACATTCCAGCTTTAAAAATGAAAAATGCTGAAGGTGAGTGGGAAGAAATGGATTGGAGCAAAATCGGGAATTATGATGATGACTGGCGTGTATTTGCCAGATCAACTTCTGATGCTAAAGGACCAGCGGCAATGTTTTTAGCGGCTATCGATGCCATTGATGACAATAAGATCAGTACGAATTTTGATATGAAAGTGATCATGGATTTTGAAGAAGAGCTGGGATCTCCAAGGTTGCCTCAAGCAGTAATTGATAACAAGGAACTCTTGAAATCAGACATGCTAGTGATATTTGACGGGCCAATGCACATCACCAACAAACCAACATTAGTGTTTGGTGCCAGAGGCATAGCTACTATTCAGCTGACCACCTACGGACCAATAGCGCCACAGCACAGCGGGCATTATGGTAACTATGCACCAAACCCCGCTTTCAGACTGTCACAGATTTTGGCTTCTATGAAAGATGATGATGGCAGAGTAACGATACCCGGCTATTATGACGGCATCACTATAGATGCTGAGACCGAGAAAATATTAAGAGCAGTGCCTGATAATGAAAAGGAGATTCAGGACAGGCTGCAAATAGGGAGTACTGATAAAGTTGGCAGGTATTATCAGGAGTCTATTCAGTATCCTTCATTAAACATCAGAGGGATGCAGTCGGGCTGGATTAATGAAAAAGCCAGGACTATAGTTCCTGACTGGGCACGTGCTGAGCTTGACTTACGACTGGTGTTGGAGTCAGACCCTGAAAGACTGATCAGTCTGGTGAAAAAGCACATTGAAGGCCTTGGATATTACGTTACAGAGGATACCCCAACCAAAGAAGAGCGCATGAGCCATGAAAAAGTGGCCTCGTTTACTTATGAAATCTCCTACCAGTCTTTCAGAACGGATTACAATACAGAGATTGGTATCTGGTTGAAAGAAGCACTTAAAAATGCCTATGGTGCAGACCCGATTATGGAAAGAATGGCTGGTGGCTCCATCCCTATCTCTCCGTTTGTGACCACTTTGGACATCCCTGCGGTATCAGTACCAACAGTAAACCGAGACAACAACCAGCACAGCCCGAATGAGAACATCAGGCTGGGAAATTACAGGGATGGTATTAAAACAATGATTGCTATATTGGGGCAGAAGCTTTGATTTATTATTTAAAGAAATCTATTTTCATTCTTCAAAAGAATTATTTTCAACTTATTAATAAACAACGAACTCGGTTGATATTAGTCGGGTGCTTACTTTTTTATTAACATTTCAAATGACGAATAACCCTTATGTAAACATCTGGTTCAATACAAATGAGACAATTGAAAAAATTCTAAAGAATGAAATTAGATTTAATTATCACATTCCTGTTTTATTAACAGTTATAGGAGGCTCAGTAGCTAGCGCCAAGGATATCTACTTCGTGGTTGAAGATATGTTCTTGACAGTAATTGTATCTATAATATTTATTTTTTTAGCTTATTTAGCTCTTCTTAGACTTTTCCCTTGGCTAATAAAGAAAACAGGTGGAATATGGAATGGTAAGAGCGACATTAATGAATTAAGAATAGTAATAGGACTAGCTCAAATTCCGGCACTAATTCTTTTGGCTGAACAAATAATATTTTTAGGATTCGGCCAGCTCGTTCCCGAAATGGAAACAAATATAATTCTACAATGGCTGGTCTGGATTTTCTATATGCGAATTTTAATTCTTGGAACAGCAAAAGTTCAAGGATTTAGTATCATGGTAACATTTTTGAATTTGGTTATTTCTGTGCTACCATTATTTTTATTACGAATGATTTTTATATAACTATAGCATTCTAGTCATTCCAGATTTACAATCTACCCCCAGCTAGCGCTCGTTTCAAAAACGAGTGCATTCACTATAATCAATCATTAGACAATTCCAGATTCACAACCTGATATCATTATAATATGATCTGTGATCCTGGCTTATAAATGAATTAAAAATATTTCATATTTTTTTCAACATTGAAAAACCTACTGACATAGGGTTGTCACTATGCCCATCTAGATTTATAAAAAAACCATAATTCAAAAGAATCGAAAATGAGCAAGATTAATTTAAGAGGTGTGGCAACCATTAGTTTTTATGCCGATAATCATGAAGCAGCAAAAAAGTGGTATAGTGAGGTTTTAGGCACTGATCCATATTTCAATGCTCCGGGTTATGCGGAGTTTCGTCTTGGGGACTACCAACACGAACTGGGCATTATTGATAGCAAGTACGCTCCTGAAGGTGCTTCCGGGCAAGTTGGCGGAGCTATAATCTACTGGCATGTTGATGATCTGGAGGCCACATTTGAACTATTCACTTCCAAAGGCGCCAGGTTATATGAACCTATCACGGACAGAAGTGGTGGCAAAATGGCCTTTGTCACAGCATCCCTGGTTGATCCCTTTGGCAATATTCTAGGCATCATGACTAATTCACATTATATGGAAACCCTTAACCGCAAAACCTCTTCATAATGGAAATGAAAGATGGAAAACCAGCAATCTATTGCAAAACAAGGCATGAATGGCGCAACTGGCTAAGTGCAAACTGCGAAGCAGAAAAGTCTGTTTGGCTCATTCTTCATAAGAAAAACAGCAAAGCAAAATGTGTAAGTCTTATTGAAGCCACAGAAGAAGCATTATGTTTTGGCTGGATTGATAGCTTGTGCAAAAAGCGGGATGTGGAAAGTTTTTACCTAACCTTCTCACAGCGCAACATAAAAAAGAGCAACTGGAGCGCCAGAAACATAGAGCGTGCAGAACGGATGATTCAAGAGGGACTGATGACCCAGTTTGGGCAAAAACATATTGACATGGCCAAGGCAAAAGGTAAATGGAATGAGGCCATTCTGGAATATATTTAAAGAAGTAGTGAGTGAAATTTTGCTCTCCAAAATTCGCAAGCTGTAAGTACTATAATTACTTCAAATCACGATTTATCAGAAATCCCCTTATTACGAGTGGGAGACTTCTCATCCGATAGCTATCGGATCGTGCCTCCCTAGAAGTGACGATGCTTTTTAGTTTTTAGTCGCCTCGAATCCCTTTTGGGTGAGAGGTCTCATAATTGGTAACAACCAAGCATTAGGTCTCCTTTATCGATGAGGAGACTTCTCATTCCGCTGCGCTTCATATCGAAGTGACGTTAGATTTGTCCGCTACCGACATATAGACCGAAAAGCGCTGCAAGCCAGCACCTTGCTTCGAATATTATTGTAATTTTTGCCCATTAACAGAAATCACAACACTCATTCTCCATGACGAGCAAAGACCAGCTAATCGCCTATGTACAAAACTTTGTGACCCTAACTCCCGAAGAGGCTGAGCAGTTTGCATCTTACTTCGAAGAGGTCAGAGTGCGAAAGCGCCAGTTTATCGTGCAGCCTAACTTCACCAACAAGCATCGTTCATTTGTTATAAAAGGTGCTTTCAGGTCTTATGCCGTGACTGATGATGGCCAGGACCATACCGTGCAGTTCGCAATAGAAAACTGGTGGGTGTCTGACTTTAACAGCTACATCTATCAGCACCCGGCTACACTTTTTATTGTGGCCATTGAAGACAGCATTTTACTGCAGATCGAGTACAACAAAGAGCAAGAGCTCAAGCAGGCGAACCATAAGTTCGAGACCTTTTTCAGGATCATAGCCGAGAAGGGGCTGGCCTTTGAGCACCGCAGAATCCTCTTTAACCTCACCCACTCTGCCGAGGCGCGTTATGAAAATTTCCTCCTCAACTTCCCCAACTTCGTGCAGCGCGTACCGCAATACGCCCTGGCCTCCTATCTGGGCATGACCACAGAATTCCTTTCCAGAATAAGAAACCGCAAGGCCCGAAAAAGTTGATCTAGTTCAACCTCCTTTCTTAAACTACATCATATTTATCGGCTGCCGATTGCTGGACTTTTGCATTGTTAATTTTTTAAAAACAAGTAAAAATGGAACAATCATTAAATGAGATCTTTTCCGCCAAAAACGAGATGGTGAAGAAAGGACAAATTGTGGAAGCCACTGAAAAGTACTTCGCACCCAATGTCAGGACCATAGATTTTGATGGTACTGTAGCTAACGGCAAAGCAGCAATGCTTGCCAAGATGGAGGGCTTTGCCGGAGCCATTGCCAAGGTCAATAACATAGAGCTGCACAACACTGCCCTTAGTGGCGATGTGTCTTTTGCCGAGTTCACCTTTGACTTTGACATGAAAGATGGCAGTAAAATCTTATGGCACGAGACCCTCAGAACCGTTTGGGAAAAAGGCCTGATAGTAGAAGAACAATACTTCAAAGCTTAAAAAAACAATCATGAAATTCGTAACTAAAACAATACACGCTTATCTGGACTACCCCGTGGCCGTGGCGCTAATGGCCATGCCTTTTATCCTCGGGCTGGGCACCAGCAACATTATGGCGCTAAGGCTATCTGTATTCACCGGAGTGGCTGCATTTATCCTCACCATTTTGACTGACCACCACCTAGGGATTTTTAAAATCATACCCTATGCGGGGCACCTTATTGTAGATGCCATGGTGGGTTTTGTATTCGTACTTGCACCGTTTGTACTCGGGTTTGAAGGCATAGACGCCTACTACTACTGGGTAAACGGGGCCGCAGTGCTTACCGTGGTGAGCCTGCACAAACCAGAAGAAAGTAATATTAAAGTAAACGCTAATTAAAAATTTAAAACAATGAACAAGTTAATTCAACTAACCGTAATACTATTCGCATTTTTGGGCACTAACGCAATGGCTCAAAACAAAGCAGCCAACAACATTGATGACAGCAAAATAGCCCTGCAGGGTTACAGCCCCGTATCGTACCTCGATTTGGGCCTTGCCCAAAAAGGAGTGAAAGAATACAAAGCCACCTATGATGGCATTGCGTACTACTTCACTAGTGCTGATCAGAAAAAGACCTTTGAAGCCAACCCTAAAAAGTACTTGCCGCAGTATGGTGGCTACTGTGCCTTTGGTGTTTATGTTGGTGCCAAGTTTAGGGTTGACCCTAACAAGTTTGTGGTGAAAGATGGTAAATACTTCCTGTACCTGTACGACTTGGAAGTGGACGCGCAGCAGCTATGGCTGGATGGCAACCACAAAGAGCTGGTAAAAAAGGCCGATGACAACTGGACCTCGCTAAGCAAAAAGTAAAGGTTGGTTTTCCTGTAAATCAAAAGCACCTGGAGCATCGCTTCAGGTGCTTTTTTATGTATTCAAAATAATCTTGTATTTATTATATAAAATGAGGTATATTCATGGCGCTTTGTAAAATATTAATTGTGTTACTGTTAATTCACATTTCACAACACTCAAAATAGCCCAGTTAATCCCTAAAATCACTTTAAATGAGGAAATCAATACCAGTACTATTATTCAGTTCCATCTTCTTAACTGCTTTCTTACAAACAAAGGAAGTTATTTTCAAGTCGGTATTTCAACCAAATAAAGTTTATGTAACCAAGATGGAATCCATCTCAAAATCCGAGATTGATTTTACAGGACCAGAAGATAAAATTCAACAACTCAAGTCAAGTGGTTTGGAGCTTCCTATGATAATTGAAGGTTCAAACGCAGTAACTACTGTCACTCAAACTTTTGATTTAAATCCTGATGGTACCTTCCAAGCAAAGATTGCGTATGGCAATGTTCAAGCTTATCAAGTTCAAAATGGGAAAAAAACGAAAAGTGAAAGCCCAATTTCGGGAATGCTAATTGAAGGTATATATGACTCCGAAAATAAGTTTAAAGTTAATAACCTAGTTAGTAATAAAGTTGATGAAACCGTTAAAAAGACATTAAGGTACACTCTTGAAAATGCTCAAGAAAACATAAATTTTCCTGATCGCCCTTTAAAAATTGGAGACTCTTTCGAGCAAGAGATTCCAATGACAATTCCAGTTGCAGGCATTAGCAATGTGGAGATCATCATCAACACAACCTACAAACTAAAAGACATTAATGGTGATATGGCTAAATTTGACATGAACCAATCCATAAAACTTAATATGAATGTGAAGGAGGTTAAGATGTCTGCAACTGGTGGAGGTAAAGGAGAATCTATATTTGATATTTCAGAAAAGTTATTAACGAAATATGAATCTGATCTAACAATTAAGCTAAATATGAAAGTTGAGGATATGGTGATTGATGCTAAAATAAATGCGAAATCGTCTCAAAACATAACAGTAAAATAAAACCTGCTATTCCAGATTTATAATCTGGAATTACTATCGTAGGATCTGTGATCCGCAAACAAAAAACGGATTGAAAATCCTACGATCATCCCTTTGTAATTACAAATTCCGAAGAGCATTGGTATTAACAGCAATTAGTTGATATGAGAATAATTATTATACTATTACTACTTATTGGCCTTCAATCAATAAGTTCTGCTCAATCAGAATTTCTTGAGAAGCTCAAGTCAATTGGCCCGGGTAGTAAAATACCGCAAGAATTTGCAGAGGAATTCTTAGGAGCATCCAAGAACTCCTATAGAGATTATGACACCTATAGACTACAATATATTGGAACTAAATGCGGTGATTCGATTCTATTTATTTACACACATGGACATCCCGTTGGATCACTTAGTTATCTTACCGTAATGAAAATTGATGGTAGTAAAGAATATAATTCATATGTTATTGATGAACAATCAGACCATGATGGAGCAATTGCGGTTTATAAATCCACGTCATACGAACGTATTGGTAAACAAATTATTGAACTAAGTCATTTGACGGAATCTGTAATAGACAAATCAAAATTTGAACCCGATACCTATTGGTTATTTGATGGTGAATCATTTTGGGATTTAGAGACAGAAACAACCTTTAAATATGAATACTTAAAAATTGATGGTTGTTCAATTAAAAGGCTATCCACAAAAGAAAATATCGATTCAAACAGAGAATTTCCAATTGCCTCAGAAAGGCTATTAACTAATCTAGATTTAAAAAAATTCTCCAGTGAACAACTAAGGCTAATGCGAAATGAAATTTTTGCTGCCTATGGATATAGATTCAAATCGCCTGACTTATCGAATCATTTTAAAGATAAGGAATGGTATAGCCCTGAATATGATGATGTAACTGACCAACTTACAGACATTGAAAAGTTGAATGTGCAACTAATACTCAAGAACGAAAAAAGTAATTAAGAACCCACTATCCCGCTTTTCCAGATTTGTAATCTGGCATTACTATCGTAGGATCTGTGATCCGTAAACAAATAAACGGATTAAAAATCCTATGATAAGTGCTTCGGAATTACAAATTCCGAAGAGCATTAGGTTGGTGGACTTCCGTTAACCAATAGACAAAACGAAACTGCGTCTATTTAAAATCCTGCAATCAAAACAGTCTTGTATTTATTATATAAAATGAGGTATTTTAATCGGGCTTTGCAGAAGCAGTATTTGATAGTAAGACACAATGAGAAAAATAATTGCAGCATTAAATATGACACTTGATGGGGTTTGCGACCATAATGCTGGCCTACCCGATGAAGAAATACATCAACATTATACAGAATTATTAGGGCAAGGTGACGCCATTCTTTATGGCAGAACTACCTATCAACTCATGGAGTTTTGGCGAACGATTTTAGAAAATCCTTCCGAACAAAAAACAATGAACGACTTTGCTGTGGCCATAGACAAAATCCAAAAAATCGTTTTCTCCCATACACTTGATGCTACAGACTGGGGTAGTGCAACCATTGCAAAACATGACTTAAAAAGTGAAGTTCTTGCGCTTAAGCAGCAAACAGGTAAAGACATTTTTGTTGGCAGCCGCAGTTTGATCATACAACTTCTGAAGCTTAACTTAATTGATGAATTTCAACTTTGCATCTATCCAATGGTGGAAGGCAAGGGTTTGGCGTTCTTTGAAGGTATAAGCGATAGGATTATATTCAACCTGGTTAAAACTAAAATTTTTAAAAACGGTTCTTTACTGCTTTATTATCAATTGAAAAATGATCACCCCCCAACTTAATTCCTACTGGCACAGATTTTTCAAATTTGACTGGAAGTTTGGATTATTTCTTATTCTGCTGGTCTGCATTCCTCGCTTTGTTTTAGTGCTGCTGGCCAACCAAACCGGCAACTATGCCTCTATTGGCACCATCATGTTTATCTCAGCGGCCATTCCGTTTATCTTTTTAAGCAGAATAAGTTTAAGCAGCATCGGCATTTGCGGTACCCGGAAATTTAAAGCACTGTTTATCGCATTTGTTTCAGGCATAATATTAAGCCTCCTCCTATATTTCATCGGCACAGTGTTGTTCGGCAATACCTATCAAAACTGGTATGTGTATATAGGTAAGTCTTACAACATTCCTGAAGTGATTTCACCAGAAGCCAAAATGACCATGTTCATTATCATGGCCACTGTGGGAATGATCTTTAGTCCTATTGGAGAAGAGCTGTACTTCCGCGGTATTGTGCATGGCAGCTTTGCCCAATCATTGGGAGATAAAAAGGCTTCTTATGTAGATAGCGCTGCTTTTGCCATCACTCATATCGCACACTTTGGTTTGGTATTCGTTAACGGCACGTGGGATTTTTACTTCCTCCCCACCCTGCTCTGGGTAGCAGGTATGTTTTTTACCAGCGTGGTCTTTTTCAAAATGAAGCAACTCAGTGGCTCCTTGTTGGGCGCAATATTATGTCACGCAGGCTTTAATTTGGGCATGATTTATAGTATCTTTTACTTGTTGTAAAGCAATAAAATCGCTCATTTTACTTTTCAAAACAAGAGTTATGAATCAAAGAATCTCCTATATCGCCCTGGTAGTAAAAGACTATGATGAGGCCATTGAGTTTTACACCAGAAAGCTTGATTTCATCCTTCTGGAAGACACCAAACTAGACGAAAAGAAAAGGTGGGTGATGGTAGCTCCGCCCGGAGCTAAGGAATGTTGCCTGTTGCTCGCCAAAGCGGCCAATGAGAAGCAGCTGGCCAGCGTGGGCAACCAGACAGGCGGCAGAGTAGGTTTCTTTCTGTTTACCGATGATGTGTGGCGAGATTATAATAAAATGGTTGAGCGCAAGATCAATTTTGTGAGAATACCTACTGAATTTGACTATGGCACCGTGGCTGTTTTTGAAGACTTGTATGGCAACCTGTGGGATTTGATACAGCCCAGTGAAAACAATAAAGGGTTGAAAGGGTGACATGAGAATAACATTAACCATATTGATAGCACTCCATGGCGCTATTCACCTGCTGGGTTTTGTAAAGGCGTTTGGTTTAGCTGAAGTTGAGAACCTTAAGCTGCCAATCTCCAAGCCCTTGGGTATGATGTGGCTGGCTGTTTTTGTGCTGTTTTCTATTGCCATTGTTCAGCGTATCATCCACTCCGATTACTGGTGGCTGGCCGCTGGTGTTGCTGTAGTTTTATCGCAGGTATTGATTGTTATCAGTTGGCAGGATGCTAAATATGGCACCCTGTTAAATGTGGTCATACTCATTGCTGTAGTTATAGCATATTCTGCATACAGCTTCAACAAAACAGTAAATACCGAAATTGATGGTTTATTTGCCAAAACAAAAACTCCTGATAAAACTATCTTAACCAATGGTATGATTTCAGACCTGCCTCCTGCCGTGCAAAAGTGGCTAAATAAAAGCGGAGCCATTGGTAAGGAAGTGGTTTATAACGTCCACCTCACACAGGAGCTGCAAATGCTGATGAAGCTTGAGCAAACAGACTGGACCAGCGCCACTGCAAAACAGTATTTCTCCATAGACCCTCCTGCCTTTAACTGGTCAGTAGATTTACAAATGAATCCGCTAATGCCTGTGGCAGGACGTGATAAATTTGAAGACGGCAAGGGTGCCATGACCATAAAGCTGTTCTCCATGCTCCCGATGGTTGATGTGAGTGACAATGCAAAAGTGGACCAGGCGGCATTGCAACGCTACCTGTCTGAAATTGTGTGGTTTCCCTCAGCGGCTATAAGTCCTTATATCAGCTGGAAGGGGATTGATGAACATTCGGTAGAAGCCACATTAGCCTATGGTGGCACTACGGGATCAGCCACTTTTCATTTTGATGATGCAGGCAATTTTAACAAGGTGGTAGCTATGCGCTATAAAGGCGCTGATGATGCTGAACCATCTGAATGGACAGTACGCGCTCTAAAAACCGAAGCATTGAACGGCATTAAAGTGCCTGTAGCGTGCGAGGTAGACTGGGCAATGGAAAACGGCACCTGGACCTGGTTAAAGCTGAGGGTGACTGGGGTTGAGTATAATCTCAAAGAATGGTAATTCTATTAACTTGGTTATAAGTTTAAGTAAACTCTCATGATCACATTAAGACCTGCTACGATCAACGACCTGGAATTGGTAAAGTATTGGGACACCCAGCAGCATGTTATCGACTGCGATCCGGATGATGACTGGAACTGGGAAGAAGAGCTGACCCAAGACCCCGAGTGGCGGGAGCAGTTGATTGCTGAACTCAATGGCGAGCCACTTGGTTTTATCCAGATCATTGACCCTTACCTGGAAGAAAGTCATTACTGGGGAGATGTTGCTAAAAGTAAAAGAGCCATTGATATATGGATAGGTGAAGCAAAAAACCTGAACAAGGGCTATGGCACTACCATGATGAAAATGGCCATTGAAAGATGTTTTGAAAACCCAGCAGTTGATGCTATTCTGATTGACCCGCTAAAATCTAACATTCAGGCACACCGATTTTATGAAAGGCTTGGTTTCACGTTCATTGAAGAAAGACAATTTGATGAGTCGCTTTGCTATGTGTATGAGCAGAGAAGGAACATTTAAGCAATGCCATTTCGATCCCCCAGTTGGCGGAGAGGAATCTCCTTAGCCGATAAGGAGACTCCTCAGTCGTACCTCCTTCGGAGTGACGATACTAATTATTGCTTTTTAAACCTCTCCAAAAAGTCAAGCACTTGCTTATAGGCTATAGGTGAAGTGTGAAATGCAAACACCGTTTCCACATCCAGTTTATATTTATCAACTGCTGATTTTACTTCAGTCAAATATTGTGGTGAAAAGAATTCCTTATTCCTTCCTGAATACTGCACCAAATCACTGGCATAAAGCACCCTGGTTTTAGGGAAATATAACATAATCATTCGCTCCCCACCCTCGCCATTCACGGGTATTATCCTTACCGGATTGGTCTTATCTGTTATTTCCATAGGCTCATTGATCAGATTAAACTTTGGATTTGGTCTAGACTTCTCATAAGCATCTGGCATCATGGAGTAGTCTGCTGCCAATAGCTTTTTTAATAATGGTTCATTCAGTTGGTGTGTGTAAATGGGGATGTTACGTGCAGCATAGGCCCTTGCTCCACCTATATGCGGCCATGCGTCTGAGGTGACAAAAACTCCCTTGATCGGTTTGCTTGGGTATTTCTTTTCCAAGAAGGCAATGTGCTGCTCGCTATAATCAGAAGATATTGGACTTTCAATTATTAAAATACCATCATCCTGCACCACATGGGCCGTGTACCACGAGCCAGGAATGGTAAAGATATTATCAGCTATAGTCTCAATCTTGTCAACAGCCAATGGCATGTCCTTCACCAGAGTAGCCTTTGGTGGTGAAGTCATTGACTCTGGTATAGCAAACAGCGCCCGATCAACTTCAGGCTTAAAGTCTATATCAAAAATAGTTACCGACCTGAACGGCTTGCCCAGTTTGTAAACATCCCATTGAGCAGGATAACGCACCTTGGCAGGATATAACCACTGCAAAGAGTATTTTATGGTAGTGGTGAATTTTCCCCACGGATAATTGAAGATATCATAAGGAGAAAATGTCTCAATATCTGCCTGATAGAGCAAATGGGTATTGGTATTAATATAAAGCGTGTGTTTTAACTCATTTTTTACATAACTCACGACCCAGTGGTTCGTGCCTTCCAAAACCTGATCCGTTTCCTTTCTGATTGGAAACTTCAGTGCATCCAAAACCAATTTCTCCGGAGCATAACGCATCCATTCATCATGTACCTGTCTGTATCCTGAAGGCAAGGGCATGACCCTGTCGCCAAATTTCATAGTGCCAAATTCTCCATTGATCATCATCTCCATCTTCATTTCATTGGCAGACTGAAACATCCTGGAGGCTTCCTTTCTACTCATCTGATCTCGCCATACCCCATGAACTTCATCTACCACTTCATAGGACGTGATATAAGGTCCGTTCGGGTTTTCTGACTGCTCCAGCCAGTACTTATGTCCAGCCATTTTCAGATTGATATAGTCAATGGATTTCCATTTTTCGAGGCCACCCATAGCCTCAATGGTATGGTTAATAATCTCCTTTGGCTGCTGAGCAATGGATTTGGCAAAAACCATTGTCATGATAAAAATAGCTGCATATCTGGTAGTTCTCATACCGCAAATAAAACGCTCCGATCTTTTTTTAGCTGAAATTTTAGACAAGCCGTTGCCTATAATCTGCCTATCATACCATCTGAACTACATCCTCAGGTTGTCGATCAAAAAGGTTATTATGTCGATTATTCAGTGAAAGCGGATCAATAAGCAGGTTTAATCTATGAGACTCCTTATTTTTAGCGTGTGAAATTTTCCTTCTTACGTAACAGGATCTTCTGGCTGAATTTCAGCTTTTGGGCGCTCTTTTTCAGCTACAAAATCTATGATTTCACGGCTTTTATGGATTTTAAGGTGGCCTTTCTTAGGATCACCGTCCCCATGTTCTTCCATATTATACTGAGCTACACTCACTATTTTTTCATCTTACCAGATCTGCTCAGAACGAAAAGATTAAAAAGGTACTTTCTCAGATTAGTACCGGCCATTGCCATAGTCATGTTCTTTCAGGTGATTACAGAAAATGCCACGCTAACCAGCCTTGGTAACTCAAATTACTTCGAATCTTTTGGTTGGATCAGGTTTGTTAGCACATTGTGGGATGAGATGAGCTTCATGATTTTTACCGGTATGATAAAATTTGCCGTAGACTGGTTTGAGATGGAGAATAAAAAGAAAACGCTGGAAAATGAAAAACTGGCAGTAGAGCTCAAATACTTGAAATCGCAAATCAATCCACATTTTCTATTCAACACTTTGCACAACCTCAACTATCTCACACAGATAAAGAGCGATCAGGCTTCCGAAGTTATTGTGATGCTTTCTAACATCATGCGTTATATGATTTATGATTCCAATAAATCCAGCGTAACCCTGCGTAAGGAGATAGATTACATTCAGGATTATCTTGCCCTTGAAGCCATTAGGCTCAATAACAAGTTTGACCTTAAATTTGATGTAACAGAGGCGAATGACCAATTGGAAATTGCCCCACTAATATTTATCCCTTTTGTTGAAAATGCTTTTAAACATGGCATTACTGATAAGGATGAAAAAAGCTGGATTGATATCAGACTTTCTACCAAAGAAAATATCATGTATTTAGTTGTTGAAAATAGTATTGGAGAAAAAGGTGATCATGAGTCATCAGGTGTTGGGTTGGACAATGTTAAGAAGCGACTGGCACTTGGATATCCTGGCAAATACACCTTGAATATTGATGAAAGTGAGAAAAAATTTCATGTATCACTAACCCTCGACTTAACATGAAATTAAGGTGTATCATCATAGAAGATGAGCCGATGGCCAGAAAGCTCTTGCTGGATTACTGCAGCCGGGTTTCAGAAATTGAAGTGCTTAAGGAATTTACCAATGGGCTCGATGCCCTTCCCTACCTCAACAGTCACCCGATAGATTTGCTTTTTATTGACATCAAGATGCCGGGGATTACAGGAATTGACCTGGTAAAAACCTTGCAGCATAAGCCTAAAATAATTTTCACCACGGCCTTTGCCGAATATGCGGTTGATGGTTTCGAGCTTGATGCTACTGACTATTTGTTAAAGCCATTTAACTTTCCCAGATTCATAAAAGCAGTTAATAAAGTGTTATCTCACGTTCAAGGCATTCAACCAGAGGCTGGCCATATTAAAAATGCTGGTGAGGATTATATTTTTATTAAGGATGGTAGAGACATGGTCAAAGTACCTCTGGCGGACATCTTTTATATCAAAGGGCAAAAGGATTATGTAAAATTCAACCTGAGAAGCAGAAAAATCATGAGCCTAATGAACATGAAGGACCTGGAGAATAACCTTGCTGAAAAAGGCTTTTTGCGCATCCATCAATCCTACATTGTCAATACGGCACAAATTGATGTAGTCTCCAGCAATTCAATAAAGATCAACGGAGAGTTTTTACCTATTAGCCAGACTTACAAACAAGGATTTAAAAAGTATATTGACAAACACCAGCATTAGGTAGCAGCTCAACGAGCCACCACCTGATCTTCTGCTATTTTCGGTTTTAAAAACTTCAATCTTATATTAACTATTAATATACCGGACAGGATCAACAGCATTCCAAATACCATGGTGCTGGTAATCACCTCATCTAAAAATATGGTGCCAAGGGCAATTCCAAAAATAGGCATGATATAAGTGACCAGCGAAACAAATGATGCCGGAGCTCTTTCTATCAGGTTGAAATAAACTACAAATGCCACTGCAGTACCAAAAAAGCTAAGCACAAATATTGATACCCATGCGGGAGTGCCAATTTGTGAAAACACGGTTTGTGAATCAAAAATAAACGCCAATGGCACCATGTAAATTGAACAAGCCAACAACTGCCCTGCCGGTGCGTGCATAGGTTTTGCTTTGCTCAAATACTTACGAGAATAAACCAACCCAATGGCATAGCTGACAGCACCGAGTGTCACTGCTACTATTCCTAAGAAAGCTGCATCAAAGCCGTTGGTGAGCTTTGGCAAGCTTAATACTACCAAACCCGTAAAGCCGAGTGCTACACCTACCAGCTTTTTAGCTGATAGTCGCTCTGCAGATATAGTAAAATGAGCTAAAACCACCGTGCTCAATGGAGTGAGGCCATTAATTATTGATGCCAGTCCACTATCAATATATTGCTCTCCCCAATTGATAAGAATAAACGGCAAAGCCTGTGCAAAGAACCCAGCCAGTGCCACATGCTTCCAGAAGGTTTTGTCTTTTGGAAGTTTTATCCGTCTCATCAGTAAAAATACATTCAGAAATATTGCCGCAAAGCCAATGCGCATGGCGGCCATCATAATGGGTGAAATATCCACCACTGCAATTTTTATAAACAGAAATGATGGTCCCCAAAGTGCGGCCAGTAGTATCAATAAAAAGTAGTTCTTTAATTTCATAGGCGTTATTTGGTAAAAGCTGCTAATCCTATTGGGTGGCCATTGACCCTGCGCAGGTACTGAATCATCTCAGTTTTAGTTGGTCCGGCAGAGGTTCTGGTGGTTTTTTCTTTTTTTGAAAAAGAAGTTACAAGGTCGAAAGGGTGTAGTGTTTGGGATTTCATAACATGTGTTGATTTGGTTATGCCGAATGTAACGGTTCGAAAAATTTGCCGTTCTATTAATTGGATGAATTTATTTTGTTAAATTCATGAATAAAACTAATACTACATGGAGATTCGTCACCTCAGACTTGTAAAAGAAGTAGCTTCAAAAGGCAGCCTTACCAAAGCCATGGACGCACTTTTTCTATCTCAATCCGCTTTAAGCCATCAATTGAAGGAAATTGAAACCCAACTTGGTGCGCCATTATTTCACAGAATCAATAAAAGGTTGGTGCTCACAGGAGCGGGTAAAATTGTGCTTGATTCTGCTGAAAAAATTTTATGCGAGCTGGAGCAAACCGAGCTATCGGTAAAAAAATATGTGGGTGGAGACACTGGAACCATTAGGTTGACCACCCAATGCTACACTACTTATCATTGGCTGCCATCGCTCATGATAGACTTCAACAAGGAGTTTCCTAAAATCGAAATCGAGATTTATCCTGACGATACTGACCATACAGAAAAACTGCTGCTTAACGGCAAAATTGACATCGCCATAGTGAGTGAAAAACGCAACTATCCCAACCTGCACTATCATGATCTTTTTGAAGATGAAATGGTAGCCATTGTACCTTCCTCTCATAAACTCGCCAAAAAGAAATATCTAAATGCCAAAGACTTTGCTGATGAAACGCTCATCATTCACTCCTACCCCCTGCATTCAGTAGAGGTGATCAGAAGTGTGTTGATGCCCGCTGGTGTGCAGCCTAAGAAAGTGATGTCAATACAGGTGACAGAGGCCGTAATAGAAATGGTAAAGGCCGGACTGGGTGTAAAAGTAATGGCGCAATGGATGGCCACTCCCTATCTCAAAGACAGATCGCTTACTGCTATCCCTATCACAAAAAAAGGCCTTTTTAGAAACTGGTATGCAGTTATGTTCGATAAGCAAGAATCACAACAGTACCTGTTGAATTTCATTGATCACCTCAAATGCAACATTGCGGGTATCTGCGAAGTAAAATAGTTTACTCCTTGTCTTTTCCTGTCAACTTATTTTTGATGTATATCAAACCAGTTATCACAAAGACCAGCACTGCAGCATAAATGATCATATCAGTCATTGCATTTGATAGATGTTGTTCAACTAAAGTTAATTATTAAAAATTTAAAATTGCACGGGGTTTAGAGCGGAAGATGGCAATAAACAATGGCTAAAAACCCCGATCACAACATCTGATTTGCAATTGTTGGTTTAAGTTAATTACTTACTTCCCGTAACGACTCACAACATGAAATCAATCCATTATTTACTCCTGGCCAGCGCAGCCATATTTTTCACTTGTAATTCGCCTGAAAAGACAAACGATACTGCCAAAGAAGAAAATACCGAACAAAAAGTTTATGACAACTCGGTAAGCTTTGTGAAAACCAAAGGCAAAGAATTGGTCAATGAGCAAGGTGAGGCCATCATTCTGAAAGGTACTAACCTTGGCAACTGGCTGGTGCCTGAAGGTTATATGTTCAAAATGGAGCAGGTGAATGCTCCAAGAAAAATTGACGAATTACTTTATGAGCTTATAGGGCCAGATAGTCTGGCAGCTTTTTGGGATGGTTTTCTTGACAATTATATAACGCAGGAAGACATCAAATACCTCAAACGTATTGGCTCCAACCATATCAGACTGCCCTTTCATTACAAACTGTTTACCGAAGACCTTTATATGGGCAAGCGCAATGCGGGCTTTACCTATTTCGACAGGGTGATAGAATGGTGCCGACAAGAGAAGTTGTATGTTTTGCTTGATATGCACTGCGCCCCGGGCGGACAAACAGGAGATAATATTGATGACAGCTACGGCTACCCTTACCTGCTCAAAAGCCAATCATCACAAGATCTGATGACCGACATCTGGGTGAAAATTGCCGAGCGTTATGTGGGTGACCCTATCATTATCGGGTATGATCTGGTCAATGAGCCAGTGGCACATTACTTTCAGGATGAGCTGCCGGAGCTAAATCCTGCACTTTTTAATCTCTACAAGCGGATCACAACTGAGATCAGGAAAGTAGATAAAGACCATACTATCTTTCTGAATGGCTCCATCTGGGCGGGAAATTTTGATATTTTTGAATCCATTTTCGATGACAATGTGGTTTATGAATTTCATAAATACTGGTTTGATGTCAATCAGGAGGCGGTGCAGACTTATGTGGATTTCAGCAATAAGCACAATGTGCCTATCTACATTGGCGAGACTGGTGAAAATTCTGATGAATGGGTCAATGATTTCAGAACGCTGCTGGATGAAAACAAGATCAGCTGGGCATTTTGGCCTTACAAGAAAATGAACAACACCGCTGGTATTATGAACTTCGAGCAGCCTGAAGATTATCACCTGATTACAGAATATGCCAAAAGCGACCGGTCTTCCTATGCCAAAATGCGCGAGAACCGACCTGACGTGGTAAAAGTACAAAAGGCATTGAATCAGTTTCTGGAGAACTCATTGTACAAAAACAACTTCCAGAACAAAGGGTATATTGAGGGATTGGGTTTTACGATAGATAAATAAGCTATGGCCTCTGACCAAAAATTTGTTGACTTTGTAGCCGACCAGGTTAAAAACGCTGGGGAAGTAACCACCCGTAAAATGTTTGGGGAGTATGCTATTTTTAGTGATAAGAAGATTTTCGGGCTCATCTGTGACAACAAGCTTTTTATTAAGCCAACGCAGGCGGGTCGTGCATTTATTAAAGATGTTGTGGAAGCTCCACCCTACCCAGGAGCCAAAAACAGTTTTTTGATAGAAGATAAGTTAGAAGACAGTGAATGGTTGAGTGAGTTGGTGCGTATTACGCTCAAAGAACTGCCAGAACCAAAACCAAAAAAGAAGAAGAAATGAACACCCAGATCGCACTTTTAAGAGGCATTAATGTTGGGGGCAAGCACATTGTTCCTATGAAAGAACTCACAAAACTCTTGGAAGATGCCGGCTACACCAATGTGAAAACCTATATCCAAAGTGGCAATGTGGTTTTTCAAAGCACCACTGAAAGCGGGAATGATATTGGGCAACTTATTGAAGGCAAATGGGGCTTCAAGCCCCATATTTTTATTTTGAGTAAAGAAGACCTTGAAAAAGCTGCGGCAGACAACCCTTACGAGACTGACGAGGGCAAGACCGTGCATTTCTTCTTTTTTGATATAGAGCCGCAGTCACCGGACTTTGAACTGCTCGACTCGCTTAAGGCAGACTCAGAGGAGTACAAGCTCATAGGCAAGGTATTTTACCTTTATGCACCTGATGGTATTGGTCGCTCGAAACTGGTGGAGAAAGTAGGCAAAGCTTTCAAGGGCGTAACCATGACCGCCAGAAACCTCAACACCATAAACAAACTGCTTGAAATGGTGTCATGATATTTTAAGACAACCGCTCTGACCTTTCCTTCATCCATCATCTGAAATTTGGCTCGCTTTTATAAAAATGCCAATATTAAATTTAATATATTAGTTGTTGTTATTAGTGTATAGTAGCAATTGTTAGTATGCGCTTGTTGTGCACAACCATAAAAGACAAGACGCTGAATGAAAGAAAGAATAGACGAATTGATATCTCAAGGTCAAACATACTCATTTGCTAACAATAGCTATAGAAGTCAGTATGGAGTTTATAGCAAACCATCTGATGAATTTTTAGCTTGGATAGCTACGGTTGAAGATTTTATTATTCAAAATTTTGGAGAAAACAGTTCTGTATTCAGACTTTACAAAAAATTTGATGACAGATTTATATCGGGATATAAACAAGACGATTTTGAAAGACATCATACAAAACTAATTGCAGCCCTTAAAGCTTGTTACACCGCAACACCTATCAAAACAAATAAGCCTTTAACTCAAGCTGATTTGCTTAAAGTGATTTTTGACAGGTTTCATTCCGTAGTTGTTCAGTTAAGGAAGAGATACAATTCAAAACCAACATTAGATGTTCAAGACGAATATGATGTTCAAGACCTTTTACATTGTTTGCTAAAACTTCACTTTGATGATATAAGAAAAGAAGAATGGACACCAAGTTATGCTGGTGGTTCTTCCAGAATGGACTTTTTATTGAAAAATGAACAACTTGTCATAGAAGTTAAAATGACAAGACAGGGATTAGCAGACAAGGATTTAGGAAAACAACTTATTGAAGACAAAGCTAAATACAAAGCCCATCCAGACTGTAAAAGACTTATATGTTTTACCTATGACCCGGAAGGACGAATTACAAACCCAAAAGGTATTCAGAACGACTTAAATCAAGAAGATGAAGACTTTATTGTTGAAATAATAATTAAACCCGACAACTAATGGCAGTGCATAACAGCACCTACCCAAAAGTGGCGGTTCATTGTTTAAATAAAGCTTTGTGCTTCTATCAAAGTTTGTGCTTGATTGAAGTGAAGTGCTTCGAAATCGCCACCCTCGGGTAGCTGCAAAACGTTGTGTGTCATTCCATGGAGACCTGCTTATTTCAAATTGACTAACAAGAGATGAAATCATTTACCGATCTTTCAATAATCAGTAACAATGCTTACAAATTAGCTGAGCTCATTGAAAATGGACATTACAATAATATTTTTTATTACGAGTTTCACGAAGAAGTCAACCCTGAAGGAATTTGGAATTGTTTAGAAGGACTTGAAGAATTTCAAAAACGAGCGGATGACTCCTACAAAATATTTTTCTCTTACGGTTATGTTGATGAATTACCAGCGGTGATTCATATCGCTGTAAATATTGCCGATGAGTGGTTTATTGCTAAAGACTGTGGTTCAAACTACTATTTGGGTTTTGGACCTACCGGAATTCTGCGAATGCGAAACGCATGTTTAAACAAAGGCATAATGGGTTTCGTGTCTGACGAAAATTTTGATGACTGGTTACAGAATAAATTCGGGAAAACACCAAAGCCATTAGTAACTGACGGGAAAAACCAAGATGCAAATCAATTCAAAAGAATATGCGCTAAACTGGAGCACTTAACAGTTGACATGCAAAACCAACCACAAGAGTATCAAGGATTGAATGAGGAAAATATTCGTGCAAAAATAAAAACACCTTTGAATGTAATCTTTCAAGGACGAGTTTTTGCGGAAGCGAAAAATTATAAAGGCAAAACTGACATTCTTATCAAAACGAAAGACGGGCTTAACGAACACATCTTTGAGTTAAAAGTTTGGGATGGTATAAAGACTTTAAAAGATGCGATAGATCAAGTTGGAGGCTATTTAGGCTGGCATAACAACTTTTGTGGCATAATTGTATTCAGCTATCATAAGAATTTAACCACCATCTTAGACAAAACGGAAGAATATTTGCAAGAAAATTTCAGTTCAGTAAATAGAAACAAAGAAAACGAGTTTCGTTTTAGAATGCCGCATCAAAATGATGATAAGAAAAATGTTGAAACTCACTTAGTGTTTATCAATTTAAAATACAACAAAACAAAACACGATACAAAATCTGCCAAGAATTAATAACAAACGCACAATACCCAGCTTGCGCTCGTTTCCAAAACGAGTGCATTCCAACACTCAAAGTCATGATATTTTGAGTCCTTTTTGTAGATATCCCGAAGCTCTTCAAATCTGTTTCTGAATCTATCAGAAAACCCTATTCCTTAAGTCTATGAAGCAGATCATTTTCAGCCTTGCATATTCTTATCTCAACTCATTGCTTAAATAAACGCTGCTTTATTATACTTGGCCTTATAAGTCAATGGCGACATTCCCGTTATTCTTCTGAATACTTCACGAAACGCCTTAACATCTGAATATCCAACGTCAAACATCACCTCGTTCACTGTCTTCCTTGTGTTTTCCAAAGATTTTTTGGCTGCTTCTATTTTTACGCGCTGTAGATATTCCAGTGGGGTAATGCCTGTTGCTTTATTAAAACGCCTGTCAAAACTCCTTCTGCCAATACTAAGCTGATCGGTAAGATCGCTAATCGAAATCTTATCCTGGTAGTTGGATTCAAAATAAGTCTGCGCTTCAATGACCTCCTCATCACCATGATTTTTATACCCATTAAAAATCCTGAACTCCGACTGCATATTTCTGTCCACATCAATCTGAAAAATCTTAACACAATGCAACGCAGTTACTCTATCAAAATATTTTTCAACGAGATAAATGATCAAATTCAAAAATGAAAAGGCTCCCCCATTGGTATAGATGCCATCTTCATCGGTTATCAATTTATCTGTTTTGAGATCAATCTTAGGAAATCTATGCCTGAATGCTGCATCTACTGACCAATGTGTAGAGCAACTTTTGCCATCAAGCAAGCCTGTGGATGCCAGTAAAAATGCGCCCGTACAAATACTGGCAACAGAAGCACCCTCCTTATATTGTTTAACCAGCCAATGGGCAAGCTCGTCATTTTCAAGAAGGGCTAGTTCATAATTGTGATTGAGGGAAGGAATAATGATCAGATCAGTCTTATTAGTCCTCGCTAAGTTGGTGTGTGTTTTCACTGAAAAGATACCCCCATGAAAATCAATATTTTCGGCAGTGCCCACAAGTTCAATTTTAAAGCGTTCTTCCTGATTTTTGTTTTTCCAGATCTCATTGGCGCGGGTAAATATCTTATAAGTACCAACAATGCTGCTCAGGTTATTTTCGCCATTAGGCACAATGATCGATAGATGCTTCATCTCAGCGTAATTTTGATTCAAAATTAAACATACACCATGTCCAAATCAACCCATAACAATGTCTATATAGCCCATTTTAAAAGGCATATCAAGACCATAGCTTTGTATTATCAAGCAGAATCCAATGTTTAATAACCAAACCAATAAGTGATGACAACACATACCAAAAATCCAATAACCGACAGCTTTACCTATCACTTCGAAACTTCAAAATCGGCAGAAGAGATGTGCAAATTACTGCTTGATGTTAGGCAGTGGTGGGTAGGATTTTATGAAGAGACCATTACCGGAGAGAGCAAAAAGCTCAATGACGAGTTCACCTTTCTGGCCGGTAACGGGATGCATTTTACAAGAATGAAACTTATCGCCCTTGAACCATCATCGAGAATAGAATGGATTGTGACTGAAAGTAAGCTTACCTTTCTTTCTGACCCTGAAGAATGGATCGATACAACGATAAGTTTTGATATTAAAAGTAAGGGATCTAAAACAGAAGTAACCTTTACACACCGTGGCCTGGTTCCGCAAATTGAATGCTATAACAATTGTTCAAAGGCTTGGACGGAATATCTGAATGCCTTTAAAAAAATTGTAAATGAGCCCATAACCGCCTGATCCCATGAAACAGATAATTATTCTTATATCCTGCTTGTTAGCCATTATGCATACCAGCTATGGCCAGCAAACAACAACTCAACCTATTGACAACAATCAAAATCAAATCATTATGAACAATCAAGATTATACCGCTAACATCGTTGTGGAGGCTTCTCCTGCAAAGGCCTATAATGCTATCAAAAATTTCCGTGCCTGGTGGTCAGAAGAAATAGATGGCCCAACTGATCAGCTCAATGAAGCGTTTTTCTACCATTATAAAGACATTCACTTGTGTAAAATGAAATTGGTGGAGATGGTGGAAAATAAAAGGCTTGTTTATCAAGTGTTAGAAAATGAATTTAATTTCATTAGCGACAAAACCGAGTGGGTTGATACTCAGCTGATTTTTGAGATAATTGAAGAATCAGGCAAAACCAAGGTCAGGTTTACACACAAAGGTTTGGTACCAACTTATGAATGCTATGAGGTTTGTAATGACGCCTGGACTGGTTACATTACTAGCAGCCTTTATAAACTTATAGAAACTGGCAAAGGAGAGCCTAATCCCAAAGATAAGGATGGGTTTAATGCTGAACTGGCAGAGAAATGGCATCTGAATTAATATTACCAATTAGATATAGCGATTTAGAATTCTAAACTGCTATACCTTCAGTCACACCCCCAGCGCAAGCTTGCGTCTTTGCGATTCATACGACAATCAGGAGAAGCAATCTTTTTACGTGGCGACTGCCGCACTATGCCCATAGTGATAACCATATTTTATTTCTTCATCTCAAATGTAGGGCATAGGAAGTCAGGAATTCCCAAAACAAAACCCCAGATTTTGCTGCCTAAAAGAATGATTTTAGTTGATAATTATCATGTTATGCGCTGCTGACCAATCGTAACTTTACGATATCATTAAAACAGGGAAATCATGACAAAGTCTATTAAAATATTAGGTACAGGGTGTGCAAGATGCCAGTCTCTAACCGGGTTGGTAAAAGATGTAGTTTCTGAAAATCACATTGACGCAACTATTGAGAAAGTTGAAGACATTGAGGAGATCATGAAATTTAATGTAATGGCTACCCCGGCATTGGTTATTGACAACGAGATAAAAACCAAAGGCAGAATACCTTCTAAAGAGGAAATATTAGCCCTCTTAAATTAACTAGTTATGTTTGATTGGGCACAGGCCATCGCAGATTGGCTGGTATATGATGTATTTCATTTAGATAAAGGAGAGCATTTAGCTGAAGCTTTGAACTTCTTTATCTATGATGTCACTAAAATCTCCATTCTACTGGTAGCTGTTATCTTCTTTATGGGGGTAGTCAACAGTTATTTCCCAATTGACAGGGTCAAAAACTTCCTTTCAAGAAATAAGCTTTACGGATTGGAATACTTAATGGCCAGTCTTTTTGGGGTGGTTACTCCGTTCTGCTCATGCTCCTCAGTGCCACTATTTATTGGATTTGTAAAGGGTGGTATTCCGCTGGGTGTCACCTTTGCTTTCCTAATTACTTCCCCACTAGTAAATGAAGTAGCCATAGGTCTGTTTGTAGGCCTGTTTGGCATAAAGACCACCATCATCTACGTGGTAAGTGGCGTGATGCTGGGCACTATATCGGGCATTATTCTTCAAAAGCTGAAATTGGAAAACCTGTTAACGCCATGGGTAAAGGAGATCCTGGCCAATTCTCAAAGAGAACAGGATAAATTCAAAAATGAGCAACTTACCCTCAGGAAGCGGCTGCCCATAATTTGGTCAGAAGTGACCACGATTCTAAAAGGAGTAATGCCTTATGTGATCATAGGCATTGCCATAGGCGGATTGATGCACGGATATGTACCTGAAGGTTTTTTTGAGCAGTACATGGATAAAGACAATCTGTTTGCAGTGCCCATAGCTACTATTTTCGCCATTCCTATGTACTCCAATGCGGCTGGCATCCTTCCCGTTGTTCAGGTGTTGGTGGCCAAAGGAATTCCCCTAGGTACTGCAATTGCCTTTATGATGGGTGTTGTAGGCTTATCACTGCCCGAGGCAATGCTTTTAAAGAAGATAATGACCTTTAAGCTGATAGCCACCTTTTTTGGGGTGGTAACATTATGCATTATCATATCTGGTTATTTGTTTAATATGCTATTGTAGGAAAGCACCAATTTCTAAATGATTAGACGACTGCGCTGCTTTAGGCATCAAAAATCAGTTTTCAAATTTCTGCAACTCAATAGTGATCGGCACCCTAAATGATAAATTCATTGTTTAGTCTGTATTTTGTAAAAAACCAATATCTAATTTAATATATTAGTTGTCGTTATTAGTGTATAGCAGTAATTGTGACTATTCGCTTGTTGTGCCCAACTGCCCCTGGACAAATTCTCCAACTTAGAACAAGATGAAAGGAACCCTAGACGACTTAATTGTAAAGTTCAATAACGATACTTCTGCCAAGCTGACGGAAAGCTGGACTTGGCTAATCGGGACAGACAAAGAGGTATTACTAGTTTCGACAATTGGCGACATGTTCTTAACTGACAATAACAAAAGAGTTTATTGGCTTGACGTTGGAGGTGGCGAACTCAAATTAGTAGCTAACACAATTGAGGACTTTGAAGAGAAACTAAAAAACGTTGAACAAGTAAATGAGTGGTTCATGATTGACTTGACAACCGAGTTAAGACTTTCAAACAAAAAATTAAAGGACGGACAACTTTACTCGTACTATAAACTACCTATCATCGGTGGTGGCTATACGGTAGACAATTTTGCACCGTTAAGCATTAAAAAGCATTTCAGTTACCTTGGAGACGTCCATAGACAAATTAAAGATCTGCCAGACGGGACGAAAGTAGAAATAAAGATTGTGGACTAGGGGCAACAGCCTCAGCTGGCGCTCGTTTCCAAAACGAGTGCATTAACCCCTAGCGCAATTAGAATCGAATAAATAAATGCATAGGAGATGTTAGAAACTGTCGCGGCCATTATCTTTACCATATTAACCGTGATTGTAATCATTTTTCAGGGTTGTCTGGCAGCAGGTGTTCCATGGGGCAAAGCATCGATGGGCGGAAAATATCCAGGTAGATATCCCCCTAAAATGAGAATCGTTGCTGTGTTGAATATGCTTATTCTAGCCTTTATTGCAGCAGTTGTATTATCCGAAGCTAACTTGATGTTTCCCCAACTAAATGCAATTTCCGGAATTGGTATTTGGGTTGTTGTCGTATTTTTTGTGATCGGAACAATAATGAATACAATTACTCCCAGTAAGATAGAACGTATTTGGGCACCTGTAGCTTTAATTCAACTGATCACGAGCTTAATTGTGGCCATTAGCTAATTTCAATGACACCAACGAAACAAAATATTTCAGAAATAGCCGAGCTACTGGATTGCGGGCATGTCTGCTTTTTTCACAAACCCACTGGAAGGATAGAATACTATCCTGATCCTGAAGGTGAATACTTTGAGCCTGATTCTTTTCAACAAATTATTGACCAAATTGAAGCAGACCCTGACAACTATCAACGGTTTGTAAAGATGGATTCGCTACAAGGATTTCAGGTAATGGAGGATTTTGCAAATTCTTTAACCGACAGCAAATTTAGAGATAGGTTACTAGAACTTCTTTCTGAACGCAAACCATTCAGTAAATTCAAATGGGCCATTGACGACTCAAAGTATCGCCAGAATTGGTTTGACTTCAAACAGCAGGCAAACATTGATTGGGTTTACGAACAACTTGGTTAACTAATGCCGTCACGTGTTCCATTAGTGTCCGTATTCCTACAATGGGAATCACCCACAACGGACTCTGATTATAGTTATCTCAGAGTCCTCTGCGCCTGATAGTGATAAGCTTAAGCCTCCCTTTTTAAAAAAAACAATAGGTCATTTATTGTTATAAACACGTTGGTAAGTAAGGCTGAACTAAGAAATTTCGTAAATTTAAATATGGAATGGAGAAAACATATAGTAGCGGATGAAGCTGTACTGTTGGGTAAACCGACAATAAAAGGCACTCGCGTATCCGTTGAACATATCATTGGACTACTGGCTCAAGGATGGACAGAACAACAAATTCTTGAAAATTATCCTCGGGTAAACCAGGAATCACTAAAGGCTGTTTTCTCCTATATTCAAGAATGCTTAAAGGACGGACTTTTATACACTAATTCTTAAATTTAACCTACTTGAAGTACCTAGCCAATGAGAATGTTCCATTCTCCAGTATCACCTATCTCAAATCAAAAGGTTATGACGTTAAGGCAATTGGAGTTGACGATCCCGGTATTACGGACGAACAGGTTATGCATATTGCTATTGATGAGAACAGGACAATTATAACTTATGATAGCGATTACGGTGAATTAATTTTCAAACATGGATACAAGCCGCAAGCCGTTGTCGTTTTCATCAGAGTTCAGCCAACCGAACCATTAGAGACTGCAAAGATTTTAGAAGAGCTCCTTTCTAAAAAGACTGTTTCACTTGAACATACTTTAACCGTTATCGACTCCAACACGATTAGACAGAAAAAATATTAACCCTCCAGCTAATTGCATTCCTCCCCAGTTGAAAGTAAATTTAGTAGTTGATAATAGGCCTTTGGAGTGAGTTCAAAGGTTTGCACTACTAAAAAAGCAGTATGTCTAAAAATTTAAGTGAATTATCCGGTCGTAAAGGAGTTGTCGATAACCTGTTTGAGAAAATGGGGCAACTGGCTTCTGAAACAGGAACGCCTAAAAAGGCTGATCTTGATGCTCTGGCCAAAGAATTTCTGATTGGCAAGTCTTCCACTTACGGCACTACCACTTTCTATGATTTTATGAAGCCCGAAAATCAGGGTAAGAAAGTCTATGTGTGCAATGGCTCGGCTTGCCTTTGTGCTGGCACGCAAAAGGAAGTTCACGATACGCTGTCAAAGAAATTTAAAGCCGATGAAATTGGCCATATGACCTGCCTTGGTCGATGCCATGAGAATGGAGCATTTCATTACAATGGGACTAACTACTCAGCTAAGTCTGCTTTAGAAATTGAAAATATCATCAACACAAAAGCACCTGCCAAGGACACTTATAATGTGGTGAGTGACAACCCTGTGCTTACAGCTCCATATGAAGGTTTCGATGCACATTATGCCGTGTTGAAAGCGGCATTAGCAAAATCACGCGAAGCAATATTAGAAGAAATTAAAACCTCGTCCATTCGTGGTCGTGGTGGTGCAGGCTTCCCAATGGGATTCAAATTAGAAAGCTGCAAAAACGAAGAAAACGATACTAAATTTATTATCTGTAATGCCGATGAAGGTGATCCGGGAGCTTATTCCGATCGCTATTTAATGGAAGAACGGCCACATTCTGTATTGTTTGGGATGATCATATCCGGCTATGTTACCGGAGCATCATGGGGCATTGTATACATCCGTGGTGAATATCCTGAATCGGTAACCATTGTGGAAGCTGCCATTCAAGAGCTTCGGGATCATGGTTATTTGGGTGAGAATATACTGGGTGCAAATTTCAATTTTGATCTGAAAGTTATTCGTGCGCAAGGTGCTTACATCTGCGGTGAAGAAACAGCATTAATCAACTCTATAGAAGGACAACGCCCGGAAGTGCGTACCCGTCCGCCCTTCCCTACCACGCAAGGTTTGTTCAACAAACCCACCGTAGTTAACAATGTAGAGACATTAGCGGCATTGCACTTCATCATCAAAAATGGTGGCAAGGCTTACAAAAAATTAGGAACGGAAAAATCATCCGGAACGAAGCTCATTTGCTGTGATAGTTTCTTCAATAACCCCGGTATCTACGAAGTAGAAATGGGCACTCCTCTGGCCAAGGTGGTATATGAAATGGCTGGCGGTTTTAAGAAGGAAGTGAAGGCATTGCACATTGGTGGTCCATTAGGCGGCATTGTGCCCGTAGATAAAATCAAAGATTTGAATGTTGATTTTGAGTCTTTTGCCAGCAATGGCTTTTTGTTAGGTCATGCGTCTGTGGTAAGTATTCCGGAAGACTTCCAAATGATTAAGTATTTAGAACATCTGTTTGAGTTCGCTTCTTTTGAAAGCTGTGGAAAGTGCTTCCCATGCCGATTAGGCACGAAAAGGGCACATGAAATGTTAAAGAAGTCAGCGGATAGTGATTATAAAATATCGAGAGAATTATTTGACGATTTATTGTCTACCCTACAACAGGGAAGTTTGTGCGCACATGGCGGTGGCATTCCGCTTCCGGCAAAAAATGCACTCCAGTATTTTGGCGATGAATTGAATAAACATTTTGAAAAATAGGATATGAGTAAGGTAGCATACATCAACGACAAGGCTTATCCCATTCATGAAGGTGAAACCATGCTTTCGTTCCTTCGCAGGCACAACGGCAAAAAATCTGTACCTACTTTATGTGACGCTCCTAACCTGGAGCCTTTTGGTAGCTGTAGGGTGTGCAGTGTGGATGTAGCGTTGCAAAAAGAGGGTAAAACCAAAGCCATGGCCAGCTGCCACAGCCCGATGCAAGAGGGAATGTACCTCTATCCTGACTCGCCCAATATCCAGAAGCTTAGAAAAAACATAATAGAATTAGTACTTACAGATCATCCGCTGGACTGCCTTACTTGTGAGGTAAATGGCAATTGCGAATTGCAGGATGTAGCAGCCAGTGTGGGCATCAGGGATGTGCGCTACCCTGAAGGTGAAACACACCTCCACCGAGAAAAAGACCTTTCTCACCCTTACATGACTTCCGATTTATCGAAGTGCATCAATTGCTACCGCTGTGTACGTGCATGCGATGAAGTGCAGGGTGAGTTTGTATTGAACATGGCCGGCCGTGGGTTTGACAGTCACATTATCAAAGGGCATGACCAGTCTTTTAAAGAATCGGATTGTGTAAGCTGCGGTGCTTGTGCGCAGGCCTGTCCAACTTCAGCTATTAGCGATGTATTTGAATCCAAGTCGGTAGCTAAAGCTGAGAAAACCAGAACGGTATGTACCTATTGTGGTGTTGGTTGTAACCTGGAGGTTTCTACCAGAAATGGAGAGATACTATCCATTCAGGCACCTTATGATGCTGCCGCCAATGGTGGACATACATGCCTTAAGGGAAGATATGCGTTCAAATTCTATAACCACCCTGATAGGCTGAGAACGCCATTGATTAAACGTAATGGTGAGTTTGAAGAAGCTACCTGGGATGAGGCGTATGATTTCATCACCGACAAATTCAAACAGCTTATCGCTGATCATGGCCCGGATTCCATAGCAGGAATATCTTCTGCACGTACACCTAATGAAGAGAACTATCTGATGCAGAAGTTTATGCGTGCGGTAGTAGGTACAAATAACATCGACTGCTGTGCGAGGGTATGCCACTCTCCTACGGCTTTGGGCATGCAGCGTGCCTTTGGTACAGGTGCTGCTACTAACTCCATTGATGATCTGAAGTATACCGATTGTATTCTTGTGATTGGTGCGAACCCAACAGACGCTCACCCGGTAACAGGTGCTAAGATCAAGCAGAAGTTGATGAAGGGCACAATGGGTATCGTTATTGATCCTAGAAAAATAGAATTGGCCAAGTACGCCAAGTATCATTTGCAGCTTCGTCCGGGTACGAATGTCGCGCTATTGAACATGATGCTGTATTACATCATCAATGAAGATGTGATGGACAAAGACTTTGTGGCGAAGAGAACGGAAGGGTTTGAAGAGTTTAAACAAGAAATCCTGAAACTCGATATGGATGAGCTGGCAGCCATTACGGGTGTTGATAAAGACTTGGTGAAAGAAGCGAGTTTGGCCTATGCTAAAGCGAATGCCGCTATGGAATTCCATGGTCTAGGCGTTACTGAGCACAGCCAAGGTACATTTACCGTGCAGCTTATTGCTGATTTAGCCATGATTACCGGAAATATTGGTAAGAAAGGAGCCGGAATGAACCCATTAAGAGGTCAGAACAATGTACAGGGTGCAGCGGATATGGGGGCGCAGCCACATCAGGGTGCCGGTTATTTAGATGTGACCAATCCGGAGATCAATGCACGATACAATACCTTCTACAATGCGAATGTGCCCAGCCATATCGGTTATAAAATTCCTGAAATGTTTGATGCTGCCATCAAAGGTGACTTGAAAGCCCTTTGGCTCATTGGTGAGGATGTGGTACAAACCGACCCCAATACTCAAAAGGTAATGAAGGCCATGGACAGCCTGGAATTGCTTGTTGTTCAGGAGATATTTATGACCGAGACCGCCAAGCATGCTACAGTCATTTTACCGGGGGCATCATTTTTAGAAAAGAACGGCACATTCACCAATGGTGAGCGCAGAGTGCAGCGTGTTAAGAAAGTAGTAGAACCATTGGAAGGGACCAAATCAGATGGTGAAATCATAGTGGACTTAATGAACCGCATGGGTTATCCGCAACCCCCATACACACCCGAGGGAATGCTGGAAGAAATCTCACAGATTGTACCATTCTTTATGGGCATTACCTGGGACAATTTAGGTGATAATGGATTGCAGTGGCCGGTATTTGAGGGTGGCAAGGATACACCAATGCTGCACATCACTGAGTTTAAAAGAGGATTAGGCAAGTTCACTTTCCAGAACTTCAAAGAATCTACCGAAGTAGAAACGCATGGTAAGGATTACCCTTACATCATCACCACTAACAGAGAGTTGGAGCATTACAACTGTGGCACCATGACGCGAAGAACAGGCAATGTGGATATTTTGACTGAAGACGTGCTTATGATTAACCCTAAAGATGCCGCTGACAACCTGATTGAGGATGGTCAGATGGTATGTGTGGAATCACCAAGAGGTAAGGTAGATATTAAAGCGTTTATAACTGATGAAGTGAAGCCTCGAGTAATGAGCTCTACCTTTCATTTCCCTGAAATTATGCTCAATAACATTACCAGCGATGTGCATGACAGCGAAGCCATGTGCCCGGAATATAAAGTGGTGATGTGCAGAGTAAGGAAGAGTAAAGGGAAGTATAAGCAGCTAGTTTAATTAGTTCAATGTTCTCAGTTCAAAGTTGTGACTTTTCGTTCCTTTGCTGTTTACTATATTAAATGAAGAAAGTCTCAAACATCAATCTGGCATTTTCGTGTACAGAAAACATCGATTTCAATGGAGAGGAATCATTCTGCTCCAAATGTCAAAATAAAGTTCACGACTTCAGAAAGTTCACAAAAAGTGCTTTAGAAGAAAAGCTGTCTAATTCAGACACTCCAATATGTGGAATATTTAAGAAATCACAACTCGATAAAAAATTTATAAAGTATGCAGCTTCAACTGCCATTACCTTAGCTAGCATATCGGGGGCTGTCCAAGCACAAGATATTAAATTACAGAGAATCGATTCTGTCGAAGTTTATTTAAATGACTCTATTGAATCTGAAGAAGAGATATTTGTTGGGATAATACTGGAAGAACAAGCGACTCCAATTGGTGGATATGAAAAATTCTATAATTCAATTCTAAATGAATTAAGAATACCAAAAAACCTTACAAGTAAGGCCAAAGCTTATGTGTCAATTGAAATTGACACAGCAGGAAATATTTCAAAACCAAAAATAGTAAAGAGTACTAATCCAGTTGTCAATGATGAAGCGTTAAGAGTTATAAATCAACTTCAATTCAAATTTGATCCTGCCAAACAAAGAGGAAGACCCATTAAATCCAAACTCATCCTACCCTTAATTTTCAATCCTTCTCACAAAGAAGAGTAGATATTGATAATTGCCATTTGTTAATTGTCAACTGCCCTCGGATTAGCATACAAATCACTCTCATCTTCCTTTCTCGGGATAAGGCATTGAAAATCTTTCTCCACTAATAAAGAAAGGTTTTGTCCGTTGGGATAAACGATCTCACTATCAAAACCAACCTGTTCTGTTTCAGCCCAGCCATTGACAATGCTCTCTGGCACATTTACGGAGATTACACCTCTCACAAAATCAACCGAAAAATCATCTTTAGGATGTCTGATCAGCTGATAGACTAAGGCTGAACTTCCAAATTCAACTTTGTCTTTGACTTCACCAAGTTCTGCAAAGTCGCTAACCTCCTGTTTGGTCAATCTGAACCTGATTGTATTTCCCTGAATTCTAATCTTCATTACTACTTATTATAAGTTTAAAGTTCTATGTTCCAAGTTTCAATTACAATGTTATTAGTGCGATACTCCTCAACTTTAAACATTGAACTAAGAACTTTGAACTCGCTGCACACCACAATAAATATTAAAACTATTGTTCCTTACAAAACCCAGCAAGGTCATATTCATTTTTTTTGCCAAGTCCACCGCCAAACTGGAGGGTGCACCTACTGCGGCCAATACCGGAATACTGGCCATAGCTGCCTTCTGAATCAATTCAAAACTGGCCCTGCCACTAACCAGCACAAAACCATGACTTAAGTCCTTCTCCATTTCAATACCAGCACCTATCAATTTATCTAAGGCATTATGCCTGCCCACATCTTCACGCATCATCTCCAATTCACCCATCAAATTAAAAAAGCCCGCTGCATGAAGTCCACCCGTATATTCAAACACCTTTTGAGCAGCCCTTAGTTTATCAGGTGCCTCATGCATCATCTTTTCAGTAAACACATCCTGATTGATAATCACCCGACAACCTGTTTCCACTGACTCAATAGAAGCCTTACCACAAACACCACAGCTGGAGTTGGTATAGAAATGCCGCGCCAACTGCTTTATATCAAATTCAACTTCAGGGTGCAAAGCTACCTTAACTACATTACCACGCTCTTCCTCTTTTACACTTTCACAATGCGAGATGCTTACTATTTCACCTTTCGACTTTACAATCCCTTCAGTAGATAAGAACCCTAACGCCAGCTCATGGTCATGGCCGGGTGTGCGCATAGTTACCGCTATGGCCTTCTCCTGCCTTGACTCCAAGGGCCCATAGTTTAACCTGATTTCCAAAGGCTCTTCAACAGCCAAAAGATCCGGTTGCTGATTCCTTTGTTTACCTGAAACCTTGATAACTTCAGTTGCTCCAACGGTTGTATTTACCATAGTTTAAATTTACGAAATTCGCAGAAGAGATGAACGGATAAGCTGAGCACTTCAGATGAAGTCACAAGTTGTTATGGCATAAAAAATAATTTTATAACATTGTAAACAGTATGTTGTTAATCAGGAGATTAGCGAAAAGAGATGGCAAATTATTCTATTAAGGAACTTGAGGCGTTGACGGGTATAAAAGCCCATACCATAAGAATTTGGGAAAAGAGACACAATCTTATCAGTCCTGAAAGGTCAGACACCAACATAAGATTTTATTCAGACAAAGACCTGAAGCAAATCCTTAATGTCTCCATTCTCTATAATCAGGGTTTAAAAATTTCGAAAATTGCCAGCCTGACCGAGGCGGAGCTTTGCGCGAAGATTCAGGATCTCGCCAATGATGTAAAACCTGAAAATGAAATTTTCATCGATCAGCTTACCATATGCATGGTTGATCTTGATGAGGATAAATTTGAAAAGACCCTTTCGAGCTGCATCCTAAAAAAAGGATTTGAGGAGACAATCAATCACATCGTGTATCCCTTCTTGCGCAAAATTGGTGTGCTTTGGCTCTCCAATAAGATCAACCCCGTGCAGGAACACTTCATTTCCAATCTCATTCGCCAGAAGATGATTGTAGCCATTGATGGGCTGATTGAATCGGCTACCAAAGAAGAAAAGATCGTATTATTCCTTCCTGAAAATGAGCTTCATGAACTAGGCTTGCTATTCATCCATTACCTTGTTAAAAAGAGGGGTTATAAAACCTATTATCTGGGTCAGGATGTGCCGTTTCCCGATCTAAAAAAGGTATGCGACAAGATAAACCCTGACATACTCATAAGTTCTGTTGCCTATGTTGGCTCTGAAAAAAAATTCATAGAATACCTTGCCGTAGTAGAAGAAACCTTCAAAGACAAACGCATTTACATGACCGGGCAACCGATGTTCAATAAGAAAGGTGTCATCCCTGAAGGCATCACACTATTTGAACAACCTGCCGATTTGTTAAACTTATTGACCTAATAAGTTTTGTTTAATACAATTTGAATTTAGTTAAACATTAGTTTGCATTTTAATTTCATATGGTTAAATTTGTTTAACGTTTTTAAATAAACATTAAACATTATGACTGCATTAGAATTCAACCACCAAATAGCTTCACTTACAAGCACGTTGGAGCTGTTCACAAAAAAATTTACAAGTGACAAAATGGAGTCTGAGGATCTGGTGCAGGACACCGTATTGAAAGCCCTGACTTACCGCGATAAGTTCAGACAAAATACGAACCTTAAAGGATGGCTCTTCACCATCATGCGCAATACCTTTATCAATAACTATAGAAAGGTTCAGCGCAATAAAACAAGCCATGATGATACCAAGGAGTTGTATTTCCTTAATGTGGCAGACGACTATACATTCAACACTCCTGATGGAAGCTATGAGTATAAGGACATTCAGAAGTGCGTGCATGAAATAAAAGAGGATTTATTGACTCCGTTTGAAATGCATACTGAAGGTTTTAAATACCATGAAATTGCAGAACAACTTAATATTCCTATTGGTACTGTAAAGAACAGGATTTTCCATGCGCGAAAAGAAATCCAAAAAAAGTTAGTAGCTTATTCCCAATAAGCGATTTATGGTAAAAAAGATAGCAGTCATCGGTTCTGGATTTGCAGGCATGTCAGCCGCAAGTTTTCTGGCCAAAGGAGGATGCGATGTAACAGTTTTTGAGAAGAACGATACAGTCGGTGGTAGAGCACGCAAGTTTTCTGCAGAAGGTTTCACCTTTGATATGGGGCCTAGCTGGTACTGGATGCCAGATGTTTTCGAAGGATACTTTAAAGCATTTGGTCACAAAGTAGAAGATTTCTACAAGCTTAAAAGGCTTGATCCCTCTTACAAGGTATATTTTGAAGATAAGAAAGGTGTGGACATACCTGCAGACTTATCTGCATTTTATGCCCTT
This sequence comes from Fulvivirga sp., assembly GCF_040218215.1. NCBI lineage: Bacteria > Pseudomonadati > Bacteroidota > Cytophagia > Cytophagales > Fulvivirgaceae > Fulvivirga > Fulvivirga sp. Next base: position 94,892 of record NZ_JAVJQL010000023.1, read on the forward strand.
TTTGAAGAAATAGAAAAAGGTAGCAGTGCTTACCTGAAGCAATTTTTAGAAGAAGCCGCCTATAAGTACGAGGTAGGGATTAATGACCTGGTTTACAAACCTGGAAGATCCATCACAGAATTTATAGACAAACGACTAATGCTTGGAGTTTTTAAGCTCCATGTGTTCAAGTCCATTTCTTCTTATATAAGAAAGCATTTTAAAGACAGTCGGTTGGTTCAACTTCTGGAATTTCCGGTTTTGTTTCTTGGTGCTAAGCCTCAGGAGACACCTGCGCTTTACAGCTTAATGAACTATGCAGATATCTGCCTTGGCACATGGTACCCTGAAGGCGGCATGCACAAGATTGTAGAGGCCATGGAAAAAGTGGCCCTTGAGCAGGGTGTTAAATTTAAAACCTCGCAGACTGTTGAGCAGATAACTGTGGAAAACAAAAAAGCTACTGGCATTGTGGTCAATGGTAATTTCGAGGCCTTTGATTATGTTGTTGGTGGGGCGGATTATCATCATGTGGAGCAACATCTGCTGGAAGAAAAATATCGTATGTACGATGAGCAATATTGGGACAGCCGCAAGCTGGCCCCATCTAGTCTCATTTTTTATGTTGGGCTAAATAAGAAAATCGAAAATTTGAGACATCATAACCTGTTCTTTGATGAGTCATTTGATGATCATGCCAAGGAAATTTATGATAACCCGAAATGGCCGTCTAAACCCCTATTCTATGTGAGCTGTACTTCAAAGACTGATGCTGATGCTGCTCCTGAGGGTATGGAGAATGTTTTTATTCTTATTCCGGTGGCCACCAATCTTGAAGATAACGATTCGGACAGGGAAAAATATTTCGATATGGTAATGGCAAGAATGGAGACGCTTACCGGGGAAAAAATCAAGGAAAATGTGGTGTATAAGCGCAGCTATGCCCATCAGGATTTTATAAAAGATTACAACAGCTACAAAGGCAATGCTTACGGTTTGGCCAACACACTTAATCAAACTGCCATTTTAAAACCTTCCATTGTAAACAAAAAGGTTAATAATTTGTATTATACAGGTCAGCTTACTGTTCCAGGGCCGGGTGTTCCCCCTTCCCTGATTTCGGGTCAGGTGACTGCAAGGGAAATTCTCAAAGACATTAAAAACAACTGATGAAGGAACTATTTGACAAAGTATCTCTTAAATGTAGTCGGTATGTAACTACCTCTTACAGCACCTCATTCTCATTGGGGATTAAGTGCCTTGAAAAACCTTTGCGTGACCCTATTTGCTCCATCTATGGTTTTGTGCGCTTTGCTGATGAAATAGTGGACACTTTTCATGACTATGATAAGCAAGATTTACTTGACAGGTTCAAAGCAGATACTTATAAAGCTATAGATGAAAAAATAAGTCTGAATCCCATTCTCAATAGCTTTCAGCACACTGTTAATCGATATAACATTGACCTCGACCTGATAGAAAAGTTTCTATACAGTATGGAGATGGACCTTACCAAAACACAGTACAATCAATCAAAATATGAGGAGTATATTTTAGGTTCGGCAGAGGTTGTAGGGCTGATGTGCCTCAAGGTTTTTTGTAATGGCGAATTAGCCCAATATGAAAGGTTAAAGCCTTATGCCATGAAGCTGGGGTCTGCCTTTCAGAAGATCAATTTCCTTAGGGACCTGAATGCCGATTATGTAGAAATGGGCAGAACTTACTTCCCGGGTGTTGAACTGAACAACTTTGATGAAAAGGAAAAGCTGGAAATAGAGAAAGACATTCAGGAAGACTTTAGTATGGGATTGGAGGGTATTAAAAAACTTCCAAAATCATCAAGATTTGGTGTTTATTTGGCTTATGTATATTATTATGCCCTGTTCAATAAAATAAGAAGAACACCATCATCCAGTGTGCTGAATAAAAGGATCAGGATACCTAATCAGGTGAAATTTTCTATTTTATTTTACACATATTTGAAACACCGCCTTAATATCATTTAATTATGAGTGAAGTAATTCTGGTAAACTCAAAAGATGAAGTGTTGGGGGTTCTTGATAAAATGGAAGCCCATCACAATGGTATACTTCACCGTGCTTTCTCTGTGTTGGTTTATAATTCCAAAGGCGAAATGCTTATTCAAAAAAGAGCCTCTGACAAGTATCATTCAGGCGGCTTATGGACCAACGCCTGTTGCAGTCACCAGCAAATGGGAGAGTCAAGCGAAGAGGCTGCTAAACGCAGATTAAAAGAAGAAATTGGCATTGACGCAAATCCTGAATTCCTATACAAATTCATTTATAAAGCCGAGCTTGACAATAATCTTACAGAATTTGAATATGACCATGTGCTTACCTGCACTACGGATCAAAAGCCTATGCTGAACCCTGAAGAGGTTGAAGATTTTAAATATGTCAATGTCAAATCTTTAATGCTGGACATACAGCAAAACCCTGATGATTACACCTTTTGGTTTAAGCAGATTATGGAAAATCTTCAGAGTAAAATGATGCTTGAAGTTGAGTCATAACTTATTCACGGCATAGTTGTTATAGGTAATAAAACCCTCAGACTATGTTTTCATTTCTCAAATCAGATCCGATAAAAAAATTACAAAAGAAGAAGTCAGCTCTTTTGGAAAAGGCTATGCACATCCAGCGCTCCGGGGACTTAAAGTTATATGCTTCTAAAATGGAAGAAATTGAGAATCTGGAAAAAGAAATAGAAACTTTAAAAGCCAGTGAGTAAACCCAAAGTCAATATATTTTGGTTTAGACGGGATTTACGTCTTGAAGATAACACTGGTCTCAACGTGGCCTTAAAAAGTGACAGGCCAGTATTACCCATTTTTATATTTGATAGCAATATTCTTGATGATCTGGATGACAAGCATGACGCCCGGGTCACCTTCATTCATGATCAGCTCACTGCTATCAACAAGCAATTACACTCCAAAAAAAGTGCTGTCAAGGTCTACCGTGGCGACCCAAAAAAAATATGGACTGAGCTAACTGAAACTTTTGATATAGGGGAAGTTTTTACCAACAGGGATTATGAACCTTATGCCAGAAGCCGGGACAAAGCCATTTACGAGTTTTTGAATGCTAAAAACATCCCTTTCAACACCTATAAAGACCATGTAATCTTTGAGAAGAAGGAAGTGGTAAAAGAAGATGGAAGTCCGTATGTAGTATTTACACCCTACAGTAAAGTATGGAAGAAAAGGCTGCAAGAGCACCCCTTTCATATTGCTTCCAGCATTATGGGTTATGACAATTTCCATCAACTGACAGCTGATGTTCCAACATTAGAGGCACTGGGTTTTAAACGATCAACTATTGAAATTCCGCCAAACGATTTAGATGAAGCTTTAATCAGCAAGTACGGTGAAACCAGGGACTACCCAGCCATCAACGGCACTTCCCGATTGGGTGTTCATTTAAGGTTTGGTACGGTCAGCATCAGAAAAGTAGCGCAGATGGCCATGGCTAAAAATGAGACTTTTCTCAATGAACTGATATGGCGTGAGTTTTACCAGATGATACTTTTTCACTTTCCTAAAGTGGTTGACAATAACTTTCGCTCAAAATATGATCATGTGGAATGGCGGAATAATGAAGAGGAATTTGAAGCATGGTGTCAGGGTAAAACCGGATATCCTATTGTAGATGCCGGCATGCGTGAGCTTAATACTACCGGCCATATGCACAACAGGGTGCGAATGATTGTGGCTAGTTTTTTGACCAAGCACCTGCTTATAGACTGGCGTTGGGGTGAGGCTTATTTCGCAAAGAAGCTTCTTGACTTTGAACTCGCTAGTAATAATGGCGGCTGGCAATGGGCAGCCGGAACAGGTACAGACGCACAACCCTATTTCAGGATATTCAACCCTGAGTCGCAAACCAAAAAGTTTGACCCTGAATTACAATACATTAAAAAGTGGGTGCCTGAGTTTCAGGAACTCTCCTATCCAAAACCTATTGTAGATCATAAATTTGCCCGTGAACGCTGTCTCGATACATTCAAACAAGCACTAGGGGCATGAGAATCTTACTCACAGGCTCAACAGGTTATATTGGCCGAAGGCTGTTGCCAATATTAGTACAGGCAGGACATCATGTTATTTGTTTGGTCAGAGACAAACGCAGGTTCGATTGGGATGATTTTGATACCGATTTCCTCAGTCATGTAGCAGTTATTGAAGGCGATCTGTCAATGCCGGAAACGCTGAAAGACATTGAGCTGGATATAGATGCAGCTTACTACATGGTGCATTCATTATCCAATTCCTATTCCAAATTCTCTGACATAGAGCAAGTTACAGCCCAGAGTTTTGCTGACCTTATTGGTAAAACAAAAGCCAAACAGATCATATACCTCAGTGGCATCTCCAATGATGATGAACTGTCAGAGCATCTTCAGTCCCGCAAAGATGTGGAATCGGTACTGAAAAGCTCAGGTGTACCCGTCACTGTGTTAAGAGCAGCCATTATTATTGGTTCCGGCAGTGCCTCTTTTGAGATCATCAGGGATTTGGTAGAGAAACTTCCAGTTATGGTTGCCCCAAAATGGCTAAAGAGCAAATGTCAGCCACTGGCGGTGAGAAATGTGATCGAATACCTGGCTGCAGTATTGAACAATGAAAAGACCTTTGGCAAAACCTTTGACATTGGAGGGCCTGATATTCTCACTTATAAACAGATGTTGCTTCAATATGCCAAGTCGAGAAAATTGAGAAGGTTTATCATTTCGGTGCCAGTGCTTTCCCCAAAACTGTCCTCCTTATGGTTATATTTCGTGACCTCCACTTCATACACGTTGGGTCGTAACCTGGTAGACAGCATGAAAAATGATGTGGTAGTAAAAGAGGGTGACATCACCTCGATTATTCCTTTGAAGCTTTACAGCTATAGTGAAGCACTGGACATGGCCTTTAGTAAGATCAGTCAGAAAAATGTGATCTCCAGCTGGAAAGATGCGGTGGTGAATGACACTATACAAAATAACTTTCTCGACTTTATAGATGTGCCCAATCATGGCTGCTTCCATGATGTCAGAAATGTGGCTTTTACCAGAGCGATACCAGAAGTACGTAAAAACATCTGGGAAATTGGCGGTGACCGTGGGTGGTACTATGGCAACTGGATGTGGAAGATTCGTGGATTTATGGATCTGATGGTAGGTGGTGTTGGACTAAGACGTGGAAGAAGAAGCCCTAGTGATCTGAAAGCAGGTGACTCGCTTGATTTCTGGCGGGTGCTGTTGGCAGATGAAAAAGAAAACAGGCTATTGCTCTATGCAGAAATGAAACTGCCCGGTGAAGCATGGCTTGAGTTTAAAATAAAAGAGCAGGACGGGCAAAACGTCCTGCATCAAAAAGCTACCTTCAGGCCACTAGGCTTATGGGGCAGATTGTATTGGTATCTGGTGCTACCTTTTCATTTTCTTATCTTCCCTATGATGGCCAAGAATATTATTAAATACTAAGGTCAATATAAGTTCGAATTATATGATCCATTCATCACGTCACTGCGGAAATTTTCTTCATTCCCTTTTTCAAAATGAAGAAAATTGTCCGTAATCTCATATAAATATTATCTAGATACCGGATAAATAAAGGTTTTTAAAATGTAAACCTTAATTTTCCGGCCCGCCTCCAGAAGTTGTACGGAGGGCAGGCATGACAATCCTAATCCAGAACATCTAATCAAACACAACCTCCGCCTCAATTCTATTGCCCCAACCCCCATAGCCACCAACTGTGCCTACATAATCCAACAGCTCAGCCTCAGAGTACGGACAACCATCATAAATTTCAATTCCCATTTCCACTAGTTCCCATTCATCTTCTATAAAATGCCAATTAAATTCATGATTACCATTAAAATTATAGCCCCCACTACCAGCGGCTATTTTACCCAAAGGAAATAATGTTCTCTCTTCTGCAGACAATGCCAACTGATCCGTACACTGCTTAATAACCACAGGGTCAGAAGTAGCCGCAATAAAACTTTCATTCCGTGGGTCATCAGTGTGATCACACGCACTAAACCTGAAATATCTAAGGTCGCTATCTAAATCCTGCTTAGGCTCATCATCCTCAGAACAACTAAGAAACAGAACCATTAAACTCACTCCTATAAACCAAAATTTCCTCATCCTTCTTTCATTTTTATTTGTTCACTTCTAATGACACTGGTCATTTAATATAGGTTGGAAGTTAATGTCAATTTGAGTGATATTTTTTTACCCTGCATCAAACCTTAGGTCATTTTGTTTGTTACTAAATCAATGAAAATATACAACCTAACGGTCAAGCAGTTTTTGCCGATTTCTATAGAAGAAGCCTGGGAATTCTTCTCTTCACCGAAGAACTTAAAGGACATCACTCCTGCACACATGAAGTTCGATATCCGCTACATATCTGGTGGTGAGAAAATGTATCCTGGTCAGGTGATAACCTACAAGCTACAGCCAGTACCAGGCATTCCGGTTTCGTGGACTACTGAAATCACCCATGTCAATGAGCCTCATTATTTTGTGGACGAACAGCGTTTCGGTCCTTATGCTTTATGGCACCATCAGCACAGGTTTAAAGCTGTAGAAGGTGGTGTGGAAATGGAAGACGAAGTAAATTATGCCATTCCGTTAGGGATATTAGGCCAACTGGCCAACTGGCTCTTTGTAGGAAAAAAGGTAAAGGGTATCTTTGATCATAGATTTAGTGTGTTAGAAGCTAGATTTGGAAAATAAATGGATTTAATAACTATTCTTCTTTGTGCATTAATAACCATAGGCACTTTCCTGTTTATGGAAGGTGTGGCTTGGTTTACCCACAAATACATCATGCATGGTTTTTTATGGACATGGCATAAGTCGCACCACAAGGCGCATGACCATACGTTAGAGCGCAATGATCTTTTTGCTTTAGTGTTTAGTATTCCCAGTATTTTACTGTTATACTTTTCGCTTGGTATTAATCCTTACCTTACTGCTATGGGCATAGGCATCTTTTTATATGGCCTTTTCTATTTTATATTTCATGATGTTATTGTGCATCAAAGAATAAAGTGGAGACCTAAAAAAAGAAGTCATTATCTCAACAGAATGATCCATGCCCATTATATCCACCATGTAAAAAGATCTAAAGAAGATGGTGAAGCATTTGGGTTTCTCTATGCGCCCAAAAAATTCGAAAAAAGAAAATTAGGTTCTACTGCTGAATAGTTCAAAATTGTCTTAAACATATCTGCCTTCTTGCGGTTATTTTGGCTGAAGATAGCATATGAAAAAGGCAATTGTTATAGGCTCAGGCATCGCGGGCATTGCCACTGCCCTGCGGCTAAATAAGAAAGGGTACGATGTAAGTGTTTTTGAGGCCAATAGCTATGCTGGTGGCAAACTCCACGCATTTAAGAGTAATGGGTACCGATACGATATGGGGCCATCTCTTTTTACCATGCCGCATTTGGTAGACGAACTTTTTACGCTTCATAATAAGAATCCCAAAGACTATTTTGACTATTCTAAAAAAGAAGTGGTCTGCAATTATTTTTGGGATGATGGGAAAAAATTTTCAGCACCGGCAGACCAGCAAGTTTTTATTAAAAAAGCTTCAGCTGAATTTGATACTGATGAGAATGCATTGAAAAACTACCTGTCAAGGAATAAAGAAAAATATGACTTGACAGAAAATGTGTTTCTCAAAAAGTCATTGCATAAATGGGATACATACCTTTCATTTAATACTATCAAATCATTAGTTCAGGCTTATAAGCTTCATATTAACAAGAGCTTAGATGATGTGAATAGCCAATATTTTGATGACCCTCATCTGCGTCAACTCTTTAACCGGTACGCAACCTATAACGGGTCCTCACCCTATAAGACTCCCGGCATAATGTCGATGATACCGCACCTGGAAATGCATTATGGCACCTTTTACCCTAAAGGTGGTATGCATGAAATCTCTCAAAGTCTTTACAAGCTTGCTAAAGATGTTGGTATTAATTTTCAATTTGAAGAACCAGTCACATCGATCAATATTAAAAATAACATGGCGGTAGGCGTCACTACAAAAAAGGGTGATTACAGAGCAGAACTGGTCATTTCAAATATGGATGTTTTCAGCACTTACCAGCAGTTGTTAAAAGAAAAAAAACAGCCAAAGAAAATATTGCAGCAAGAGCGATCGAGTTCAGCTATTATCTTCTACTGGGGTATAAAAAGAAAATTCCAAGAATTAGACCTCCACAATATCTTGTTTTCAAATAATTACAATGAAGAATTTAAGAAGATATTCGATGAAAAAGACCTTGCAAATGACTTAACAGTGTATATCAACATAACAAGTAAAGAAGACCCGAGTGATGCACCTGAAGGATGTGAAAATTGGTTTGTGATGATCAATGCTCCGGGAAACTTCGGTCAAGACTGGTCAGGTTTAATTACACGGGCACGCATTGGTATCATTAACAAAATCAATAAGATACTGAATACTAACATTGAGCATTTCATAGAGAGTGAAGAAATATTAGATCCTATAACCATAGAGACTAAAACCAGTTCACATCGCGGGTCGCTCTATGGCACCTCAAGTAATTCGAAATTTTCAGCCTTTCTTCGTCATGCCAACTTTTCATCTTCTTATAAAAATCTATTCTTCTGTGGTGGTTCAGTGCACCCTGGCGGAGGAATTCCCCTTTGCTTATTGTCTGCAAAAATAACAGCTGAATTGTGTGCTAAATCATGAAACGATTGTTGATCGAATTTCTCCAAAAAAATCTTAAACCCATTGTAATTATTATTCTATGGGTTTTTCATATTACAGCGGTAATTGGTGTTACACTGGGCTTTAAAGATTGGTTTATCTCAAAAACCCCTATCACCCTGACATTAATGTTCATTTCCCTCATTATCTACTACCCAATCAAACAAATCAGGTATTGGTTCATAGGGTTCATTTTGTTTGCAGGTGGTTTTATAGCAGAATGGATTGGAGTTCATTATGGCATATTATTCGGTGACTATCATTATGGCAATAATTTGGGCTTCAAACTGGACGGTATACCGCTAATGATTGGGGTTAATTGGTCAATTTTAGTGCTTATTACAGGAGTAATTAGTAACCACATTAGCAGTAGAATAGTAACCAGGGCCACTACTGGCGCAGTATTAATGGTCTTTCTTGACTTTTTCATGGAGACCTCTGCTCCTATTTTTGATTTTTGGATTTGGGATATTGGTTATGCTCCGCTACAAAATTATATCGCCTGGTTTGGTGTGGCTTTATTGCTTCAATTCATCTTTCAAATTTCAAAGATCACTGGTGATCTTGCCATTTCTTTACATCTTTATGGCGCGCAACTGATCTTCTTTATATATTTCTATGGCTTCTATAGTATATGATTTTGCAATAATTGGTACCGGTGCAGCGGGCTTACATCTCGCTCTGGCCATGAAGCAAGACCCCTACTTTGATGATAAAAAAATACTTTTAATAGATAAAAGCAAGAAAGACGTTAATGATAAAACCTGGTGCTTTTGGGAAAAAGGTGACGGCAAATGGGATGATATAACCACCAAAACTTGGAGAAATTGCCAGTTTATAAATTCATTTGAGAAGCTTGATATTTCATTTGCGCCATACAACTACAAAATGGTTCAAGCATTGGATTTTTATAATCACGCTAAACGGGAAATTAATCAAACTGATATTTTTGAGATAATTACTGATGAAGTTGAAAGCATTAAGTGTCAAGAAAATGTAACCATTGAAACTAGCGGAAATGTGTTTTTGGCCAAGCATATATTTGATAGCCGCATTAGTCAGGATTTTTATTCCTACAAAGACAATTATACCAGACTATTACAGCATTTTAAAGGTTGGATTATAGAGACAAATGAAGACCAGTTTGATGATTCATCATTCACCATGATGGACTTCAGTGTTAAATGGCCTTCTACAACTAGTTTTATGTATGTGCTTCCCACATCAAAAACGAGCGCACTATTGGAATACACCTTCTTTTCTAAAACTTTAGCCAATGAGGAGGACTATGACAAAATGCTTAAAAACTATGTAGAAGAAATATTAGGTGTAAAAAAGTATACAATTAAAGATGTTGAAAAGGGCGTAATCCCTATGAGTAATTACCCTTTTCACAAACATAATACTGATCAAATAACCAAAATAGGAACTGCCGGAGGTTGGGTTAAGCCTTCATCCGGATACTCATTTAAAAATGCTGAAAGATCGAGCCTTAAAGTAGTTGATAACATCAAAAAGGGGATTAAACCATCTTCTAACATTATTAACAAACGATTCTTATTTTATGATTCGATTTTTCTTAAAGTACTGAATGATCAAAACTATTTAGGCGAGTCCATTTTTAGTGACATGTATAAAAAGAACGATATCAGTTCCATTCTTTCATTTCTTGATGAGCAAACTAGTATAGTCGAAGAAATTAGAATCATTAATAAGTTTCAGAAAGCTCCTTTTATCAAAGCCTTACTAAAAAATATTTTCTCCTAAGGTTTTAAATGGCTTAAACCTTGCAAACAGTTCTTCTTTATACCATTTCACTTCCTTCGTCATTTTTATTGCTGTCCGGTGCTCTTTGCTTTGATAAGCAAACTGCTTCATCGCTTCAGAATTTTTCCATTGGCTGATGGTAGCCATTTGCACCATAGGCCATTCTCCCACCCCCTTTGAATATACAAGCCCACTATTTCCCTTCAAAGGAAGGTATGAAGTAGGCACATATTTCCAGAACTTGTACAGGTGCCTCCACTTTATAGTCGCTCGGGTTAATACCAATATTGGAGACACATCATCGTCCAACTCTGGGTTTTGCACAAATGGATTTTGTTCATTCCAAAAACCATGGGAAGATATGCTTCTACAAAATATCGTATATTTTTTTTCTGATCTGCGTTGATAATCTTTAATAATCTTAGCTGTTTCGAAAAATTCATCAGCTGATTTTTCTGTATCCCAAACCTGTAGCAGGGCATAAACAGAGAAATCTGGCCAAATACTAAAGCCATTACCTCTACCACTACCCATTAGCTTATAAAACAATTGACCATTTACCTTTTCCAGAAATCTATGAGCAAACTGCATTTGAGACAGCGCCCAAAATTTGGAGCTAAAAGAATTAAATTTAAAAAAGGTAATAGTGGTAATTTGATTACTCATAGAAATGTCAGAGACAACTAAACAACAACTATTAGATAAGTAATGTTAAATATCATGGACAAATGATGAGTTTAGATCAAATGAAATTTAAAAATAGAAAAGCAAACCTATTGTCGGGTATACTGTTTGACTATAGAACTGCACAACTATGAAAAAGTACACTCCCTATTTCCCGATTGCGGGCATGGCGCTTTACCTGATTTTATTCACCTACACCACTACACTATATCCTGGAGGGTCAATAAACGAACCATCGGCTTCTTCACATAGTTACTTTCATAACTTTCTTTGCGACTTGATGAATCCTACTGCAGCTCATGGGGTCATCAATCCGGCAAGGCCTTTGGCTATTTTAGCACATTTGATATTGAGCTTCACCATGATTTCATTCTTCTATATTTTACCGGAAATATTTGAAGCTGAAAACAGGAATACTAAACTCATGAGAGGCTTTGGCATGTTTACCATGACGGTGTTTATTTTAATGTATACCCCTTATCATGACTTAATAGTAACCCTCACAGGAATATTTGGCACTGTAGCACTGGTACCCTTCTTTATAGAATTATACAAATACCAGGGCAAACGACTCAAGCAACTGGCTTATGCATGCTATGCCATGAGCATTATTGTTTTTATAAGCTTTCAGACCAAAATTGGGTTCTATTACCTTCCCTTTCTTCAGAAAATTACTTTTGTGCTAGATGCCATTTGGGTGATATGGGTGAGTATGATTGTGTTGAAAAAGTACAGACTACCTGCCAGCACAAACCCTGTTTAACATGAGTTCGATACAAAATACTTAAACCAGAGCGTCATTGCGGAATTTTTCTTCCAATCATTTTTAAATGGAAGAAAAATATCCGCAATCTCACAAGTATGCGTTTGAGCTACCGGATAAAATAAGCTTTACAAAAAAATTAAAGCTGATTTTTCCGACCCGCCTACCGAAGTTGTACGGAGGGCAGGCAAGACAACCCGTATTACATCGAACCCACTTTATTTAGGTTATCCTTCTTGCTGTTTTAGAAAGTTAATTTGGATAACTCGGGCTTGCGTATAATTTTGCCCTATGAAAATACTCATCAATATAGGAACAGCCTTCCTGCTTTTATTCTGGCCTATGGTGCTTTTCACATCTGTAATGATGTTTGATGCACCTGGTTCAACAGAAAACCTCTCAACCATTATTACAGTAATACTGGTAGTAGCCTATCCTATTTATATTTTCAGTATTTATCACTTTCTGAATGCCAAGTTCTTCGGGCTATCTGCTTTGCTATGCCTAAAGATTGTAACCGTGCTAGTATTACTGGCGATGTCCGTTTTTGGGTATTTTGGGTTGTTGTGGGAGGCTGTGGTTAATTAGCTACTGATATAGCTTAAGCTATGAATCTTATTAAAAATCCATTAGATTAACATTCGGATATAAAAGATATAAGGGACATATGTCCCTTAGCCAATTGTTACAGACCACTGGGTGACGTCAGATAGCAGATTTACATGATTAAAACTTCCCAAGACTTCTACAACTACTTTATGATGGCTTTGAACCTCCTTCTAGCCTCATCTCAGGTATTAATCTACTTAACTAACTACCCGAACGACTTACTTGAAATCAAAAACAACGAACTCTTTCACATTCAAACACCTGAATACTTTATTCCCGAACTAACTCTTGGATTTGGTGGATTTTTTCTAATTATGTCAATTGTTTTTTATGTGCTACGAACAGAAGGCAACAAAAAGCAAGGAAAAGAACAATATCAAATTGCTTTCATCTACATCATAATGGGAGGCTTAATGG
>NZ_JAVJQL010000026.1:0-28960 GCF_040218215.1 Fulvivirga sp.
TTACTTCAGATAATGACGGACTGACTTTTGAAAAGTCCTTTTCGATAAGTGTTAACAATGTGAATGAAGCTCCTAATGATATCAATTTATCTGCTAATACCATTTTGGAGAACAACTCAGTTGGAGACCTGATAGGCACATTGAGCACCATTGATCAAGATATAGCAGACACATACACCTACAGTATTACTTCAGGTGAAGACCGGTTTGAAATCATTGGAGATCAGTTACTTGCCAAGGTGGCCTTTGATTTCGAGGCTTCCGATACGCATGAAGTAGTCATTGTTACTTCAGATAATGACGGACTGACTTTTGAAAAGGCTTTTGATGTAGTAATTATTGATATTGCTGATCAAATTTTAGGATTAAATGAAATAAGTAAAGAAATAGTAGTCTATCCAAATCCTACAAAAGGTTATGTTACAATAAGTTGGAATGCTTATCATTCAGCATCAGTTGTAGATATAAATGGAAAGTTGATAAACACATTCGAATCTAATATCTTGGATTTAACAACATTAAAAAATGGTGTGTATTATATTAATTTGAAAGGATTAAATGACGAACAATTTGTTATCAGAATATTAAAAGAATAACTGATTAACTTAGATATTCTTGAGTAATCCGCAAACATTTGCCATTTCCCACTACCCTCCCTCCTGCCAAAAATGCCAAAAGAGTGCTCAGTTTGAGTAAAGAAATGAAAAGTGGAATAATGAAAAGAAGAAAGGCCAACTACGCAACTATTAAAGCCAACGCAGAACCGGAAGCTAAGTAACATAACGCAATGACATTATATAACCAGTATAGAAAATTCCGAAATACGAGGCACGAGTATTTAACATAAATGCAGTTATTCGATACTGCGGCAGCAGTTCAATAACGTTAGCATTTATGTTAAGGAATTTGCGGTGTCTAATGGCAACTCTATTCGTTAATTACCGAATCGGAATTTACGGCTAAGCTTGTACCTATCCTTTTTATATAATTCTATATTATGTCTGCGTTCATTCTTCACTTGCCCTCACCAAGGCGTTCGGGTAAATAGATCACACGTGCTGCGCTCCTTGATAGACAGTTTGAAGTTCACGACAATTGTTACATAAAGTAACATAACGCAGGACATTATATAACAATCAAGCTGTTACATAAAAGCATTATACTAAATAGCTATGAACGATTCTCAATCGTTTCATATTACCATTTAGAAGTTTTTAGTTTTTCAAGAAGTTTTTTAAGGTCTTGACGGTTATCCCAGAAGGCCATGATAATTACTTCTTTAGAGATGAATTTAAAGAATTTGATTTATTGCGATTAACCCAATATTCTAAAATGCTTCTTCGTTGCCTGGCGGTAGTTTGAGTCCAGACTACCTGCCAGCCGGTCAGGCGGGCTTTTCGTTGAGCCATTCAAGTTCTTGCTTATTAAGTGAGTCTTGATCAATAAGCCTTCCGGTCTTAATATCCTCATCGCTCATAGCTAACATGAGTTTCTGTTCTTCAGTCAGGGCTATTGAGGTTTCCTGAATGTTTGAAGAATCAATCATTTTTTCTAAGGCTTTTAAATAATCGGAATTGCTGATTGCCATCAATCTATCAATAAGCCTGTTTCTGATTTCACTTGAACTAGCCATATATCAAATATAACTCAAATCAATAAATAATCATTCAAGTAAAGATTTTCTAAAAAGTTCACTATAGATCTCTTTGATCTTATTTTCGCTAAGCTTCAGGTTGGCTATAGATGTATGTATGGAGCTTCGCTCTAACACTAAATCATGCGCAAACTTTTTGGCAGAGCCTAATAGGAAGCTGGCGCCTTCATCAGATGAAAATTCAATCGGCTGGTTGCCTTCTTCAAATACAATTAACTCCCCTACCGGGACTTCCAATCCACCATTCAATGCTCCTTTGTAAACTACCAGCCACAGCAAATCATGGGTTTTTGGTGGAGTGTATGTCCATTTTTCATCAGGCCCGAGACTGACATCAAGGTAATTCATATCATTAGGCGGATCGATCTTGCTTTTGATGCCTTCATACTCTCCTAAAAGCACTTTGAACTGATCATTACTTAATATTTTATCGTTTGTTACATAAATACTCTTTGCATCAGCGGTTTCAAGCTTTGGGGGCAGCGCAATCCAAAGCTGGAACCCCAGTGTTGGCTGATCTTTAAGTAACATACCCTTATGCCATGCCCCTGAACCAGCTTGTAGATACTCAATATCCCCTGCCCTAAATGATACTTTATTTCCAGTGCTTTCCTCAAGGTCGCTACCCCCTTCTATGTAATAAGTGAATGTGGCAATGCCTGAATGTGGGTGCCACCCAAAACCTGCGCCCTGAGGTGGAACTCCGTGTATATAGTCCAGGAATACGAAAGGTTTAATGTCATTGCCTATTCCGGACGGACCAACCAGATTTGTTATCATGCCATGATGGCCTCGGCCCATAGTTCGATGTTTAATTGCTCTTTTCATTGTGTTAAAGTTTTGATGAGGTAAGTGTTGCTGCAGTTTCTAATGATTGCGCAAAAAGCTTTATTTTTTCGCTCAGTTGTGATGCCAATGCTGGGTTGGTAATCCCGGAATTAGAGAAGTTGTCGTAAAATGAGGGCAGTGAAAAATCAGCTACAATATTGCCTTCCATGAATGGGAAATAGGATTTGGCCGCAGCAAGTACGCTCTCTCCACCTCTTCTACCCGGAGAAGTGGCCATTAGTAGCATTGGTTTTCCTTTCCAAACTTTAATATCTATTCTTGATAGCCAGTCGATAAGGTTTTTGAATACTGCCGTGTATGAGCCGTTGTGTTCTGCCAGGGAAATCACCAAACCATCTGCTGAATCTATGATATTGTCCAATTTATGGACACCTTCAGGTATTCCCAATTCCCCTTCTGCATCGACACTGTACAGTGGCAATATATAGTCTTTAAGGTCAATCACGTTAATAGAAGCATCAGCAACTTTACTGGCTGCATAAATGGCCAGCGTTTTATTAATGGATTTACTGCTACTACTTGCTCCAAGTGCTATTATCTTTTTCATATTCTTATTTGTTTAAAAGTTTAACTAATTGAGTGTCCAAGGCATATTTCCCGCTGCCATTGATCAGTACAGCTACCGCGATCCCTATGATCAGCAGTGCATACTCATAGCCTTCACCAGCCTGGTTTCCAAACCAGTTCATGAAAAACCCATGCTCCAAATGTGTGGTGTAAATGATGCCAAAAAAAAGGCCTGCAATAGCCAGAGACCATAACCTGCTTGCAAATCCGAGGATCAGGAAAATTGATCCCAAGAACTCTATCATAATTATTGCCAGGGCTACAATCCAGGGCAGGTGCATTTGATTCGTGAAGGCTTCCATTGTGCCTGTAAATCCATATCCTCCGAACCAACCCAACATCTTTTGGGCTTCGTGGGGGAAAAGAACGATTCCGAGTGTGAGGCGAGCAATGAGTGCTCCCCAGTTACTTTCTGTGTTTAGAATTTTGTTAATCATCATATCATTGTTTATTTATTGGTTACAAAAATTTTTCGAACGAAAACGCCAAGTGAGGCTCTGGTTATTGGAGCATCTCCATACTGATCGATGTCGAGAGCCAGTCCGAACTGAGTGGCGTGTTTGTCAAAACCTGCCCTGAGGTGCTGAAAGCTCCTGGAGTGGTGAGAGAACTTATCCCAATAGGTAAGCATTTGTGCGCTGAACAGTAGCTTCCAATCCTCTTTTAAGGGTAAGGTTAACTGCATCAGCAAAAACATCTCACCATTGGTGTACCTAGTCTTTTCAGGGTGAGCTATCGTGGGAATGGCGGTTAAAACAAAATTTGGGGATTGAAAGGCGTATAATAGAGATAGTCTCTGAGAGAAGCCGGCTACACTGTTATAATACAGTCCGGGTCCAATAGAAATGGCTTTATTGATGTTCCAGTAGAGTGTAGAGTGTACGCCAACTTCATCAAAGATTAAGTCTTCTTGCTGGTGGTACTTTTGAAAGAAGGCCAATGTGCCTATTGAAAATTTAGCGGCTGGTGTGAGCGGCCTTAATGAGAAGGATATAAAGTCTGTTTTCTTAAGTCCTGAAGCTAACTCCAGCTGCGTAATTTGCGCCATGCTTCCATGTGCAATTGCTACAAAAACGAGGGTCAAAAGGGTGTTTCTCTTTGTCATGATACAAAGGAGGCGCCTTCTGTACCACGGAAAAATAAAGTAGTTTAAGAAAAACTACCGTTTGCTCATCTTGCTTCGAATCATGCTCAAAAACTCAGGGGTGATGCCCAGATAGGCCGCCAGATCCTTCTGCTTGATGCGATTGGCGATATGGGGGTATTTGCTTAAGAAAATTTCATAGCGCTCTTCTGCAGTTAATGAAATGCCTTGATTGGTTCTTTCGATATAACTCACCAATGAGCGTTGGTACAGGTTTCTGTAAAAGCGTTCGAATTTTGGTATTTCCCGAAAAAGGCGTTCAAAGCTTTCTTTTGATATCATTAAAAATTCAGAATCTTCCAATGCTTTGATGAAATAAGTACAAGGCCGCTCCAGCATGAAACTGGCCATATCCCCTGTCCAGAAATCTTCAATGGCAAACATCGATACATGCTCAACCCCATTGCGGTCAATGGAATATACTTTTAAGCAGCCTTTTGTTACAAAATATTCATACAATGCCACCTTGCCTGGCCGCATCACAAACTCCTTGCGCCTGGCACTCCCCCCTTTTAAAAGTGATTTAAAGAGGTCTTTCTCTTCATCGGTAAGATCGATAAAGCGAGCTACATTTTGAAAAATTAAATCATAAGCGGTTTCGGAGGACTTAGCTTTCATCGAAATAAAAATAGGAAGATATTAGTTTAAAGCCCAATGAGGGCTTTTGTTGTAATGTAGTTGAGAGGTATTCCAAAAATATGCGAAGTTCCTAATCGACCCAATCTGGTCTAAACTAAGTTATATGATACTTGCACTGATAGCTCCAGCGCCTATGCAAGCAATCTCCAACTTGGCAACTGCTATTTTTTATTTAATCCTATATTCTGATTGCGCCCCTTCTCCGTTTGATTTTCAGTATTAAATACCTGACCGTGATGTTAAGAAGCACAGCACAGTGGCATTAAGTAACAACAATAGTGTTTTGTGGAACACAGCGTTTATCAGTTAAAAAAAGATTAACAGAATTAATGTCTTTGAATCCATATCCAATTCATCTTTCACTTGTTATAGAGACATCTTTGAGTATATTGTGTTGATAAAGTTTAATAATGAATTGGAAAAAATATATAAATAGAAGTAGCATGGCCCTACTGGCAGTCATTGTATTGAGTAGTATGGCACTTATTTTTTTTAATTATTATGTTATTAAAATCACGGCAAGTACACGAGGCTATATTAATGGAGAATCTAACTACTCTAAGGGGCAAAAGGATGCTTTAAACTACTTGTTGCAATACCTGGAGTCGGAATCTGAAACTGATTGGAAACGCTATCAAGAAAACATGTATATTCCTTTTGGCCCGAGGGACTTTCGGCTGGCACTACTAAATGATAGTACCAGATCAGTGATGCACAGAGCTTTACTTCAAGGAAGAAACCATCCGGATGATACAGATAATTTTATCTGGCTGTATAAGAATTTTGGTCATTTTCCTTTTATGCAAGAAGCCGTTGCTATATGGACTAAAGCCGATCAATACAATGAAAAATTAGATAGCATAGCTCAATATTGCCATGCTGTGATAGCAGATAATGATAAAAATGAGTTAGATATTAGTTTAGTTAAGAGTGAGATCATTCATATTAATGAAAAATTATCAAAAATTGAATATGCATTTTCTGATGTACTCAGCAACACAAGTAGAAAAGTTGAAGGCTGGCTGAGGATTGCAAACGTGATATTTGTGATTTTGATTGTAGGTGGGTCAGGAACATACTTTGTATTACTCATAAAAAGACTTGAAAAATCTGAAGAGGAACTAATAGAAAATAATAGAAAACTGGAAGATGTAAATAGTACGCTTGACCGATTTGCTTATAGTGTTTCACACGATTTACGGGCTCCTATTTCATCCCTTAAAGGATTAGTCGATCTGCTAAAACGTGAAGATGAACAAGAGCAATTGCCTGTTTATTTGAATATGATGAATGACAGCCTTAACCGCCAGGACGAGTACATTAAAAATGTTTTGATACATTCCCGTAATCGCAGGATGGTCAATAACTTTCAGCTGGTTACACTTTCAGTGGTTGTTGATGATATATTGAAGGATTTAATTCATTATGATGGAATGGATAAGGTAGAAATAAAAGTTGATTTGCCTCATAATGTGGTTACTGATGAAAATCGGCTAAAGATTGTAATGAGCAATTTAATTTCAAATGCGATTAAGTACAGAGATGATAGCAAAGTATCGAAAATAGAAATCTATAGTAAACTCCAAAAAGATGGGACACTAATTACTGTTAAGGATAATGGGGTTGGTATAGAAGCAGAGCACCAATTCAAGGTATATAACATGTTTTTTGTTACTAATAACTCAAATAAGGGAACAGGGTTAGGAATGTATATCGTTAAAGACGCTATTGAACAAATGAACGCCAGTATTTCATTAGCGTCAACCTATGGACTGGGCACAAGTTTTGAGGTCTTTATACCACAATCTCCTGAAAGTTAATTCAACCCCTGATTGATCAGCCGAGTTTTCCTTTTGGCCATTCAAATTCTTGAATCTTAATCAATGACGTTACCTGATAGGCCTCTCTCCTGTCGGTCATGATAACTATTGGGATGCCAGAGGACATCTACTAAATAATATGACTGCCAATCATGCTTCATCTCACAAATAAATGTTGGTTGTCTGTAACATCTACTTTTCCAGGTCGTCATCCCGCTAGAAAACTAAAAATAACAACAATAAAATGAGAAAAGTAGTATTATTAACCCTCCTGATTATTCCTTCATTGCTATCAGCACAATCGAAGGACACTAAAAAAGTGCTGATGGTAGTAAGTAGCTACGGCAAAGATTCAGGACAAGTGAGACCCGGTTATGAATTTGACGAATTGTCACAAGCCTATCTGGTTTTTAAGAACAATGGCCTGGAAATAGACATCGCCAGCCCAAGAGGCGGCAAGGTAGAAGCTGATAAATTCAACACAGACAAGTCCTACAATAAGACTATAATGGAAGACCAGTCGGCCATGGCCTTACTAGACAACACTATGACCACAGCAGATGTAGATCCATTAAAATATGATGCTATCTATGTGGTAGGCGGCAAAGGTGCCATGTTTGATTTGCCTTATGACCCGGCCTTGCAAGACATCATTTTGAATTTATACCAAAGGGAAGGCACGGTAATATCTTCAGTTTGCCATGGCCCCGCATCGTTTGTAAATGTTAAGGATGGTGAAAAGTTTATTATCGAAGGTGTAGAGCTAACGGCCTTCTGCAATGTTGAAGAAGACCTTTTTGGCAAGAAGTGGGTGAAGGAGTTTCCTTTTAAACTTGAGGATAGGCTAAAGTCTAGAGGTGCAATTTTTAGCCAGACAGATTTTATGCTTTCCAATGTGGCTGTTTCTGGCAAATTCATCACCGGACAAAACCCGTTTTCTACCACCAGATCGGCTGAGGAAGTGGTGAAAGCTTTGGGAATGAAGCCAGTAGCAAGAGCGCTCTATAATGATGAAAAGAGTATTTATTTGATTCAGGATATTTTAGATGGTAAGGCTAATGCTACGTGGGTTGAGGAAGAACTAAAAAACAACAATGAAACTTATGACATCCCTCTGATGGCTATCTATGGTTATTATAAGATACTGGCTGCCAATGATAATGTGGCGGAGTTGGCAAAAGGTGCTGAAATTATAGAAGCAACAGTCCCCTACTTTTTCAATGAAGATTTGCAACTTATGCTGGCCAAAACGTATGTTCAGCTAGATAATAAAGAAAGAGCTAAAGAGCTGCTGGAAGATTTAAATTCAAAGAACCTGCTTAAGGAGCAAGTGGCAGAATTGATGAAAGAAATCAGCTAATTAGAGCAAATTTGTACTAGAAAGCCAAAGAACTATCCCCTACTATGACTAGTAAAGCAAAAAGCATTGTCATTCTAAGTTTTGTAATATTCACCGTTCAATGTTCCTGGGCGGTGAATACAAACACTGATTTTGCAGTTACTGCCATTGCAGAAAACATTTACAGTATTGTTTCTCCATCCATTGGGTTGCCCACACCTGAGAATCAGGGTTGGAATTCCAATAGTCACATTGTGGTCACAGAAAACGGGGTTTTACTTTTTGATACAGGATCATCTGAAGCAATTGGAAATAAAATCAGAAAAGCCATACAATCCGTTACTGATCAGCCTGTGCGCTGGGTCATTAATTCACATAGCCATGCCGATCATTGGTTGGGCAATGCAGCATTTTCTGATGCAGAAATTATTGCCAGTACTGAGGCAATGGAAACCATGCAAAAGTATGGAAAGGATGACGTGGCGTTTTATCATAAAGTGACGAATGGCACTATAGGAACAACCCACCTGGTATATCCTAATTTACTGTTGAATGAACCTCTAAAGCGAAATTTCGGAGGTGTTGAAGTGGAGTTGCTTTTTGCCAATAACGGGCACTCTCCCGGTGATATATTGATGTGGCTGCCCCAGCAGAAAGTTATGATTGGTGGTGATATATTGAGCTCAGACTACCTGCCAATGATCACAGATCATGGAGATATTGATGGCTTGATAAACACGCTTCATGCAGTGGTTGAGTTAACCCCATCAATTGTATTGACAGGACATGGTAGTGCAACTACTGTGGCATCAGTGGGACGAGATTCGGAATTGTTATCGAGTGTTTGGGAGCAGGTAAAACTTGATCGTAATAGCGGACTAACACCTGACAAGACCTTTTCAGCGGTCAGCGTTAAGCTAAGTTCGAAATACGGATCCTTATACAAAGATTTTACAACGGAACTTGATCGGCATGTTAAGCTTATGTACCAATTGCAGGAAGGAAATGAGGAGTGAAGTCTATGGTATTAGATTTTTAAGTCACTGAGAGGCAACGAAGTTGTTCTATTGACATATTTCTTTAGCCACTTGAACTAATGCTCTCCCCAATAACCCGCATATCTATATTCCATTTGTCCTTCTAATGGAGCCATCTTATTGATCAGCGGAGAGATCCATTCTGGTCGGTCAGGAACTGATCTTTCTTCATTTTTTTTGCGCCATTCTTCATCATTATAAATCTTATCTTCTATTAACTCATAATAAGAAAATGTAGCTCCCCTGGCAATGTGGTATTCACCATTTATGGGCACAATTACATAAATATCATCTGCATGACCAACAGCTACGCTTAAATTTGTATTTTGATAAGCATAAACATCTGCAATGAGTGCCATTGATTTTTCACGTTCTGGAAGATGATCTGTTTCCAAAAGCCCTAGAAGTGTGTATTCAATTCTGCCTCCAATCCAAGAAAGCTTGCGCATTTCATCTTCGGTCAATTTCTCACCAGCAAGCTGTTTTTGAGTGGCATTTCGCAATTCGGATCCTATTTCAGTGATTTTTTGCAATTCGTAATTGAAAGTATCATCAAGATGAGATAATTTTTTCAACCATTCGACAAGACGCATACTTTCATTCCAAAATACAATATTAGGTTCTACATAAGAATAGTGCTTTGGAGGTTCTGGACCTCCTCCCTGTCCTGCTTCCGCAGCATAAGGTTTCTCTTGATATAATATCAAGTCGTGCTTTATATGTGTCCATGATGAAAGCATGGTACTTAATTCCTTACGGTTGTATGCATTCGTTTTTAGGAAATCCGGGTAATTATCTTGCTCACCCAGAGAGGCAAGAGCGGTTTTAAGACCTTTAACCCCATAATTACTCTCCCAGCCTCTGAAATCATCAAATTGGGTTTGAAGTGCATTCAGTTTGGTCTGATATTCAGGCCATTTTTCATTGTCTTTATATTCATTAATAATAATGTCCTCTGCAGTTTTATCCCTAAATACTGCAGGAATATCCAAAGGTCTTGGAAATTTTCTTTTAGACTTCATATCATTTATATGCACAAGTTTTGAGAATATCTCCCCACTAACAGAATACGTGCTTGATAAAAAATAAACTCTGGTCTTCCCTCTTTCGGGAATATAAAACTCTGATCCAAACACTTTCTTTATTCGTTCCTTATTGAGTGAGCCCAGAGATGTACGAATGCTGTTTAAGCTATTTTCAGATAGTACTTCTGTTATGTTTGAATTGTTATCAATGGCATTAATAATGTCTTTAATAGAAATATTATCCTCTTGTCCCGCCAGCTTGGTTATTGTCGATGTATATTCTTCATACTTGCTGTACAATGTCTCATTTGATTTGATGATATAACTTATTAGAACCATTCCTTTTAGTTGTTGATCGTTGGCTAAGTCAATACCATTTAAACTGATCCATTTAAATGCTTTAAAGTAGTTTTTGAGCTTATCTGATTTAGTATAATGACCTCTTGGTTTTAACTCTGCATAAGTAACCTGCTCATTCTCTATAAATACCGGCATACCTTCTTCACCAGTAATCTGCGCCACCTCTGTTTCATACAGTTCACTAAATGGATTGTTCACTTGCTCACGCTTTCCAGTCAATGCGAATGAAGCTGTTTTGCAGTACATATCTACCCATTTTGATACTTCTTTAGAATCGTATTCAGTGTTTTGAGTAGCCTCTTTTGAAATGCCGCTTAAAAGTTCTTCTAAAGCGCCACTCATGTAGTTTTCATCCAACTTTTCGAGAAATCTTGAAAAATATTTATGCAGTATGAAAAGGTACAAGTCTGTAGTTATATAGTGCGGAATGTATTGGTAGGAATTTCTATCATAAACATAAAAGGGCATTTGTCGATTGGCATCTATGATACTGAAATTATTCTCTTCTAGATCTTTCATAATCTTATCAGGCACCACTTTGAATTGCTTCTTATTCACGACTAATTCGGTATTAAAAAGCTTCAATCCTCCTTCGCGATTCACGAATAAATTGACCTTACGTGCCACCTCTTCCTTTAATAGTCTATTAACTAAGTCCTGTTCTGTCTGACTCATCACCACTTTAAATGTATCTACATCAAAAATGGGCATATACCACTTATTCTTGTTGAAGTAGCCTCTTAAGAATCCATCATCAAAGAGATAGCCATTTCTTGCAAACACTTCATTTCTCAATAATCTTAGGTCACCATAACTAAGGGAGGATAAGTCTTCAGGCACTTCATAGCTGCTTTTTTCCTCATAGGCCATATCCATTTCATATTCGTAGAATTCCTTAATCCAGGGAATCTCATAATAGCTTCGCAATTCGTCTTTGTTATCACTGACTATTACAGTGAGTTTTTTTGCTTCTGTAATATTTTTTTTAGATTCTTCCAAAGTTTCCTCTGTGATGATTTCCTGATCAGTTGGTATTTCTTCTGCTGACTCTTCAGATTTCTTACTTTCAGTAGAGCAACCAAGGATTAAGATGTGAATAATATAGGTGTAAATGATTTTTTTAATTGTTTGCATATATCGGTTCAATAGTTTTCAAGGCGAATCCAAATTCATCCCATTCATAGATGCCTTTTTTTGTGTTATTTAGAGAGTCTCTTTCAATCGTATAAAGATAGTTGACATTTTTATTTCGGCTTATTTTAAATGATTGTAAATCATGAAGCAAATGAGTGCCAAGCCAAACGACTTGTATACCGTCATTCTCCACTTTAAAAATATTGAGTCGTTTTCGTTCTCTTGGATCAAAATTTACCTTTTTAGCAATACCTAGCAGTATTTCAGGTTCATTGTCATTATTAATATCACCAATGGATATTTCAGATAATTTGCCATTCAAGGCTAATGACTTCAGTGCTGCTCCATTTTTGAAAAGCGTGAGTTTATGCCCTCCGGATGTCATTGGCTTAATAATAACTTGGTGCTCATTTTCATAATGAAATAACCATGCTGACGCTTTCTCGCTAAAATCAACGTCTGCTATATCTTTCATAAGCCACTGATTATTAGATTTATAAAGGCACATTTCTTTACTATACTTTAGATTGTCTAATAGAAATTTCAATGCTCTTTCGTCACTCATTTTTGCTGGCAGGTAGGAGGATATATCGACTGGTGCAATGGATAATTCAAGTGCTTGATCAGTAAAAGTCAACTTGGCTATTACACCCTGAGTTGTGTTTGGCAAATATGCATCCGTCACAAAATTACCCAAACTGTAGACTATAGGTTTTTCACTGTAGTATTCTATGCTCTGAAACACATGAGGGTGATGTCCGATAATCACGTCTGCGCCAGAATCAATAAAATCATGGGCTAATTGTGATTGCCATTTTTCAGGAACTTGTTGGTATTCCAATCCCCAATGTAAATACAGAATTAATGGAATATCCGGATACTGTGCTTCAAATTCTTTGACCATTACCAATAGTTCATTTTCATTACTTATACACAGGTGTGCATTATTAGTAGTAAATGAGGCTGCCATAATAGCTACAGATTGGCTTCCCTTTGAAATTAAGGTTGGTTCACAAGAACTGCCTAGTGCAGCAATACTATGCTTATCCAGTGCAGACAAAGTGCTGGTTAACCCCAAACTACCATAATCATTACTGTGGTTATTTGCCACTGATGCATGAGTGACATTACCTGAATATAGATTTTTTGCAATGGAAGGATCATAGCAAAAGGTTAATCCATTTTTAGCTGAATGCGTTTCATTCGTTAGTACAGTCTCAAGGTTTATCACATTAAAGTCGCTACGGAGTAATGGCTTTAATGACCGTTCAATTATTGAATCACCATAGATGTTGAGTTCGTCAGCCACTCCTCTATCTAGTATAATATCACCTGTAAAAGTAATAGTCAAAGGCTCTGGTTCCTTCTTGCATGCGAGAACCAGTAGTGATATAAAAAGACTGAATACAATTTTCATGATTCCTAAGTTAGCGTTCAATTACTAACCTGCAACTGAAAATATCCGTAATTTCATGCGGTAGTTTGATCGATAACCTCATAATGCTATGAAGATTTCTGAGTTAATGTCTCAAAACATTGCCCTTAGTGCAGAGGAATGTGAAGCGGTAGACCAATATATTCCTATTAAAACCTTCAAAAAGGGCACTTTACTACTCAAGGCTGATCAAATTGCCAATGACAGCTATTTCACCATAAAAGGCTGTGTACGTCTCTATTATGTGGTGGATGGCGAAGATAAAACTACCCATTTCTTTACGGAGGGTGATGCAATTGCTTCCATGAATAGCTATATCAATCGGGTGCCTGCCAACCACTATTTGGAGTGTGTGGAAGATTGTACGCTGGCCGTGCTCAATTATGAAAAGGAAAAGATACTCTACAAACTATTTCCGAGGCTGGAGTCTATTTGCAGAGTGTCTATGGAAGATGATTTGGGTAAGCACCAGGAAATGCTGGCCTCGCACATCACCAAATCACCAGAGCAGCGGTACCTGAAACTGCTCAATGAGCGTGCTGACCTGCTACAGCGGGTACCACAGTATCATTTGGCCAGTTATTTGGGTGTTAAGCCTGAATCGCTGAGCAGAATACGCAAACGAATTCAATCCAGGGATTAGGTAGGTTACTTCCAGTATTCTGTAATCCTGTAAATTTTGCCGTCCTTGAATTCAAAAAGCGCCAATTGAGGATCTCCTGCTTTAATGCTTCCCTTCTTTTTAAGCATAAAACTCTTGCTTACGGCAATGGCATTATACCCAAAGATCTTGTTATTCACTTTGATGTCCACTACCTCACCATCATATCCTCCATTTTCCTGGTTTCGTTTATAGCCATTGTAGAGATCTTCCCGGCTATAAACACCTCCGTATTGCTCATGTACGTACGTGAAATCATCGGCAAACAATTCAAAGATATTGTTGATGTCCTCAATGGTTGAGTTTGCCTGAAAGACGATCACATTCAACCTGTAATACTCATTGAGCAGGTGGTTTAGAGAGTCTTGAGAAGTTTTTAAATCAGTTTGCTGTGCCATGGCTGTATTTAAACCAGTAAATAACGTTGCGACTAATACTAAATAATAAAGTTTCATCTTTCTTTATGCTTTTCAGTTAATAAGTTGATTGCATGCTGTCTTCTTTCTAATAATTTTTCCGAATCGTCAGTAGCTTCAACCTGGGCACCAACATGCGTATAGAACACGGTTATGATTACTAATAAGAATATTTGCTTCATGTATCTATTGTTTGCTATACCTTAATGAACCTCCGTTATGTGGTAATGTAAATCCAATAACCCGGTCACTATCATCCACATCAAAGGTGAGGTGATCCTTCAAATGCTGCATGTTGTGCCAAAATTTGGATTCCGAAACAGGCACTAGTTTTAAATAGAACTGTCCTTGGCTTTTAGCAAATAGTTCTCCATTTTCGATGAATATTTCAATGCCATTTTTATCCTTCATCTGATAATTCCCCACGTACTTTTCCAGTTGTTCTATGGAAAAACCATGAGTTTTGGCCTGTTCATCAAACAAAATAGGATTGATCATCCAATCCCCTATTTCACCGTTGGCCACCAAATTACTGTATAGCTCATATTGCTTACAAATAGCCACTATTTCACCATCAAACAATATTTCATTAACGGATTTACCTTCTTTTTTTAAGGATAACACACGCTCAGCAAACGCTGATCTTAGTTGCTTCTCCTTGAATAAATCTTCACGATAGCTAACAATTTTGCTATGTGTATTTCCAGAAATGTATTTCGTAGATTCATTACTCATGGACAAGGCCATATCCAACCCCTTAAAATGGCCTTCTAATCCAAACGGACCTTCCATTGTCATCCACTCACTTCGGTAGCTATCCGACATAAAGGTTGTATTGGCATTTTCAAGATGGACATTAATGTGGCCAAATGAATGCCCATAGCTTCTATAAGCCGTGATTGTTTCTGTACCAACATTTAAACTGAACTTATCATTAAAATTAATATCTGCATTGTAGCCATCGTGATATGCCAAATTTTCATGTGAAATGATAACTGCCCCCATTTCCTTAAAATATTGATTTGACCATGTATTGTAAGCATCCCAATTACTATTGATGACATATTTCACAGGCTTATCAGAAAGCTTTTGGAGTTCTTTTTCGAATAGCTCCAATTCTTCATCGCTATAGAGCGCATTGATAAGCACCAGTCCATTCTCTCCAATCACCACGCCCATATTCGTTCTTTGCGTTGAAGGTTTCCATGTCCGGGTAAGTAAATAAGCATGTTCACTTAATTGGGTCACCTCCAAGTTCAAGTTTCTCGCTTGAGAAAATGACATAATAGAAAGGCCTAAAGAGGTTAAAAAAAAGAGCGTGTATTGTCTAACATTCTGAAAAAGTGCCATTTGAGTCTCTGTCATGTACGACTTATTTACTAATCCTATAATCTTCATAAGCACTATTCACCCCCTTAACAATCAACCAGATACACAAACCAAGTTCAGCTACTATGGCCGAAACCATCACAATGATTTCTGTGACATCTGCATATTGAGGATAAAGGAAATTGGTAAAACTATCTATCAGGTATCCAGCACCAGCGATAGGTAACAGTATGCCCAATACCTTTGGAAACAATGGTGATTTAAAGAATAAATAGCCAAGTATCATACAGCTTAATGCAAAAAAGACCAACGCTATGAGGTAGCCGTAACTATGGGCATTGATGTTGAGCATGACCTGTGCGTTAAAAGCCTCCGGCCCCATGGCATTTGCAAAACTGCTATCAGCAACCAGTATAATAGCTTTAAAATGATTCAACAAATTGATTCCCAGAATGGTTGATTGCGTCAGGCGGAATAGTGCTGCAAGCAATGCCAATCCGCTATTCACTGGCTTTAGTAGTAGATAAAAGGTCAGGGCTACGGCAACATCAGCCATTACCATGATAAGATCGCTGACAAAGCCTGTTCTGTACAGCATCAGGTTCGATGCAATGTTTTGAACCGTGGTAGCCGCATCACCGGGTACTATTAATGTCGCACGAACCACCATTTCGCTGTACATGCCACAAACAATAATAATCAGGTAAAGCAAACCCGTTATAAGCCCGTACTTCTTAAATGTTGCTAATGTAGCTGCTTGGGTTTTCATAATTTCATTTGTTATTCATTGAAGTAAAGTTGAGCTAAGATTATTCTGTATGCATTGACTTAAGTTAAGAAGGGGTTATGGATGGGTAGCTTAAATAGCCATTAAACCATCGATCGATTACAATAACTGGCCTTTTCAAAGTCTCTTATGTTCATTGAAATAATTGGCACATTAGGTAGCATGGTTTTAAGTGCTGAGACTATGGCTTTGGAAAGGCTGAGCTTTTGTTCATCCGTTCGTCCTTCCATGATGTTACCAAATACATGGATGAAGCCAGCTGCATCTCCAATGTTGTAAAGTTTAAATGGGTTAATTCGGACTTTTATATCCCCTTTTGCGAAGAGATTGGCAGCATCTGCAGTATCATAGACCCTTTGCATTATTTGTTCAGGAGATTTCATCTCCAATACATTTTCAGAGCAATCAATTATAAAATGTGGCATAGGTGTTTTTGTGTTTAGTATATTATTTATTTTGTTCAGTTAAGTTAACCGTATTGGTCAGCCTTCTCATAAATTGTTCTTTAAAAGCCTCGTTTATGGTGGTTTCTGAACAATCACAGACCCTTTCTCCATAGCTCAACACAAATTCAGCATTGCCATCATCAGTAGTTTTAAAGTATTGCTTTAAGTATACAGCCGGATAAAAGTCGAACCCTTCATTTTGAAAAAACTGCAGATCCTTAGCATCTGACAGCAATGCTTCTGTTATCTCTACGCAGTTATCCTTAGTATAAAACGCTATGTCATTAAGTGTTGCAGCCTCCATATAGCTGTAGTTAAGATAACCGGAGCTATCTCGCAGGGCTTCTGCATGCACCATTATAATGGTCATAGTATCATAAACTGCAGCTGCAGATACATTGAAAGGATGTTCGTGAAAAACAGGATTATGGTTTAAGAAGCCCGTTCGTTTAAATCCATCAGGTATATCTAGCGCAAGCCTGACGGCATGTACCGAATTTAGGCTGGTCTCCTCGAATTGGAGATATTGAAATTTGCTGTTTGAAAGTTTTTCCTGAGCTTGTGTCTCTCTGCCAGAAACACAAGCTATTAGAATGATAATCAAAGAAAGAATTCTATAAGTCCTCATCATTATATGGTTTGAAATAGTTGATCGGCTGGTTTTCTTACTTTTTCCCTGAACTGTGTGTTGTCATCTTTAGACCTATAGCCTACAGGAGCAATGACAGAGGCATTCAGTCCCATTTCGTCCAAGCCCAAAATGCGATTGTAGGCTTGTTTATCAAATCCTTCCATGGGGCAGGCATCCAGCTTGAGTTCAGCACATGCAACTATCAGGTTGCCAAGTGCCAGATAGGTTTGCTTTTCAGCCCAGCTCTTTCGCTCTTCCCTACTCATTTTATTGATGGAGTCTTTTATAGTATTACCATAGTCTGTCAAACCAGTGTGGTCTGTATCTTGCGTTTCAGCAATGAGCTGGATGTAATTATCTACAAAATGGCTGTAGTTGTCGGTATAATTACAGAATACAAACAGGCATGACGCATCTGTGATTTGAGACTGATCCCATGATGCCTTACGCAGTTCCTCCCTCACCTCTTTATTTTCAATAATCAGTACTTTATACAGTTGGAGGCCATATGAAGAAACCGATAAGCGTACCGCTTCCTTTAGCCTTTCCAGGTCTAAAACATTGATAGTTCTGGAGGCATCAAATTTTTTGGTGGCATAGCGCCAGTTTAAGTTTTTAATTAAATTCATTGTTTGTTGTTTTTGAGTTTTACATAATTTTTAATGGTGAATTCCACCTGAAATCCCACTTTGGTATAAAGGTGTTTGCCACTTTCAGAGGCTTGTAACGTAGCGTGTGAAGCCCCTTCTTCTGCAGCTATATTTAATGTTTGTAATAGGATATCTTCAGCAAAACCGCGTTTTCTCATTTCAGGAACGATACCCATGGAATGTATCCCTGCTATTTTTGTATGGTTAGTAAACAGTGCTACCGTTCCCACAGGCTCATTGTGGTGCATTCCCAAAAGATAGTTTACCTCTTTCCTGGTTTTCATTATTGTTTCAGGGTGTATCAGATACCCAAAGGCCTGCATAAAAGTGTCAGACCACACATTGGCTGACTCCTGATCGGTGACATATTTTAAGGAGAGATTATTAGAGGCTTCCTCGATAGGGTTGAGTGCCTTTGACATGCCATATTGCTCGGATTTTAATTCGAAGCCGCAAGCTTCAAGTGCCTTACCGAGATCATTTGAAGGATCATCCCAAACAGGAATGGTGAAATTCTCCAACTTGAACTGATTAGTAATTTCATGGATGTAACCTCCATAGTTTGGATCCGAAAACCAAATCCTGTTTGGCCATTCTGAGTTGGCTACAACGCTCATTTCATAACTATTAGTAGAAATATAATCTCCCACATTTGTACCCACAAGCCTCCAAAGTGCCTGTAGGTTTTCTAAATTCATATGCTTTAAATCCATAATCTTATTCTTTAATTGTTAAGACATTTGGATGCATGCTCAATGCAAAATTGAAAAGGTTGGCATCCATTGTCATTGACTTTGGTTAAGAAGGAAGGTCTGTTATATTTTGAGTTTGGTAAGTACTACTCCCAATAACATAATAACCATTCCTATCACTCTCCTGACAGATACAGGCTCCAGAGGCATTCCAAACCAGCCAAAATGGCCTGCAATGGCCGCAAAAAGAATCTGGCCTGTGAGCCCGAATGTCACAGCTGTTGAAATGCCAATCCGGGGAATGAGGTAATAGAACAGTCCAACTGCGATAAAGCTCAACATACCCCCCGAAACCCACATATAGGCTGGAACTGTCCTTAGCTGACCCACAGTTGGAAACTGCTTCATAGTAGCCAATACTGCTATTACAGTAAAACTGGAACTGATAATCAGGGCTACTGAGGTCGCTAATAACGAGTTGTCCAGGATTACTCCCAGGCGTGCATTGAGCCCACCTTGCATTACGACCATTACCCCCACCGAAAAGGAAAGAAATAGTAAATACCAATTATTCATGACCTTGGGGGTTAGCGTACAGGAATGGCTATAGGACGCATAGGAGAACCACTTGCTCCTTTCAACTTCAATGAAGCTGCAATGAATGCAAATTCATAGATATGGTCCTGGGCTAGTTCTTCCAAAAACATCTGCTCGATGAACATCACACCTTTTTCTGCAAGCAGATAGGTATGCACCGGCACCCAGTTGTCTTCCCGCTCTGGAGGAAAAGCTTCCAGGCTTAGATTGTCAGCGCCCAGCAACATGATCTGCTGGTCTTCGACAAGCCATTTGACTGCATCCAGACTAATGCCAGGATACTTATCCAAATATTCATTGGCATCTTCATAAAATCGGGCTTGTCCCGTGCGAATCAAAACAACATCCCCTTTTCTCAGCTTTACTTTTTGCCTCCGAAGGGCCGTTTTAAGATCTTCAGCATTGATGCGGTAGTTTTCAGAGAGTCCTTCTAAGGCCTCTTCAACATCAATTAAAACACCGCGCGCTATTATCGGTGGAATAGTCTCTGAACCGGTCTTTTTCCATCCTTTGTCCCCCAGATGCTCTTCAGGTGTAAAGCCATTCCAAATTTTCCCGTTTAAACCAAAATGGTTGAGGGCATCGATGTGCGTACCCATATGGGTGTACATGGAAATGGCATCACCGGTATAGCTTACTTTCTGGTTCATGGCCTTACCCAACCCATTCGGGTTGTCAACAACTGTCCCATTTGGCGTATGGGTCAGCCAATATTGGTAAGAGGGATCACCCAATGCATCAAAGCTGGGCATTCCTACAAAGTAATCTACACTAAGGTCATAGGTTTTTCCTGATTGAATTTGTGACAGAATTTCAAGTTTTGAATCTTCCGTCATCATGTTAAGGGTTCCTATTTCATCCTGGGGACCCCACGGGCTCATACCAACTTCTTCGGTGCTCTGTGCCTTGACAGCGCTGATGAGAAGTACTAAAATAAAGGTGCTAAAATGTGCTTTCATAACTTTAACGTTTTATGCAAAGTTGAAAGCCACCGCGCCCGAAAGCATTAAGGTATCTTAAGAAAGCACTATAGGCTCATTTTTTTTCTGATGGCACTTAGATGCTCTGGCGTAACGCCTATAAATGCGGCAATCATGTATTGAGGGATCTTTTGTTCCATTTCCCGATAGTCTGATATGAACTTAACATAGCGCTCCTCAGCAGTCTGGCTCATTGTCCTGATGGTTCGGTTTTGTAATGCCACATAGCCATGTTGCGTTTTAATGCGGAAGAAGCGGTCCACCATGGGTATTTCATCGTATAGTTTATTGAGCCGGTCACGATGGATTTGAAGTACGGTACTTGGTGTAATGGCCTGAATAAACAGCTCTGAGGTAGTTTCTGTTAAGTAAGCATACAAATCATTGATCCACCATCCTGAAATGCCGAATTGGAGGATGTGTTCCATATCCTTCTCTCCTATGGAATATACCTTAAGACAGCCGTCAGCCACAAAGCGCATGTGATTAGACAAATCACCTTTGGAGAGCAGCAGCTCTTTTTTATTTAGCTGTTTAGCTACAAAAGCGCCTTTGATGATTTCAGCCTCCTGATCTGAAATAGGCACCAGCTGCCGAAAGTTTTCTATCAGAATGTCGTATTTCCCATCCATTTGACTGCTTAGCGTGGTTTGAAATACTAATATAGGTTACGGGATTTGAAAGAGCTAGAATGGATGGATAAGGCCAGGCTATATTGAATAAAGTTAAAAGGTGATTTTTAATGAGCAGTTTCAAAAAGGACAATAAAAAGTCTGCGGTTTAACCGATAAATTCTAACCAAAATCATACTTCTTCTCTATGGCATACCTGAGCAATTCGCCATTGCCATGCAGGCCCAGTATTTTTATCATATTCTTTCTGTGGGTTTCGATGGTATAAACACTGGTAAAAAGTTGATCGGCAATTTCACGTGAAGTTTTACCCTGCGCAATAAATTCCAGTATTTCCTTTTGCCGCTTTGTCAATTCACCTTTTTTCTGTTTTGCCTTATCATCACCTTCTATGCTAACATTAATATTAGGGTCGTAATAGGCCTCTCCTCTCGCAACTGTTTCAATTGCCGTACGCACTTCGTTTAACGATGAGCTTTTTAGCACGTAACCTGTTGCCCCTGCTCCCAGCATCTGGCTTACCGCTTCATCCTGATCAAACATGGTGAAGGCCAGAATTTGAATTTCAGGATATTCCTTTTTTATAAGCTTAGTGGCCGCAAAGCCATCAATTTTGGGCATCCGGATATCTGTGATAACAACATCTGGCTTTTTCTTTTCCACTATTTCCAATAACATTTCCCCATCATTGGCGGAACCTACCACCTGGATGTTATCATCATTTTCAAATTGTAATTCCAAGCCATCAATCAAGGATTGGTGATCTTCGGCAATAACTATTCTTATCATGTCGGTACTTCTATGATTATTGTTGTTCCCCTACCTATTTCTGAATCAATATTCATACTACCACCTAAGTGAGAAATACGCTTGTCTACGCTTTTAAGTCCCATCCCCTGGCTTCTGGTGGTAATGCCGGCAGTATCAAACCCATCTCCATTGTCCTCAATCATTATGTTGAGGTAATCTGAGTGCTTGGTAAGGTGAATATTTGCTTCTGATGCGTTTGAATGCTTCACAATATTGGTAATAAGCTCCTGGATAACCCTGAACAGGGTCAGCTCCATGGTGTTCTCCAACCGATCATCCAGGCCATGATCATTGACATTAATAGCCAGGTTATTGGCTATAGAAACCTTTTGAGCCATCTCATTAATTGATTTTAGCAGGCCATGTTTAGCTATTACTCCAGAGTTTTTGGCATGAGCGATCGCCCTGATCTTCTGATAAGCTTCATCAATGAGTGATTCCGTTTTTTCATAAAGCTTGTTTGTTGCCTGATTAGGCTCACTTTTAAATGAATTAAAGTGGAGTTTTATAGAAGCCATTAAGCCTCCCAGATCATCATGTAATTCATTGGCTACCTCCTGCCGCTCCTTTTCCTGCCCGGCAATCATGGCATCAATGCTGGCCAGCTCCTGCGCTTTGAGTAAATTTTCAACCCTCTGTTGCTTTAGCAGGACTTCCTGTTCAGCAAGCTGACGTTTTTTTGCAGTATTTTTTTGCAATAGTACCGCCATGCCTGTTCCTAAAACCAGTGCTACAATGGCAACTACAAGCCAGTTGCGGGTAATTTGTGCCTTTCGCTGTTCTTCCAATATTTGCTTTTCCTTTTCAGCGGTTTGGTATATGGTCTCCAATTCATTGAGCAGGTCGTTGTACTTGAACCTTCTCAGGCTATCCTGCGACAGTTCAAACCGCATATATTTATGATATGCTGACCTATAATCCCCTTTTAAGGTATCATAAACGGAGCTGTAGAAAAAGTAAAGCGCCTTGAATTGAAAATTTGACTTATTGACAATCGCAGTGTCAAATTGCGATAAATAATAGCGCAGTTGCTCGAGGTCTCTGTCCTTAGCGGCAATTCTGGCAGCGAACATAAGAAGCTGATTTACATTGTTTTTCTTGTAGTTATATGGAATTTTTGAGAATTCTTCCTCCGCTATTCTAATGCCATCCCAGACCTTTTCATAATTATTGATTTCTTCATAATAACTGGCAAAAACAGTGTAGGTCACTGCCTTGAGAAATGGGACTTCGTGTGTTTCAAAATACCTGATCAGCCATTGGTGTGAGGCATTATCCCATTGGTCGACATAGTAGTTCTTAAAGTTGAGTATCAGATTAAAATAGTGGTAGTTCGCCAGTTCAAAATTGTCATAAGCTGCTACTTTATAATCATCCAGGTAACTTTTATAGGTATTATTGTCGTACAGGTAGTTGATCCTGTGAAACCACAAAATCTTTTTCAGTACTTCGCATTCAAGCCTTTTGTCCTCTAAAGTCCTTGACTGCTCCAATGCTGTTTTGTAGTATTCAAGTGCTTCAATTTTCTTATCGTTGTAATTATGGAAATAATAGTCCCCTTTGTTGATATAATAATAAATTGAGCCTAAAGTAATTTCCTTAGGCTCGTGATCTTCGAAAAAGTGATGATTGATAAGCGTAAGATCAAATTCCTTTAAGAACTCAACTTGCCAATTAAGCATGAGCTTATCATAAGCTGATAATTGAGTATGTTCTAACTGAATATTGCTCAACTCATTTTTTCTTAAACAATCAATGATATCGGAACAATCATTAGCATAACCAATTAGCTGACTCATAAAAATCAATATCGCGACCAGGGTAGATCTCATGTGCTAGATTACCATTGAAACTGAGGCTTTACATTCTCTTCCCACTCCCACACCATCAGTAACATTAAAGCTTTCAATGGTACCAAAATCATATTCCCCATTGGCTGTTTCCACGATACCTAGCTGGTTCAGTTTCGTGATCATACTCTCTCCTTCCTTGGTTAATTTGACATCTTCACCATCACGAATTTGATAGATTGGATCAACATAAGAAGCCTGGTGATACAAATTTTCATCATCCCAAAAGGTTAATTTCTTCGTAACAGGTAAGTAAACAACTTCAGTCACTAATATATCTCCCGGTTTAAGCACAGTTACATGATTAGCCGCATGATGAGAATGCCTGAAGTTATTATTGAAGCCTTTAGCAAAAAGCGTGATTTTATAAACCTTACTGTTCGGATAGCCCGGTTCAAGAAGTTCCTGATATCTGGTTTCGTGTAAGCCGCATTCTTCTAATAATGAAAACTTTTCCAGACCTACAGTAACTTCTCCTGTATAGTTTTGGAGATAAAAATGTATGTTATCCAGATTGATTGCACCATTGGTGTCTTGTCTGCCTTCAAATCTGGCATTGATGACAAAATGAGTACCATATTGCGCTTCTGAAAATACTGGCTGGTATCCCCAGGCTTCATCCTTGCCTCTTTGTTCACTCAAATGAACCTTAAATTTTAATCTTTCATGCATGATATGTGTATTTTAATTTAAACAAATTTTTTAAAGTTTAACTCGGGCATTATCGCACCTCTATTGACGCCTTCGGTTATTTCAAAAGGCAATTTTTTATCTTTTAATATCATCCAAATTGGATTGTGAATGGTGTATTTGTGTCCGTTATCTGCGAAAACCAAACCTACCGCTGCTCCTGTTGATTTGTCAACCGAAACAGAGCCAGAGTCACCCTTGGCGGCCATATCCTTGGTCATAATTTGACGATGGAAAACCTGTTCACCCCTTGGATAATTGGTATGGGATACCCTAACACTACAATTGGTAGATATTATTTTTGCTCCTGCGTTGGGATAATCACCTGTACCAGCTCCATGTTTTTTAAGTGTCATTCCCCATTTTGGCATACCAAAGCCTTTAATGGTGTTATTTGGGTTATTGATTTTTACCCCCTTGTTTAAAATACCAATGGCAACATCCATATGCTCATCTAAATAATAGCTGTATAATTCACCTATTTTATCTTTCAAGAGCAATCTATCCACATCATGAGGTTGAATAATGGGTGATCTGAGTACCAGTTCACCATCGGTTAACACATGCCAATTAGAAATAAAGAATGTACGATTGGTGTTGTGTTGTTCAAAGAAAGCGCCTAAAGTACCCAGGCAGAGGTTGCAGTGCCGTGTTCCAATGAATGCAAATCTGGTCACATTAGTGGAAGAAGATAAACCATTAAATCGAGGAGTATCAATAATATCTAAAGAGGTAGGCGCTTTGAAGAAACCTTTTTGAAAAGATTTATCCTTAATATGTGTCTTAATTTTTATTCTAGTTCTATCGATGATCCTGAAATAAGGTGAATCATCAAGAACACGATCAAGGTTGTAAACACCTATTTCAATATCATATTCTCCCGGCTTCTCCTCATTTTCAAATACTCCTGCAAATTGAACGTTGGAATCATCAAAAAGACCCCTATCAATAAAGTTTTGTAATGTTAAATTGGCCTTACGTTCATCCATTTTGAATCTCTATGCTATGATTTATTGATTGATATGGAAAAGACTACAAATAATCTGATGTCTTTTTCTGCACAACAGTATTTCAAGTAATAGTTTAAAACCTAAAATACCTAATAGTTCAGGTTCAAATCAATACCCAGCTTTGGGTAGATTTATGAGCATGAGTGGATGGACATGATGCAAGTACTAACAAACCGCATTTCACTGGGGATGCAGGACGATAAACATGCATGTGAGAAGAGATAATTGTCTCACGTCATTCTGAGGATGCTGACAGACTGAAAGGATAGTCAGCGGACGAAAGAATCTCGTCATGGTTTATTGTAGAACTAGAAGAGCACAATGGCTGTTGGTTATCTAGTTGCATATGTACTGCCAATCCCAAAAGCATTTGAGACAAGAGGTCTAGCCAAAATAATCACTTCTACCCACATGGCCAGCGCACGTTCGGTATTTTGGCTGGCCAGTGCAATTTTTTGATGACTTTAATCTTAATATGACTCTGAGGTATAAGTATTACTTTCATTACCAAATTTGCTGTACAACTGTTTATAAAATACTGAAGGTTGATAAGAATCCGTTCTTGAACCGAATTTAGTGCTTTTAGTTATTACCTTAGAATAGAGCATTATACAGGCTTTTTTTGCTCGACTAACACAGACATAACATATACGCTTATCTTCATCATATTCTTTGCTGCCAGGTTTGTGGCTATACCAAGGAAAATTGCCTTGTTCCATACCTAACATAATGACAGCTTCAAATTCTAGCCCTTTAACACTATGTCTGGTGATAACTGTAATCTCATTATCTGGTTGGGATAATCGAGTAAGTTTTATATAGGGTGCATTCTGTAGTTTACCAGTCTTTGCCTCTTCAAAAAGCATAATTAGATTTTCTCGATCATCTGGATACCTTTCAGAATCTCTTAATAATTCTCCCATGTCCAAATTACCAATTATCCATTTCAACCAAGGAAGTAATTGTTGTTTCAGCCGTGCAGTTTCTAAAATCTCTTGAAATTCAATAATTATTTGATTTCGAGTTTTGTAAATTCTGGAGTTGCTATGAGACTGAATTAGATACTCCCAAAAGCTGAAAATTGATTTAAACGATTTAGATTGAGGGTCATTGCACCATGCTGCACACTCCATCAACCACTGGATGATATCAGATCTTGTATCAAAATTCCATTTGGCAACATATGCTGGTAGCCCTTGGTTATTTAGAATCATAGCCATTGTGAATGCCTGATCGTTAGACCCAGTAATAATCGCGATCTCTTTATGAATAATGTCTTGCTTTAAAAGCTTAGGTACAACCTTGTTTGCAACGCAGTTATATTGTTCTATCATTTCTGCATAACAACTAATAAAGCTAAAATCAGCACTCTCCCCCGTCCTAGTTTGAGCCTTGTATTCGGGAACTGGTGGTGGTGGGTCAAGAGCTGTCAGGGATGCATTAATTATGTGCTCATTACTTCTATAATTGTGAATTAATCGATGTGATTCAAAATCATCTCTATCATAAAGTTCTAATAGAAAATCTGGGTATGCTCCTTGAAAGCCATATATTGATTGATCCATATCTCCTACTGCATATATTATAATGTCAGTGTTCCCATGTAGTGATAACACCATCTCATGAAGTGCTTTACCTAGATCTTGATACTCGTCAATTAAAAGATATGGGAATTTTGATTCAAGAGACTTACGGACATAGTCTTTTTGTTGAATCAGTTGAAGCGCTGTTTTAGTAATTTGGGTGAAATCAATGACTCCAGACTCCATTAATCGATCCTCAAACAATTTTGCAGCACTTGAATATAGCGGATTCGTATCCGTCACTACTTCACTTTCTCCCACTATTGAAATTAAACGTTCCCTATCAATTCCCAATTTTGAAATATCATATTCAGTTTTATCTAAATCTTTTAAGATTCCACGATATATTGAATTAACTACCTCACCAGAGGCTATTTTAAAAGGTTGAGGAACTTTAAACTCTGGGTACAGGCTTTGAAAAGGAATGATAATTTCTGCCAAACAAAAGCCATGAACAGTTCCTATATAATCTATTGGTCGACTTCTATATCCGTAGTTATGAAGCCTGTTTTTTAATTCTCGTACTGTTTCTCTGCTATAGCTTATGCATGCCAGTCCAGTGTTGCGTGAATTGCTCGATTGTATAAGTTGAATTGCTTTTAATGTTAGTACTCTAGTTTTTCCACTTCCTGGACCTGCTATAATAACACTATTTCCCTTAGAAGAGTACGCATTATATTGATGTTCATCAGCTTTAATTGATTCAAGGTCTGCATAAAAGGACTCATTCATCTTTCTACCTTTTTAACAAGATAATTTATCGATTCTTTAACATATTCTGGAATTTGCTCAGCAGTACACTCTGAAGCTAGGCGTTGCGCAAAACGTCCCTTTCCCACCGTATTTTCTATTTTATTCAAGGCATTCCAATAGTTACCTGAATCGATCTCTTTTTCAAAATTCGCTTGCTGTCTATCTCCTCCTGGTTTTATATCCGCAAACACACTTTTTATAATTTCATTTTCGACATCACCTCCCTTTTCCATTATATCAACCTCTAGAGTATACTTCCCAACGAACAGGCCATGATTTTTAAAAAACTTTCTTTTGCTTAAAGTTGAATCCGTTCTCTTAATACCTATTGAAGAAAGTGTTTTGCTTGCAATTCCAAAGCCTGCATATTTTTTTTTACTTCCGTTAGTCGATTTTTTATGGAAAACTTTCTTTGTTAGGTTATTATCTTTACTGTCTACCTCTTCTTCGTAATAATCTCCATCCGTTATTACACACCACGGGATATTAAGTTCATTTAATAGCTTTACATAGGGTGTAAAATGGTTAGAATTCACATTACATACTGATATTTGGTTGTAGTCTAACGATAACCCTTGCAATTCAGCAAAACGCGGAATTAAATACTCTTCAGCAATTCCTTCAACTAAAATAACTCCTGCACTTAAAAACAATTCACTTCTTTTGGTATCTAAATATCTTTGCAAGTCATTCCTGTCCTTGTCTGTTAGAGTTAATTGGTGTGAAGATTTTATTTCCGTTTCTTCTTTGTCATTTTGATAAAAGTGAACAATTGAATTTAGTGGTGCAATTGAAGTAATATGAGTAGAATGGGTTGTAAATATTACTGAAGTAGTGCTTTTGTGAAGCACTTCACCATATAAAAGACGCTGCAGGGCTGGATGTAAATGTGCTTCAGGCTCTTCAATAGCCAGAATAGTGAAACCTTGTGAAGGATTATAATATCGATTCATGAAGGAATAGAATAGATCATAATCCACTGCTTCATTAATCTTGTCATTCAAAATATAACTTCCCGATTCATTTTTAGTATAGTTTTGCTGAAGGTATTTGTTAGAATCATTAGGAATAAGGCTATTAAACTTATCCTCTCTTAAAATTTCAGGGATAGTCCTGTCACGGATTAACAAGAGCATTAGGGTAATATATAATATATTACAAAGTCCTAGGCTAATCTCTGAAACAGGCCGTTTCTGATGTCCCATTAAAACTTGAATAGTATGGAGTAACCTTTCAGGTTCAATATCAAATGTCGCTAATGTAAGTTCATTATCGAACTGAGCTCCAGATAGGGTTTGAAAGAGACTGTAAATTAAACTCTGTCTAAGAAGATTTTAACAATTAACTTAGATAGACAATGACACAAGAAGAGATTGACCAATTACAGAGCAAAGCACTTGCTCAGTTCAAGTCAGGCAAATCCCTATTCGGTAAGGATGG
>NZ_JAVJQL010000027.1:0-111115 GCF_040218215.1 Fulvivirga sp.
GAAGAGAGGTTCATTCCACTTGGTAAGTCCTATTGCTGGCAGGTTGCTCCTCAGCAGAGCCTACTTCCTCTTCAGATTTACAATCACAAAATAATACAATGATCCACTAAAAATCACCAACCATTTTTGGCACCATTACCACATTTAAGGAGAGGTCTTCTTCAGCATAGGGGATTTCTCCCTCGTGCCTCAGTCGAAATGACGGCATTCATCGGATGACTGTCTTTCACTATGCACATAGTCATCTGATGAATTTAGTATGATGTGGCGCAAACCTTATAGGTTTATTTGCTCTCCCTTGGTCTGTGACTCACAGACCATTTGTATTAGACATGTTCTGTGTGCCACAGAACTTGGTAGCGGGTTCAATAATGTAATACTCAAAATAGAATCGTCACCTCGACATTTAAGGAGAGGTCTTCTTCAGCATAGGGGATTTCTCCCTCGTGCCTCAGTCGAAATGACGGCATTCATCGGATGACTGTCTTTCACTACGCATATAGTCATCTGATGAATTCTGGTTAAAACCTTAGGTTTATCTGCTGCTTGAAAATCAAACCTATAAGGTTTTTAAAAGTCTACAACTCCAATTTCATCATAATATCTGTCTGGTCATCATCACCAATGGTGAAGGTGTGGGTGCCGAAGGGTTTATAGCCACACTTTTCATAAAAAGCTATAGCATCAGGGTTCTCTTCCCACACACCTAACCAAATAAAAGGCGCCTGATGCGCTTTTGCTACCTCTATGGCCTTTTCCATAAAAAGTGTACCAATGCGTAGGCCTTGAAATTTCTTTAAAACATAAATTCTTTCCACTTCAAAGGCTGCAGCTTCTGTTTCTTCCGTCTGGGCACCTCCGGTATTTAGTTTGAGAAAACCCACATACTCATTGTCCTTTGCTGCCAGGT
Organism: Fulvivirga sp.; assembly: GCF_040218215.1. Lineage (NCBI taxonomy): Bacteria > Pseudomonadati > Bacteroidota > Cytophagia > Cytophagales > Fulvivirgaceae > Fulvivirga > Fulvivirga sp. Next base: position 911 of record NZ_JAVJQL010000027.1, read on the forward strand.
AAAAGAAGGAGTCAGGATTACGGAGTTCAGACTTTAACTGATTGAGTTTGAAATGTGCATCCAGATATTCAATCATATTGTCGACAGAATTGTCTTTAGCGTAAGTTTGCACAAATGTAGTCCTGCCAAGATCAACAAGGGTGTTAAGATGCTCTTCTGTGGCCTGAAAAATGTGAATGGTGTTATTAGTCATAATCTAATAACCGTTTAATCAAATATGCTTGAGCTTAATGTTAATTTCTACCTTAGACTGGACTAACTCAATTTCACAATCTTTAAAACTTGGCGGGCCAAATCTGCCCATCTTATTGTTTGAGAAGCCAAATCCTTCTGTGGGTATGCCAATAAAATTTTTATCAAGCACCCCATTGAGGTTCTTATCATGAATTACACTTACTGAATAATTGCCTTTTGGCAAGTCATTAAAGATGGCCACTACCTTTCCATCGTCACCGACTTTAACTTTTTGACTGGTATATTCCTTTTGAAGAAAATCCACTTCATTATCAAAAACTGCAAATATTATCTCTCCCTCAGCCTCTTTGATATCATCAATAATTACCACCAGCTGACTGGTGTCGGCCACCTTAAAGGAGGTCAAAGCCAATAAATAAATCAGAAAAACAGCCAGTGTAAACTTCATGGTTGTGATTTACAGTTCTATATTCAATACTTCAGGGCTTTGGTTGATGATAATATGAACATCATCTCTTTCGGGTATTTCAAGAGAGCCCTTCTTGCCCAGCAAATTTATAATCTTGTCATTTATTTTAATAACTCTGTCAATGTAGTAATTATTGTTTGATTCCACAGGAGTAACGGCCGCTAGTTTACCATCATTGGCAAATCGTGCAGCAAACGCATTGGTCTGACCGGTATTTATCCTGGTTCTAAAGGTCTTGCCTTCTGTGTCTTTCAGTTCGGCATAATTGCCAATAAGTATGAAGCCCTTACCGAGATTAACAAGATCCACAATATTGCCAGTGAAATTAAAGGTCTGCGACCAGAGGATGTCTCCCAGGATGTTAATACTTGTCAAGCTCGTCTCTTGCTCTTCTTTATAATTCTGGGTAAAGGAAGCACCTTTATGGGCGAAAATGAAGGCGTTTTTCGACTCCACATATTGCATGCGTCTGGGAAACCATGAGGTGGCTAATTCCTTATTGAATATTTCTTCACCATTTTCATTTATATAAAACAAGGTGTTTTTAATGCCCACATCATTTTTTGACCTTACCAGAAGTGCACAGCCCTCAGGCGTAATGGCAATATCTCCAATGTCATTAATATTAGGAGAGGCATTATCTTCTGTCATTGAAAACTCCTTATACCACTTAACTTTTAACTTGTCATCGGTCTTGGCAACAAATACATTGGTATGGCCGGGCTTTCGGTTCATTTTATTCAGGCCCACAAAATAGTGGCTGCCATCAGTGCTCAATTCTGTATGGGTGGTAATAATATTTGCAGAAACAGAATCCCCGTTGATAGGCGAAGCTTTTGTAGGGATTTTGAGGTTTTTATAAGTGACAAATTCATTAACCGTTATATCTTCATTGTTCTTGATGTTAATAATCATCTCTGATACTGCTTTGTCAGCAGCATCTTTAATGACTTTTTGCTCAGTGGTGATGAACTGATTCACTCCATTTTCGCCATTATAATGTGTTTGAAAGTATGCCGGATATTTGCTGATATTTTCAGCATTCAGCCTGTTTTTAGTAATCAACAAAAGACTATCCGCCTCTCGCGCCTTATAGATCAATTCACCAAGGTGGACAAGGTATAATTCGTTGGCTGTTGTGTCCCGATCATTTACCTGGGCTAACTGATGGATAAGGTCCTGCTTAAATTGCTTATACTTTAATACTGCAACTGGCAGTGATTGGTTATCATATTTCACCAGACTAAAAATCAGTTTGCTATCCACTTTATATGGGGTGTAATCAGGCCCCAATGCCAATGGGCTCAATTTCTTTAATGAATTATTGACTGACAACTCAGCCATATTAAGCTCGTTTCTGAGGCTTGATACATCAGTGCTTGCCTCATCTATGGCATTTTGAGCCCAGGTTTTATAATCCCAGATTTCTATTTTATTGACAAGAAAATTGGGGCTTGTCAGCAAGCCTTGCAACCTATAGGTATCAATTTTTTTGATGCTATAACTCTGTTTAAATGCGGTGCCATTGTAAGCTTTTGCTGTAGCAAGATATTTGTCCAGATAGATAATACTTGAGTCATAATCACTGATCATTTGCTGCAGCTTGGTTTTGAGATCGGGATTATACATCAGCAATAGCTTGTCCCTGCTCCCAAATTGCCCGTTTATTTCATTAAAGGCTTTTATTGCATTGTCATGAAAATTCACACTTTTGGTAAAGTATTCATAGATGACGGGCATCTGCTCAGTAAACTTTGCAGCGGAGTCATATGCTGTTCTGATCTTGGTACTTACCGTGCTGTAATCAACTATAGGTCTGCCTTTATTATCATAGCCAGTGGCAAAATCTGAATAATACCCCGAATTTTTACTTACCTCTTTTTCTGTAACCACAGCCGCACTTTTACCAAACCTAAGTTTAGCTTCATTGGCATTGGCAATCGCCTTTTCGTATTCAGTGATAGGATTGCAGGCTTTATATCTTCTTTCATAGATAAGTGCCAGCCTCAGGTTGGAATTAGGGTGATCCAGGTCTTCGATCATATAAGATTTGATGATCGACAATGCTTCAGTATCAGATGCCTTGAGTAGTTGAGGAAATACATCCTTAAACCTTTGAGCATAGCTTAGGTTTAAGCACAATATTAAAAGTAGGGGAGTGATTAACCTTTTCATATTCCTAATACTCTAAGTTCAACGCGTCTGTTAGATGCCCTGTTATCGTCCGTATCATTAGCAACTTTAGGCAATGATTCTCCATAACCTTTGGCCACAAAACGTTCGGGGTCAATTTTATTTTCCATCAGAAATTTAACCACACTGTCTGCCCGTTTATCTGAGAGCTGCAGGTTGTAGTTATCTGAACCCACATCATCAGTATGTGCAGCTATTTCTACTTTTAAGGTTGGGTTTTCTTTCATCAATTGAATAACCCGCTCCAGTTCAATAAATGAGATGTCCGATAAATTGGCAGAGTTAGACTCAAACAGGATGTCTTTTAGCTCAAGTTTAGCATTTATGTCCAGCTTCAAAAGCTTTAAGCTTACATTGGTGTCACCATTTTTGCCAACCTCAAGGTTGGTGGAGTTGAATGCATAACCCTGATCGCTGGTGGCTTCAATTTCATATCTGTCTCCAACTCTTAACGAAACCATGCTATTGCCATCTACCTCTATGCGTTCGTCACGGTCTTTGTTTCTAAGGATAATTTTAGACTTAACTTTTGAGTTATTGACCAAATCTGAAACGTTGATCATTACCTGCTTTTTCTCTGGAGTGAGTGGCAACTCTTTTTCGAAGTTTCGATATAACACCAACCCTGTTAAATCCAGGGAAAAGAGGTCGCTTTTAAAATTCGGTGCAGACACATAAAACTCATAGTGCGAACCGATGGGCAAAGCTATCTGTATAGTGCCATTGGGAAGTATGGTTTTCACCTTCTTGAAGAAAGCGCCAGCACCATCTCTCTTTACTTCTATATCTGCTTCAAGTCCCTCAAATAATTCAATGTCACTTACAGATACATCTAGAAAGACATTTTGAAAAAGCGCTATGTCCTGCTGTTGTTCCTGGTAGATTTTAACATTCCTAAGGTCATAAGATTTTATAAAACTTGAATAGCCTTCCTTAACAACTTCAAGATTGTAGTATTTGCCAGCCGCCAATACCACAGTATATGCACCATCTTCAGGGTTGTTGTCTATTTCTGAAATTATATTTGATGTTAAAGCATCCCTGATAATGATTTTAGCTGCAATACCTTCATTGGTATCTGCATCCGTTATTTTGCCCTGTACTATATTGTTGACAAACTGCCTTAGCTCTGGAGGTATAACTACTGAGTAGATGTCCTGATTGTTATAAACAAAATACATTAAATCACCCTGTGCTGCAATAGTGGGTAGCTGATCACTAAACTCTGAGTTTGCGAAATTTAAAGGCACTGGTATTGACCAATCGCCCAAAGGTTTAAGTGTAGACTGGTACATATCAAAGTCACCTAACCCTCCTGGCCTGTTTGATGAAAAGATCAAGGTCTTACCATCGGCCATTATTCTAGGAGCCTTTTCACAATCCTGATTAATAGGGTAAGGTAGTTTTTTGGGTTCTCCCCAGGTTCCGTCATCTTTCCTTTCAGATTGGTAAATGGAATAACAGAACTGATCCAGTTTTCTCAAGTCACGGTCTTGAGGGCCTTCCATATTCTGACGCACAAAATACAGAAATTGACCATCTGCCGATATTGATGGAAAAGCCTCATAGCCATCAGAATTTATGGGCGCGCCAATACTCCGCGGTATACTCCAACCTGTTTTTTCCCTTGTGGAGTAGTAGATGTCAGCACTATTACCAAAACCAATGGTAGCGAAGAAATAGAGCGTATTGCCATCAAAACTAATACTAGGGCCACCGATCAAGTCAGTAGAATCACCATAGTTATTGACATTTTCGATGGGAGTTGGTATTTCCCAGTCGCCATTTACAAATTTCGATTCGAAGAGCTTATAACTGCCCCCTTTGTTCGCTTCAAAAATCATGGTCTTGCCATCAGCAGAAATGGAAGGAGCATACTCCACGGCTTGCGGGTCGCTCAGGTTAGGGATGATTTTTTTTGATGAGTTTTCATCTACAACAGGCTGATCTTGCCCAAAAGCTGAAGCTACAAAGAAGGTTAATAAAATTGATGCTATATATGACTTCAAATGCATTGTCTTACAAATTCCTCTATTATTCAGTACCTAATATGATGAAAGCACCCCAATGAAACGGATCCGCATATTCTGACTTTAGCTCTCGCTGTGCCAACTTAAATGACTCAAATTTATCCTTTCCTGAAAGCCAGTTTTTATAAAAATTGATCATTAACTTCTGTGTGGTGTTATCATCCACTTGCCATAAACTCATAATCACTGATTTAGCACCAGCCACCATAAATGATCGCTGTAATCCATAAACACCTTCACCATTTCTAACTTCACCAATACCAGTTTCGCAGGCTGAAAGTACAACAAGTTCAGTGTTGTCAAGGTTTAAATTCATGGCCTCGTATGCAGTGAGCACACCATCTTCCTCATCAAAAGAATTGCTCACATTGGCAGATTTTGCCGAACCGGCTAGCAGTAGACCCGACCTAAACAATGGGTTCTTTTCTACATGATTGAATCCATTGTCATAGCTTTCGTTTTGCTCGAATTCCACATCACTTTTAAAGAAACCGTGGGTGGCTACATGCAATAATTTTGGCGGACTAATCGCTTTTATTTTCTTTTCGTTAGCTTCTTCTCTTAAATACAGATTAGTCGTCCACTGCTCTTCAGCTAATAGCTCACTTAGTTTATTCACCTCTACCTTAGTGCCTGGCAAGTCTGGTATTTCATCTGTGAAACCAAACTCACTTGCCCTTGTTGTGGTAGAACTATTGCCCTGAAAATCGGCCAGGCTTAAATTAAAGTCTGGGTTACCAAAGACTTCCGCTGTATTGTTGATCCCTACAGGTTGAGTGTTCGTTTGTACTATCTCTCTGGTGTTGCTGATATTCCGTACATTATACTCGTCAATCACATAATTTTCAACCTTTGTATTCCAGAGTGTGTTAATGTTGATCTTGTTGAATATCCCATCTGTGGAAGCAAAGACCTGCTCCATATTGTCAAGACGATCGTCCACAGGCTTCCAGAATTCTTCAAATGATTTGTCATCGCCAACTGCAAACTTGATGGCATTTCTGTAGTAGTTGAAATATCTTTTTTCAAGTCGCTTTCCGTCTTTTAGTATTACCATTTCAGGAGATTCGACCGAGGCCTTTTTTACAATTAAAGCCACATACATCACAGAATCAGGAATGTATCGCTTTTTGATTCTTATGATCTCCAAAGCTGCTTCCTGCTGTTTCAATACGTTTTGAACATCTTTCCAGGTGGAGCTTTTTTGTTCAACATCGCCAGCAAATAACTCTGATTTTTGAGATAATGACTTCTCTAAATTGTTAATTTCATTAGCAAGCTCTGTGATGTTAATATTTTGCTCAGCAAGCTGCTCATCTGAATAAGCGAGAAATTTTGAAAGTTTTTCTTTAGACTCAGTCCATGAAACATATTCATTTATTAAATCAGTGTTACCACTATCGAATATTCTGTTTCTTACTTTATTAGACGAATGAAGTAACAAGGCCTTGGTACTTAATTGTAGATTGAAAAGCTCGCCTATTATATTTTTGGAATTAGGTATTCCGCTTAATGCGTATTCAACACAGAAGTCCTGATAAGACTCAAGTACAGGCTTGATCTTTGCATAGAATGCACCTTTCTCATTTTCGCTTAATGAAGGGAAGAAGTCTTTGATCTGTTGTAGATAATTTATGATTACCTGATCATAATAGCTTTTGGCCTGATCATATTTTCTTATAGCATGATACAATCCCGCCAAGCCATATAAAGAGTAAGCATAATCAGGATGGTTTTCGCCTAGTATTGATTTTCTAATTTCAAGACACTCTTTGAAATTATTCTCAGCCTCATCGAACCTGCTTAGCTGCTGATTTAAAACCGCTAAATTGTAAAGTGTTGAAGCATACGCAGGGTGCTGAGATCCATACACATTTTTATCAATGGTCAGCGCTTGCTCATATAGACTTCTGGCTTGCTCAGTCTGATCAAGGTCTTTGTAAATAGACGCAAGGTTGTGCAGCGTTATAGCATAGCGCGGGTGGTTTTCACCATAGATATTTTTGTCAATGGCCAATGTTTTGTCTAGCAAAGTCAGTGCTTTTTGATCCTGACCTTTGAGTTTGTAGAGTGTCGCGAGGTTTTCTAAAGTGGTAGCGTATTCAGGGTGTTGATCACCGTATCTTTTCTGGTAGATATCAGAAGCTTCTATGAATAGGGGCTCAGCTTTTTCATAGTTTCCCATGGTCTGAAATAGCAGTGCGGAGTTATTTAGAGCATTGGCATATTCAGGGTGAGTGGCACCAAAAAGTTCCTTTTTAAGTTTTGTCGCTTCTGCAAATAAAGGCTCGGCTTCCTGATACTTGCCTTTGAATTGCTTGACTCTTCCCAGATTTTGAATTGCATTGGCATAGAGAGGGTGATTTTCGCCTAAAAGTGATTTGCGAATAACGATACATTCATTGATTAACTCCTCTGCTTTGGAATACTCACCCAGCTGAGTTAGTGTTAATGCTAGATTTTCAATAATGCCAGCATATTCTTTGCTGTTTTTACCAACTTCCTTTACCACAATAATTTCAGCATCTTCCAGATACTTTGCGGCCGCAATAAAGTCGGCCTGGTTCTGTTTGACTGTACCCAGATTATTAAGAATAGTTGCATAGGGCATTGAAGATGTCTGACCTATTTTGGTGAGAATGGCCAACTGCTTGTTGATGTAATCTTCAGACTTTTGATAGTTGCCGGTTTCCTGATAATGTACCGCCAGGGCGCCTAAAATATTGAGATAAAGGCCGCTGTTAATATTATTCTTTTCCAGAAGTGCGAGCGCTTCATTGTAATGCTTATAGGAGTTGTTCCAATCGCCAGACTGATCTTCATACTCTGCCAGAATGTAGAAGTATTTGGCCGTTAAAGGCTCATCAGCGCTAAACTGGCCGTGCAAATCAGTAGCTTCTCTAACAAGTGGATTAGCTTCTTCCAATTTTGATTGTAGAATTTTGGCCTGAGTCAGGTCTAACAATATTTCAAAATAAGTCTTGACATCGGTTGTTTTGTCTATCCCTGTCAATGCTTCGGTTAGTAATTTATCTGCACCAGCAATATCACCTTGCTGGATAAGTAGCATGGCTTCATTGGTTTTCGCTGAAGACTGCATTTCTGCATTACCACTTTCACCTATCATAGCCAGCAGTTCAGCGGCCCTGTTCGTATCACCTAGTTTTTCGAAGTTTACAGCACGTAGGTTGATCATGTTGTAATATGCCGAGCTATTTTCTTCTTTAATGAGGCGGTACAAATTGTCAGCTTCCAGATAGGCCTCTTCTGCTTCAACATACTTGCCCGACTTGTGCAGACATAGACCTTTGTTGGTATTGATCAAAGCCAAATCTGCTTCAAAACCATCTCCAAACTGTTCATAGATATCCTTTAGATCGAGGAGATAGTTAAAGGCAATGTCATATTGAGCCATGTCAATCAGAATATTAGAATAATTGAAAATAGCGTTGACATAGTCCATCGTGATTCCTCCTGATATGTCATAAGTTTCTATCGTACGGTTATAGACCTCAAAAGCCTTATCAGTATTCTTTAAGGCATAGTTGCTGGCAGCCACTTTCCACTCACATTCAATCAGAGTTGGATTATTGCTTTCATAAAACTGCTGAAAGATGTTCAAAGCGCTTTCAAAAGTTTGAAGGGCCTCTACAGATTTATTCATTACTTCAAGAAATGATCCTTTATTATACAATGCCACTGCGTATTCAAGATCACCAGTATTTCCTATTTGATCTCTTACACTCAGTTCTTTTTGGCTGTATTCCAGGCCACTTTCATATTCTCCAGCCTCAAAGCTGAAATTTGAAAGCATCCTGAGTATACTTTCATAATTAGAATTAAAAGTGCCATCCTGACTTTGATAATTTTTAAGGCAGTTTTTGGCTTTTAGAAGGGCGGAAGCAAGGTTGTCATTATTATATTCTTGCTGTGCATCTGAGTATAACGTTCGCCAATCCTGAGCGTGAATTAAGGAAAAATTAAAAAGAATAATAAAAGCTACAACTAGAGACCGCATGCAAAGAGTTTTAAATATCAAATATATGGATAGTTTATAATCTTTGTGTTAACAAATTATAATTAATCCAGACTGACAGAAAGCCTTTAAAAGCCTCTATTTAAGTATTTTATATGAAAATATAAATACCTTAGAATGGGTATATCGCAAACCTATTAAGGTCCTAAAATGGGCTTAGTTGCCTGACGGGTTTAAGGTTAATTTATTGATGGTCTTTTCATCAATTTCCTGCGGATTCATAAGCATCTTTCTCCATTTTCCCTGTGTGTACATTTCAACCTGATCTTTATAGTGAGGACTCAAAGGGTTCCCACTTTGGCCAGCAGGTATAATGCTCAATGAATTTTCAACATTAGCAAAGTTTATAATCCTTCGGGATGATGGCCCTGACGTTATATTGTAAACTCCAGTACCATTTCTTTGAAAGGCCAGCTTATTCAAGACTGCGTCACTAGCATCCATCTCATAAGTACCAACATTAAGATATGGTCTTAAAGCCGCTACTTTACCCATAGCATGAGGTAGCTCAAAAGTGTGAACCTTGCCCCATTTCCAATTTTCAATGTCACCTAGCTGTGCTGTCAGTTCTTCGAGCGTAATATCAAAGGCTTTATTAAAAACTACTTTTCTTGATTCAACTTCAGCAGTTGAAGGGTCATCCCACCACTTAGAACTGTCATTATGCATCAATCTATCAAAAGTCCGCTTCATCAGGTGGGAGTTAACAAAACCTATAAACAGGCCAGAATCCAGCTTGTTTTCCATCGCAAGTCGCATAGAGTGGAACAGGATCTTTTGATATATCACAGGCGCTGTTTCATCAACTTCATGATTACCCGTCCAGGCAGTGAGTATACCTTTTGCCTTTTCTTCCAATTCACTTTCTGCATCAATTTGCTCGATAAATGTTTTTGTAATTTTTACAGCCACATCAGACTGACCGTCCAACAACATCGCTTTATAGTCATCAATGGAAAGTTTTTCCTTGGCTTCTAGAAGATCAACCAATCGCTGCGCCCTATCTTCACCTGCATAATACCCAGGGTAGAGCCCTCCCTTAATTGTATCTGTCTGATTATTGGTGCTATAAACATAATTCCATGGTGGGTTTTCCGACTGTGGATTTTCTTCAAATGGAAGCCATTCTGTTGGTTCATCTTTACTGGTTGTTCCATCTAAGATCAAATTTCTGTTGACATGATCAGCGGTGAGGTGAAGTTTAGCCGATGCCCACCAGGCAATATTCCCTTCTTTATCACCATACATGACATTAAGTCCTGGTGCCTTAATTTTTGAAGCTCCGGACCTTGCTCCATCAATGTCTTTGCTATGATTAAGCTCATATAGCGCAGTCATGGATTCATTTTCTAGTTGGGTATAAATCCACCACATAGTAATAGGGTTGTCTGCGGGCAAAGCACCTACAACTTCATTCATCACAGGACCATGACCAGTCTCTTTAACAGTTAAATCTATTGACTCACCATCTTTTACATTCACAGTTTCTTGTCTTGTGCTGTAGGTTTTCCATAAGTCATTGTGTAGGTATTGATTTTCATTTTCAGGATTGGTTTTCTCTTGGTAGAAATCAATATCATCATTTTCAAACATGGTAAGACCAATAGCATAATTTCTATTGTGCAGCAGCAGAGCAAAAGGAATTAGTGCGGCATGATAGCCATATCTTTCAAAAGTTGGAGTCTTAATGTGAGCTTCATACCATACACCCGGCTGACTAAATCCCATATGCGGGTCGTTGGCAAAAATAACACTACCTGTGGCCGATTTTTCAGGGCTGACCACCCAACTGTTACTTCCGAGCCATGCCGGAGCGGGAAGGTTGTTCATCACCGAATTTATCTTTGCTGTCAGGCTATCCAAAACAGCAGATCTTGGGTGGTTTTTGATCATTTCTGTCTTTCCGGTAGGTACAATATCTAAGTCAAGCATATATTCTTCACCGAGATTATTAAGAATCTGTGTAACAATAGGATCGCTTTTTTGTGCTTCGGCAAAGCTGAAAGCGATATAGCCCATCACATTATAAATATCTTCGATAGTATAGTGCTCCTTTTCTAAACCAAGAAGTACAAACTCAACCGGAGTGGGACCATTGTCCATGAATTGGTTAATGCCATCTATATAAGCCTTTACAGCAGACTTGAGTTCTTCATTGACAATGTCATCAAAACGGGCAGCTTCTTTTTGAGCTACTCTATGGATGCCCACGGTTTTGAAGAATTTATCAGTTTCTGTAAGGTCAGCACCGAACATTTCTGATAGTCTTCCCGGAGCAATCCTGCGCATCAGTTCCATTTGCCAGAGCCTGTCTTGGGCATGCACATACCCTAAGGCTCTATAAGCGTCTTCTACATTATTTGCTTCAATATGAGGGATGCCATAAGTATCATATTTTACTTCAACAACCTCATTTAAGTTGTTGAGACTAAATTCACCTGAATAGGAAGGTTTTAATGTTTGTAGGTAGATGTAGCCACCAACTGCGACAAGAAGTACAAGTGCTAAAAGAGCAATGATAATGCGTTTAAATATTTTCATACATATTGAGGATCTGATTTAGTTCAAATGAAAAGGTTGATTGAGGTTCTTATTTATCTTTACTGACTTTGCCAGTACAAAAGCAAAAACACCTACTATGATAATAAGAATCATTCGCAAATTAAAGATGAGTTGCGAACCCGCAAATTGTAAATTTGATTCATAAATTAGCTCCTGCCCAACAGTGGTCTGAACCTTAGCCAGATCATTTAAATCACTAGTAAGTGCCATGAAAAGCGCACGCTGTTTGTTTTGAATTTCCTGAGGTAAAACTTCACCTTTATCCATTAACATGATGTCATTTTCCAGTGACTTCTGATTGGAAAGGGTTTGCTTGAAGTGCGTTAAATATTGATGTTCCTTAGCCACAAAGTATGTTTTCTCATATTCGTGTAATAGCGAGTCAATAAGGCTGTTTTTGCTCTTAATTTGGGCTAACAATTCATTGTTTGGCTGTTGTGTATTATTAACTTGACCAAAAAGCATTTGCTTGTCATACAACTGGTTTGCTAAGAAATGCAGCTCTGTGGCAGGTACTAATCTATCAGAATAGATAGAGCTGAAATTAGTATGGATTTTCTGAATTTTTTGGGTTTGCCAATAGTCTATGACTATCATGATAACCATGAACACAGATAAAATGGTTGCCAATTTTATTCTGTGTGTCAGGGTGATATTATATAAGGTTTTCATAACTCTTCATTTAAAATGAACCAAGGAAATATATTCGCATTTCCATTATTCTGGTTAGAGTGAATATAAGCATTTCCACTCAAAGAAAGGTGATGGTTGCGTGTTAGTCTAATTGCGAGGCAAGAACTTTCAAGCCGTCTTCAAAAGAATTGGGTGAATAACCAAGTTTAGTTTTTGCCTTGTCAATGATAAACCCTGTTTTAGGCGGTCGCTTGGCAGGCTGAGAGAACTTTGAACCGTCCGTTTCACTGATTAATGACTTGTTAAGTTGAAAGTACTCTGCAGTCTTGATGGCAATATCATAAGGGGTCATCAGCTCTTCACCACTAATGTTGTAAATACCTGTTGCTGATTGAGAAGCTATCAAATAGCAGCCCATTGCCAGATCTTCTGCCAAGGTTGGTGTTCGCCATTGGTCGTTTACCACGTTGATCGCCTTTCCAGCTTCCAAACTATTTTTAACCCAAAGTACTATATTAGACCTGCTCATATCATGGGCTATTCCATAGACCAGAACAGTTCTAGCGATACTCCACTTGATTTGACTTTCAGTTACCAGCTTTTCTGCAGCCAGTTTACTCTCACCGTAATAACTGATGGGATTAGGTGCCTCTTCTTCTGTCAAAGGCCCATGACTGCCATCAAAAATAAAATCTGTAGAAACATGGAGTAGGTGAGTGCCTGTAACTTCGCAGGCCTCAATCAGATACTTAACGGCATTCACATTTAAATCCCAGCAGGCTTCCTTTTCAGATTCACACTGGTCAACATTGGTCATGGCTGCTGTGTTGATAATTACATCAGGCTTGTACTTGCTCACAACATCAAGCACTTGCTGTTGGTTGACAATATCCAAAGATTCATATTGATACTGACCATCATTTGGAAGCCTATTAGTACCTCTTGATGTCGCGATGACCTCCATTCCCTCATCACACAATAGTTTGATTAACTTCTGGCCCAGTAAGCCATTACTTCCTGTGATCAGTATTCTCATTTTTCTTCAGCGGGATATTCGTAACCGTAAAGTTTAGTAATTTTCTTCTTCGGTAGTTCCTCAACTGACATCGTAACAATCACATCTTCAAGCGGTCTGTTGGCCCTATCTACTTTGTTGTCAGCAATTTTGTCAACAACTTCCAATCCATCGATTACCTTGCCAAATACTGTATATTCATCGTCCAAATGCGGTGCTCCACCAATAGTAGTATAAGTTTTTAGCCTTTCTGGCGACATGTCTTTGGTTACATTTACCTGCATCTCTTTTTCCACCATATCTTTCAAAGAGACTAATTTTTCACCATAAGCTTCGAGCCCTTCGGTTTGATATGTGTTAATCAGTATAGTTCTTAACGAATCAAATCTTGGTTGTTGCAGCATCTGCTGACACGCTTTGCCAAGGGCTTGCATATCCACGGTCAACTCTTCTTCAGTCCAAACTTTGCCCTGGACAATATAGAATTGGCTTCCGCTTGACTCTCGTTCAGGATTAACCTGATCTGGCTGTCTGGCTGCTGCCAAAGCACCTTTTTCATGATAATACTTTTTATTAAACTCTGCAGGAACATTATAACCCGGACCGCCATTACCTAATCTTGCTCCAGGTGCGATACCTTTAGAGTTAGGGTCACCACCCTGAACCATAAACTCTTTCATTACCCTGTGAAAAAGTGTGGAGTCATAAAAACCCTCTTGTGCCAACTTGATGAAATTGTCCTTATGCTTTGGTGTCTCATCATATAAGATGGCATGCATGTCACCATATTCGGTTTTGATGGTTACCAGATAGTCTTTATCAGTGGCGCATGAGAATAGTGTACTAAAAAGTAGAAGGTATAGAAGGTTTTTCATGAGTTGTTTATGAATGTATTTAACTTATTGATTACTGAATCTAAGGATTCATTGATTGCTTTATTTGAAAATCTTAATATTCGGTAGCCCATATTTTTTAAAATGATCTCCCTTTCTTTATCATAGTCTTTCTGAAGGAGATGAATGAGACCATCTATTTCAATGACCAAAGATAATTCATGGCAAAAGAAATCAGTAATGAAGTAGCTCTCTCTTCCATGTTGATTATACTCAATCGGATGCTGCCTTAAGAATTTAAATCCACGGAACTTTCTATTTCTTAGAAGTGACCAACAAATGGCTTCTTCTGGAGTTTGATTTCTTCTTAACGCCCTTGCTCTTGATATCTTCTCAGATCGGTTCATAGTAATTTACATCTCACCCCAATTCAAACAAAGTTTGAATTTTCCCCTCTCTTTAAAAGAGAGGGGCCAGGGGAGAGTTATATTTCATTTCCCTAATTCTGTTTTTATCTCTTTTAATATTTTTTCTCCTCCAGCTTCAAGTACTTCAACGGCCAGATTATGACCTAACTCTTCAGCTTTATCTTTATTTCCTGTCACGGATTTTCGAATAATTTTCTGACCATCTAAACTGACAATCCCACCTTCAAAAGTTATATCTTCACCATTCAGAGTGGCCAGGCCAAATACAGGTATACTACAACCACCCTGGAGCTTTCTTAAAAATGCTCTTTCACAAAGCAGTCTGCATTCTGTTTCTGTGTGATTAAGTGCCTTGCGAATGGCTTTTCTTTTATCACCACCCAATGTCGTGGAACATTCTATAGCCACACTTCCCTGACCCACAGCAGGCGTGAATTGATTCAATGGTAATTCATGGCGGATCATATCTCCATAACCCATTCTGAACATGCCTGCATAGGCAAGCATAAGTGCATCGCAAGCACCATCTTTCATCTTTCCTATCCGTGTCTGTAGGTTGCCTCTGACAGGAACAGTTTTTATATGCGGATAAAAGTGTTTTAACATGGCAACCCTTCTGGTTGAAGAAGTTCCAATGACCAAATCCTTATCATCAAGATTGATATCCGCCTTTTCGCTCACTAGTACGTCATTCACCTTCTCCCTTTCAGTGAAGGCAATAAGCTCAAAAGGTTCTGGCAGTTCCGACTGCATATCCTTGGCACTGTGCACTGCAATATCAATGGTGCCATCAAGAAGTTTGGCCTCTATCTCTTCGGTGAAGACTCCTTTGCTTCCGATTTTTGCAATGGACACATCCAGAATCTTATCACCAATAGTCTCAATGGTAATGATTTCAGTAGCAAGACCAGCCAATTTCAACTTCTCTTCCACGTAATAAGCTTGCCACAATGCTAGCTTACTTCCTCTGGTGCCAATTCTTATTTTCTCCATTTACTTAATTTCTGCAGCTATGTGTAATGATAAATCCAGGAAGATCATTTTTGGGCTGCCGTTTCTTTCTAAATGATAGTATGCTTCATCAATCAATGAAGACATTTTCTCTATTTTTGATTGGTGCAGCACCTTGCTGAAATTTTTGATGAAGTCAAGAACTGAGCCGTTAACTCTGTTAAGGTTAGGCGCATTTTGATATAATAGTGACTCCCTGAAAGTGCTTAATGCATATTTCAATAAACTTCTTTGAGACAACTTATTGCTTCCATGAAAGTCATCGGCCATGTTTACCAAATCACTGAAGTTTCTGCTGAAGCAACTTCGCATCCATTTGGCAAAGAAGTCATGGCTATCATTCTCGGTTTGCTGCGCTAGTTTAAATGCATTATTTAAATCACCATCTGCCAAATGGGCGAACTGAGATGCTTTTGCATCATCAAGACCATTTTTCTCAATAAGAATTGACTTTATTTCTTCATCTGCAAATTGAGGAATAGTCACTATCTGTGTTCTGGAAGTAATGGTGGTCAATAGCCTTTCCTTATCATTGCTCACCAAAAGGAATAGAGTTTTCTCTGGGGGCTCCTCGAGTATTTTAAGAATCCCATTGGCCGCTGTAGGGTGCATAAACTCAGGCAGCCAAATAATCATGACTTTATATTTTCCTTCAAAGGATTTAAGAGAAAGGCTTTTTATAATTTCCCTGCTCTCTTGCTTAGAGATGTTTACCTGTTTGTTATCACCACCATAAGCATCCCTCCAGGCATCAAGATCATTAAATGGGCTTTCGGTGAGAAACGAGCGCCACTCTTTGATGAACTTTTCACTGATGGCATCTTCAGATTTTACGTCCTTAGTACCACTTACCGGATAAACGTAATGAACATCCGGATGTATGAATTTGGTGTTTTTAGAGCATGATGGACAAGTGCCACAGGCATCATTTTCACCTCTATTTTCACAATTTAAATAGGTAGTGTAAGCCAGCGCCATTGCGAGGTTCGGACTTCCGGGTTTTCCAACAAAAAGCTGGGCGTGCGCCACTTGCTCATTTTGAAGTGCATTTACCAACCTTCTTTTTACATCATCAAGCCCTTTTATATCTCCAAATAGCATAGCCTATTTTTTATCCCAAATTCTATATGGTGATGTAATTTCATAAACGTGCTGGAGTATTCCTGCTTCTATCTCATCATATTTCAGGTTTCTTCTTTCCAATACCCTTGCTGCCACTTCATCTGCCTTCTTAATGTTAAAGGTCGTTAACCCGGATACACCTCCCCATGAAAAGGAGGGAATGAAATTTCTAGGAAAACCCGCTCCAAACACATTGGCAGAAACCCCAACTACAGTACCCGTATTAAACATGGTGTTGATACCACTTTTTGAGTGATCGCCCATAATAAGGCCACAGAATTGCTCGCCAGTATTTACAAAGCCCTGCTTCTCATAACTCCAAAGTTTCACCTGATCATAATTATTCTTCAGGTTAGAAGTATTCGTATCTGCTCCAAGGTTACACCATTCGCCTAAAACTGTATTTCCAATAAAACCATCATGGCCTTTATTGCTATATCCAAAAATCACTGAATTACTGATTTCTCCCCCAGCTTTACTATAGGGTCCGATGGTTGTATCTCCTTTTATTTTGGCTCCCATTTGAATATGAGAGCCTTCGCACAATGCAAAAGAGCCTTTAATTATCGCTCCTTCATGCACCTGTGCATTTTTGCCTATATATATTGGGCCACTTTCAGCATTGAGAATAGCGGCCTTAATAGACGCCCCTTCTTCAATAAAAATATTCTCCTTACCGTATACTATGGTATGCAAATCTGTAATAGAGGCGGAGGTGCGGCCTTTTGTTATTACTTTAAAATCTGATTTGATCTGAGCAGCATTCTGTTTGAATATCTTCCAGGGCTGATCTATTAATGTCACTTCGTTTGGAAAAGTTGTAAGCTTTAAATTTTCTTTGGATGCTTCAAGATCTTTGGCTCTTGCTATTAGCAGCTGACCGTTTAATTCAATTCCTTCACCCACATTTAATTTTTGAACAGCTGCAATCAGCTTTTCATCTGGGCAAAGCGCACCGTTGATGTAGTAATTATCTTCAGTCTTAT
This sequence comes from Fulvivirga sp., assembly GCF_040218215.1. Lineage (NCBI taxonomy): Bacteria > Pseudomonadati > Bacteroidota > Cytophagia > Cytophagales > Fulvivirgaceae > Fulvivirga > Fulvivirga sp. Next base: position 18,424 of record NZ_JAVJQL010000027.1, read on the forward strand.
TTAATGCAAATTTTTTGGTAAGGTAATCTTCCGTAAGATATGAAACAGTTCCCCCCAAATGCTTCTGCCATTTTTCGGCAATAGTCATAATACCAATGCGACAAGCCGCAACAGGTCTGGTATATGTAAGTGGCAGGAGAGAAGTCCTTATAGAAGGCTCATCAAACAGAATAATGTTCATGGCCACAAAAATAAAAAAGTCTTCAAGATAAGCTCATCTTGAAGACTTTTAAAATCGAAATCTTACGATCTTTATTTTTTATATTTTTTGTTGAATTTCTCTACTCTACCAGCAGTATCAACAAATAATTTTTTACCAGTGTAAAAAGGGTGAGAAGCAGAACTAACCTCCACTTTTACCAAAGGGTACTCTTTTCCATCTTCCCAAGCCATCGTCTCGCTAGTGCTGATGGTTGATCTTGTCATAAATTTCTCGTCACTTGAAGTATCATGGAAAATTACTTCTCTGTATTCTGGATGTATATCTTTTTTCATTTTATTAGTCCTTTTCTTTTCAATCCTCTCAAAAGAGGCACAAAATTAGTTATTTACTAATTAAGTGCAAAACATTCAACAACTTTATTCTACAAAGATAAACACAAAATTTATGTATTTTGCAGCGTACATCAATTAAGGTATGAAGAGAGTACTTATTTTTTTGATTTTTTCGACTTCTGCAGCCCTGGCGCAGAGTAGTTATGCCCCCTTAAATGAAGATTATTATCATTGGATCGACCGTTATGAGATAAGAAGTGGTGAGATTAACCCTTACTTTTTCTCCTCATGGAAAGCATATTCTAGAAAAGACATTGCAACATTTTCAGATTCTATTCAGAACAATGATACATCACTTTCTGAGGTGGACAAGTTTAACCTTAACTACTTAAGTAATGATAATTGGGAGTGGTCTGAAATATCAAACGAAAGTTCAAAGCCAATACTAAAGCATTTTTATAAATCCAAGTCTGACCTCTATCATGTCAACGAGCCTGATTTCGACTTGCATATAAACCCCGTACTATACTTAGGTGCTGGTCAGGAGTCATCTTCCGATGTAAAAACCTTTGTTAACACTAGGGGAGTAGAGATTAGGGGAATGATTGACAAGAAGGTTGGCTTCTATTCTTTTATCGGTGAAAACCAGTTCATAGGCCCTGAATATGTCAGAAATTATATCAGCACTAATTTAGTAGTTCCGCATGAGGGTTTTTGGAAAGGGTTTAAAGATGATGGGGTTGATTTCTTTACAGCACGGGGCTATATCAATTTCAATGCTACGAAACACATCGAATTGCAATTTGGCCATGACCGCTTCAATGTTGGTAATGGCTATCGGTCGCTAATCTTATCTGATTTTGCGCCAGCTTCATTATTTCTGAGAATGAACACGAAGGTTTGGAAGCTGAACTACACAAACCTATTTACTCAGATGACGGCCAATGTCAGGGGCAATAGTGGTGGATTAACAGCGGCTGATGGCTATCCCAATAAATACTTGGCTTTTCACCATCTGGGACTGAATATTGGCAAGAAGTTAAATGTCGGGATATTTGAGTCGGTGATTTACAGCAAGCCAGATTCGGTAGGGAATAACCCTGAACTTAAATACTTGAACCCTATCATTTTTTACAGGGCAATTGAGCAGCAAAATGGCAGTTCTGACAACGTATTATTAGGCCTTGACTTCAAGTGGCTGGCAGCAAAACGCATTTCTTTATATGGTCAATTGGCATTGGATGAGTTTTTATTGGAAAATGTCAAAGAGGGCAATGGCTGGTGGGCCAATAAGTTTGCCTTCCAGCTGGGTGGAGAATATATCGATGCATTCGGCATTAGAAATCTTGACCTTCAGGCCGAGGCTAATATTGCAAGGCCATACGTTTACTCCCATAGCAGCCAGTATGGAGAATATTCTCATTACAGGCAGCCATTGGCGCATCCGCTAGGTGCGAATTTTAAAGAGTGGGTAGGAATAGTGAGGTATCAACCTGTTAAGAAACTATACTTGACCGGCAAACTGATAGCAGCAAACTACGGAGTAGATAGGCCAGACGAAAACTGGGGAGGTAATATACTGCTGGATAATAGAACAAGGGAAAAGGAGTATGGCAATGAGATTGGGCAAGGTGTATCTACTGACTTGCTAATGGCCAACTTTACAGCTTCTTATCAGCTAAAACATAATGTTTTTATAGATGCAACCCTTGTTCACAGATCAGTGAAAAGTGATTTGGCAGAAGAATATACCAATTTCACCTCGTTTTCGTTAAGATGGAATATTCCTCAAAGGCTAAATGAGTTTTAATCATTAACAGCTAACTTGCAGCCGATTTAAGAATTATGAAAATATTTTTTAGAATTTTTGGTTATGCCAAAAAGCTGCGATTGTTTCTGCCGCAGTATATCACTTTTGTTTTGTTAGGCTCTGTTTTCAGTGTTTTTAATCTCGCGCTGATTGGCCCGCTTCTATCTGTGCTTTTCAAAGAAGAAACTGATGAGACTTTTGTTAAACCTGAGTCTTTTGAATTAAGCATCTCATATATCAAAGACATGTTCAATTATCAGTTTTCAACCATAATTGAACAGCATGGCGAAAAGGATGCACTCATATTTGTTTGTATTGTCGTTCTCATTTCGGTTTTGTTTACCAATGTATTTAGATACCTCTCGGCTATAATTAGTGCTCGCATAAGACTTGATGTGGTGAAGTACCTGAGGATGGATGTTTATAATAAGGTGTCTAAAATGCATCTTGGATTCTTTAGTAGTGAGCGAAAGGGCGACCTTATTTCCCGGGTAACTAATGATGTACAAGAAGTAGAAGTATCGATATTAAGTAGCCCTAAATCTCTTTTTAGAGAGCCGGTAACCATTATTGTCTACTTTATTGCACTTTTCAGTATCTCTGCTAAACTTACTTTTTTCACGCTTTTAATACTGCCAACGGCTGGTGGTGCATTGGGTTATATTGTCAAGAAACTAAAAAAGAAAGCAGTTCAAAGCCAGGAGTCTTTGGGGCGTATAGTTAATATCCTTGATGAAACACTGGGGGGCATGCGGATAATCAAAGCGTTTAACGCCCGCGAGTATGTGCAAAGTAAAATAGATACAGAAACTAACTTTTATAGGAAAGTGAATTTATCTTATTCTTATAGAAAGGAGTTAGGATCACCTATTTCTGAGTTTTTGGGGATTGGAATTGTTACTGTCATCTTGTGGGTTGGTGGCTCACTCGTGCTCGACAATCAATCAGATTTAAGCGCTGGGGAGTTTATAGCTTATTTGGCCATATTCTCTCAAATTATTTCACCAGCTAAAGCATTTTCCCAAGGACTTTCCGGGGTTCAGAAGGGCATTGTTTCCGGAGAGAGAATTTTCAGCGTGATCGATAAAGTTCCTGCCATTCAAAACAAGCCCAATGCTTATGTGATTGATGGGTTTAATGAAAGCCTTAAATTTGAGAACGTCTCTTTTTCTTATGACAACGACAATCAGGTACTCAAAAATATAAACCTTGAGATTCAGAAGGGTAAAACGATTGCGCTTGTCGGACAATCAGGGGGAGGGAAGTCTACACTGGCTGATCTTATACCGAGATTTTATGATGTAACTGGTGGCGATATAAAAATTGATGGCCATTCTTTAAAGGATTGCAATATCGACTCTATCAGAAAACAAATGGGTATTGTTACTCAGGAATCCATACTTTTCAACGATACCATATTTAACAACATCGCCTTTGGTCTTGAAAACACTCGTGAAGAGGATGTAATCAATGCCGCCAAAATTGCCAATGCTCACAACTTCATTATTGAGCTTGAAAATGGCTATCAGACCAATATTGGTGAGCGGGGCATGAAGCTTTCTGGTGGCCAGCGTCAACGAATAAGTATTGCCAGGGCTGTGCTCAAAAACCCACCAATTCTTATTTTGGATGAGGCCACTTCCGCCTTAGATTCAGAATCTGAAATGCTGGTGCAGGAGGCTTTGGCCAACCTGATGAAAAACAGGACCTCAATAGTTATTGCCCATAGACTGAGTACCATTCAGCATGCTGACAAGATAGTTGTTATTCAAAATGGGGAAATACTGGAAAGAGGAAAGCATGATGAGTTATTGGCCAAGGATGGGGTTTATAAAAAACTCAGTAGCATGCAAAATACTTAATTTAATTTTTGTAGTTTTATTTTCATGGTTTATTGACAGCCTATTGTATTCTAACTTAACATTATGAAAAAGCCAAAGTCGATTTTTTTCCTTGTTTACTTGTTATTCCACATAACACTTTTGGTTGTCTCCATCTATGTAAACTATCGTTCCGAAGATTTTGAGTTCCTTCTTTATTTAAGAGGGAAAATGTCACTGATGGTGTATGTGTCTGCGCTGGGCCTGGTGCTGTTTTTTATAAATCTGATATTTTCAGGATTGGATGCCCGAACAAGTTCTAAAGAAAAGGCTGCCTTGGAGCAGGAGGTGAATGCCTTGAAAGCCAAGATGTTTGACCTTCAAGAGGCTACAAGCTCTAAAAGACATGAATCTACTACTATACCAACTGAAGCAGGCAATAAAAGCACTTCAGAGGCTGATAGTGACGACAATTAACTAACTTTTTATGGACAATCAGCTCATCATCAAACAAGAGCTTTTGCACGCCTATGACGTGCTTGATAAATTTATAGCCGACCCTGAAAATATCAATAGCATCGAAGCGGGAGCTGCTTTGCTAGCCAATACTTTTAAAGCCGGAGGCAAGGTTATTTCATGTGGTAATGGTGGCTCTCATTGTGATGCCATGCATTTTGCTGAAGAGTTGACCGGCAGGTTTAGGGATGACAGAAACCCGCTTCCGGCAATAGCCATCTCTGACCCAAGTTATATGTCCTGTGTGGGCAATGATTATGGATTTGATTACGTGTTTTCCAGATTTGTTGAAGGTGTTGCCAAGGAAGGCGATGTGTTATTAGCAATTAGCACCAGTGGCAATTCCAGAAATGTGATTAACGCAGTAAAGACTGCCCAAAAGAAGGGGGTAAAAGTTATTGCACTTACCGGAAACGGTGGCGGCCAGATGGCCGGTATGGCTGATGTGGAAATACGAGTGCCGCATTACGGTTACGCAGACCGCGTTCAGGAAATTCACATAAAGGTTATTCACATCCTTATTTTATTGGTTGAAAAACTGGTTAAATAATGCTTGCTAAGTCATTTGGAGCAGCAGTATATGGCGTAGATGCCAAAATCATCACAATAGAGGTTAATGTTGGGCAGGGAGTTAAGTTCTTTATGAGCGGACTGCCAGATAGTGCCATTAAGGAAAGTGAGCACCGCGTTGAATCTGCCGTTAAGCAATATGGCTATAGGATGCCCCGCCAGAAGGTGGTGGTTAACCTGGCTCCTGCTGATATTAAAAAGGAAGGAAGCGCCTATGACTTGCCCATTGCGCTAAGCATTCTTAAAGCTTCTGACCAGATAAGCGCAGATAAGATGGAAGAGTATCTTATTATGGGTGAGCTTGCATTGGACGGTTCATTACGCCCGATCAAAGGTGTACTGCCTATTGCCATCGAAGCAAGAAAAAATAAATTTAAAGGGTTTATGCTTCCTAAAGAAAATGCAAAGGAAGCGGCCATTGTTAATGACCTTGATGTCATTGGGGTGGAAACCATTGCCGAAGCCGTTGCCTTCTTTGAGGGTAAACTACAGATAGAACCACTGGAAGTAGATACCAGAGATGTGTTCATGGCGCAAATTGATAATTATAGCGCAGATTTTAAAGATGTTCAGGGGCAGGAGAATATCAAACGAGCCCTTGAAATAGCCGCTGCTGGTGGACATAACGCCATTATGATTGGCCCTCCGGGCGCAGGCAAGACCATGCTGGCGAAAAGGCTTGCTTCAATACTGCCGCCATTAAGTTTGCATGAGGCACTTGAGACAACCAAGATTCATTCGGTAGCTGGAAGGCTGGGTGCAGATGCTTCATTGGTTTCAACCAGGCCATATCGCTCACCTCACCACACAATTAGTGATGTGGCCTTAGTAGGTGGAGGTGGAAATCCGCAGCCCGGGGAAATATCTTTGGCGCACAATGGGGTTTTGTTTTTGGATGAACTTCCTGAGTTTAAACGTACTGTTTTGGAAGTGATGCGCCAGCCCATGGAAGATAGGAAAGTGACCATTTCCAGGGCAAAAGTTTCATTGGACTACCCAGCCAATTTTATGCTCATAGCCAGTATGAACCCGTGCCCATGTGGGTATTATAATCACCCTGAGAAGGAATGTGTTTGCGGCCCTGGTGTTGTGCAGCGCTATTTGAGTAAAATCAGCGGCCCTTTACTGGACAGAATTGATCTGCACGTGGAGGTAACGCCAGTTTCATTTGATGAAATGACGGCTAATAGAAAAACCGAAACTAGCGAAGAAATTAGGACTCGGGTGGTAAAAGCCAGAGACATCCAGACCAATCGATTTGAAAAGGTAAAGGAGATTCATTGCAACGCCATGATGCCCTCACAAATGGTGAAGGACATCTGTGAGATCAATGAAGCAGGCAAGACATTGCTGAAAACTGCCATGGAAAGACTCGGACTATCAGCCAGAGCCTATGACCGTATTTTGAAAGTATCCAGAACCATCGCTGACCTGGCAGGATCAGAAGAAATTAAGATAGAGCATTTGGCTGAAGCCATTCAATACAGAAGCTTAGATAGAGAAGGTTGGGCGGGGTAATGAGCTATTAGCTTCGAGCCGTAAGCTACAGGCCTACCTATGTTTTTGCTTGAAGCTTATAGCTCGTCACTCAAAGCTGATTTTATTTAAGCCATGCTTTCATCATCCACAAGGTTTTTTCCTGTTGGTCTATGAAGTCAGACATCAGGTCTTCGGTACCATGATCATCAGCCTTAACGGCCAGTTCTTTGATCTCACGTTCAAGTGACAATAACTCTTGCAGGTTATCGGCTACAGTAGAAACCGAAGTTTCACCATCATGAACATTTTTGGTCACTTTAATGGTCGATGTTTTTAAGTAATCTTCAAATGAGTGCAATGGCAAACCTTCTATGGTCAATATGCGCTCAGCAATCTCATCTATCTTTAAAGCCGCATCGGTGTACAGTTCTTCAAACTTTGCATGCAACTGAAAAAAGTGCTCGCCTTGTATGTTCCAGTGAAAACCCCGGATGTTCTGGTAGTAGATCTGATAATCTGCTAACAGTACATTCAGTCTTGAAATTATTTCCGCGTTTTTCATGATATTTTTCCTTTTTGTTATACTTCAAATTTACGAAATTACATTTCATTAGTAAAATTGATACTTATTATGATTCAATAGATTATACTTATATCTTCTTAATTCAAGTGTTCGGTATAGGCAGTCTTATTGGTTATATTTGGTCATAACATATGTCAGAATACGGAGAAATATTGCTTTTTATAATTGGGGGGTTACTCTTTCTTGCAGGTGGGCTATTCACTAATTATATATTGAGGCCATCCCGCCCCAATGCTGAGAAGTTGACTACTTATGAAAGTGGTGAAGAGCCAATCGGCTCGGCACGAGGTAGGGTGAATACCAGATTTTATATTATAGCTTTGATATTCCTGCTGTTTGAGGTGGAGATCATATTTCTATTCCCATGGGCTACGGTATTTGGCAATAAGGAGAAAATAGCCGCAACTGACGGGTTATGGGGATGGTTTTCTTTGATTGAAATGTTTGTATTCATAGGCATTCTTGCTTTGGGCTTAGCATATGTTTGGGTTAAAGGCCATCTGGACTGGCCAAAAATTGAAGTTCCTAAAAATGATTTTAAGTCACCCGTACCAGCAAAGTTGTACGATGACATTAATAAGAAATACAGTTGATTAAGAATGGTAAACCAGTAAGATACAATGGTGTTTAAATACTAATGTCCAACTGCTTACTACTAATAACTAACTACTAAAGACTAACTACTAAAGTGGGCTTACTAGATAAAGAATTTAATAGCGGAGGTGTAATTGTCACCAAAATAGATGATCTCATCAACTGGGCGAGATTATCTTCTATGTTTCCCATGACATTTGGGCTGGCATGCTGCGCTATAGAGTTTATGAGCACCGGTACTTCAGCTTATGATATGGATCGTTTTGGTATGGCACCCAGAGCTTCTCCAAGACAGGCTGACATTATGATAGTGGCAGGGACAGTCACTTTTAAAATGTCCGATAGAATAAAAAGACTTTATGAGCAAATGGCCGAACCTAGATATGTTATTTCTATGGGTTCGTGCTCAAACTGTGGCGGACCGTATTGGGAGCACGGTTATCACGTGGTAAAAGGGGTAGATAAAATTATTCCGGTTGATGTTTATGTGCCCGGTTGCCCTCCGAGGCCAGAGGCTTTAATTGGTGGCTTCCTGAAATTGCAAGAGAAGATTAGAAATGAAAGTTTGATGGCGCCTAAGGCACTCGAAAAGATGATGGAAAATGGCTGAGCTTGATACTAACCAAATCGTTGAACTGATCAAAAGCACCTTTGGTGAAGCTGCTGTTATTGAGGTAGTAGAAGCTTCGAGTCCCACTGTTGTAGAAGTGGCCGTAGATCAAAGTCTATCAATTTTTGAATTTCTGTATAAAGATGAGCGGCTGTATTTCGATATGCTTTCGTGCATCACAGGTATAGACAATGGTCCTGAAGCAGGAATTATGGAAGTGATTTATAATCTATATTCTATTCCATTCGAGCAAAGCCTTGCCATTAAATTAAAAGTATCAAGGGAGCAACCAGAGGTGCCTTCATTGGTTTCTATCTGGCGTGCTGCCGACTGGATGGAACGTGAGACTTACGATTTGTTCGGTATTAATTTCAAAGATCATCCTGACTTGAGGCGTATTCTATTGCCAGCAGATTGGGAAGGTTACCCGCTTCGAAAAGATTACAAGCATCAGGATAAGTATAGGGGCATGACGGTCGCGCACAAAGATTTGTTAAATAAAGAAGATCAACCAGAAGGTAGGGAATAAGTTTTGTCCAGTAAAATTCAATATCAATATCAAGAAGGTGGTCTGATTGCTTCAGAACCCAATAAGTATGTTGAAGCTAATCTGAAGTCAGACGAAATGGTGGTCAATCTCGGCCCACAGCATCCGTCAACACATGGTGTGTTACGATTGGAGGTTTTGACTGATAATGAAATCATCAAAGATGTAATTCCGCACATTGGGTATCTGCACCGTTGTTTTGAAAAGCATACCGAGGCATTGCCCTACAATCAGATTATCCCCTATGTAGATAGAATGGACTATGTGGCGGCCATGAATAATGAGCATGCCTATGCGCTGGGGGTAGAAAAGATGCTGGGAATTACAGATAAGATTCCAAAACGAGTAGAATATATCCGGGTTCTGGTGGCAGAATTAAATAGACTGGCCTCGCACTTTGTGGCGGTTGGCACCTATGCCATGGATATTGGAGCTTTTACACCTTTCTTCTGGATGATGCGAGACAGGGAGCATATTCAAAGGCTACTGGAATGGGTCTCTGGTGCGCGCATGCTGTATAATTACATCTGGATTGGTGGATTGTTTTATGATTTACCTATCGGTTTTGAAGACCGTTGCGCAGAGTTTGTTAAATACTTGAAGCCAAAGCTTAAAGAACTCGAGACACTGGTTACTGATAATAAGATTTTTATAAATAGGACAGCTAATGTTGGAGTCCTACCATTAGACTTAGCCATCAACTATGGAGTCACAGGACCAATGCTTCGGGCCTCAGGACTTAAGTTTGACCTAAGAAAAGTAGATGCCTATTCTGTTTATCCTGAAATAGACTTTAATATTCCAATTGGCTCAGGGCAAATGGGCACACTCGGTGATTGCTGGGACCGTACTTATGTTAGGGTTCGTGAGATTCATGAATCGGTAAGCATTATTGAGCAATGCTTGGTTAAGCTACAGAATGAACATAAGCGTACCAGAGATTTTGATCCACAAGAGCTGGTGCCTAAGAAAATAAGGCCTAAAGCTCAGGATTTATACATCAGGGCTGAGAACCCTAAAGGTGAATTGGGCTTCTATTTCAGAGCTGATGGCCGAAGCGATATGCCTTTCCGTTGTAAAGCACGCTCATGCTGCTTTTCTAACCTTTCGGTGATTGCAGATATATCTAAGGGCAGCATGATAGCTGATCTAATTGCTATTTTGGGCTCCATAGATATTGTACTTGGCGAAGTCGATAGATAATGAAAATTCTAAGCATTAACGATACACGGGCACTTGATGAATACACCATCAAGCACGAGCCAATATCCTCTGTTGACCTTATGGAGCGGGCATCACTGGCTTTTTGTGATTGGTTTATTGCCAATGTTTTCACAAAAAGTGTGACAGTGATTAGCGGTACGGGTAATAATGGTGGAGATGGACTGGCCATTGCTCGCATTCTAAAATTAAAAGCATATGATGTTTCTGTCTATGTGGTAGGAGACGCTGAAAAAGGGTCAAATGACTTCAAGTTGAATTGGGAAAGGATGGATATAAAGCCTCAGGTTCTGAAAGACAATCTTCCAGATATAGACCCAGGCTCAGTTATTATTGATGCGATGTTTGGCTCTGGCTTGTCCAGGCCTGTTGCCGATCATTATGCCGAGGTTATTCGGTATGTTAATGCACAGGATAACACAGTCATCTCTGTTGACATTCCCTCAGGGTTGTTTGCAGACCAAGCTTCAGCTGGTGAGGCAATTATTAAAGCGAATGCCACTGTTACTTTCCAGTTGCCCAAGTTGGCGTTTATGTTTCCTGAAAATCATCAATTTGTTGGTGAATGGGAGGCTGTTGATATTGGGTTGTCGCAGCAATTTATCGAATCTACTGCTACTAACTTTTACTACCTCGAAAGCAATGACATTCAGCCATTAATTCAACCTTTAGCTAAGTTCAGCCATAAAGGTTCAAATGGTCACGGGCTGCTCATAGTTGGTTCTTATGGAAAAATGGGAGCAGCGGTGCTTTCGGCAAAAGCGGCTTTGCGAACCGGAATTGGTCTGTTAACTGTTCATGTACCCAGATCAGGTAATGAAATCCTGCAAAGCACAGTTCCTGAAGCTATGTCAATACCCGATGTTAATGATGGGCATATTTCAGAAATGCCTGAAGTTGAAAAATATTCAGCTATCGGAATTGGTCCCGGTCTTGGTAGGCATGTGAGCACCGTAAAAGCATTGGGTGAGCTACTTAGAACAGTATCAAAACCTTTGGTTATTGATGCAGATGCCTTAAATATTATTTCTGAAAATCAGGAGTTGCTGGAATTGGTTCCTGAGAATTCAATATTAACACCACACCCAAAAGAGTTTGAAAGACTGGTAGGTTCATGGTCTGATGATTTCGACAAGCTCAATAAGCTCCTACAATTGGCCAAAAGATTTAATCTGATTGTAATTTTAAAAGGGGCACACACGGCCATAGCTTCAGCTGATGGTGTTGTTTATTTTAACTCTACCGGCAATCCTGGTATGGGCAAGGGGGGAAGCGGAGATGTTCTTCTCGGAATGCTCACCTCATTAGTGGCTCAGGGTTATCAGCCTCTTGATGCAGCCAAAATTGGCGTTTACCTTCATGGATTGGCTGGAGATATAGCTGCAGATGCTTACCATGAAAGAGGAATGATTGCTTCCGACATTATCGATATGATTCCTTCAGCCTATCAGGAATTGACATCATAAGGTGTTATCTAATTGTTAACTTTTTTTGTTAAAGTGACCTTGGACTAAAGTTTTGAGGTGGTTCGTTGTATTTTTTCAGAAAACCTGCCTGTAGCGATAACTTTTGCTTCTGTTAGCCGTATTTAGAAAAAGTGTTTGCAACGAATCAAGTTTTTAAAAATTGTATTTTTTGGTTTGATTCTTGCTATTGAATAGAAAAAGTAAAAAATGAAATTTGCCAAATATCTACTTATTACATTATTGATTGCCGGTGTTGGACAGGTTTCTTTTGCTCAAAATACTGGCGAGCTGAACAGATTCTCTAATGAGTCTTTATCAGTTAAAAATGAGGTGAAATTGTTTCCTAACCCAACTACGGATTATCTGGAAATAAAAATCAATAACGCCACTTTCGAAAATGCCACGTTAACTGTTCATAACATTATTGGCAATACTGTAGAAGTAGAAACTGAGCTGGTTGGTGAGAACAACTATAGAATAAAAGTGAAGGATTTGGCTCCTGGTTATTATCTACTGGCTATCAAGGATGAAAACAATGTATTTAAAGAAACTTACAAGTTTCTAAAACGATAAATCACAGGTTAATTGAAATTTAAAAACCCTGTCTCAGTATTGCTGAACAGGGTTTTTTCTTGATGTTTATTTAGAGCCTTTTAAAACTCAGCGTTATCAGGAGTTCTTGGAAAAGGTATTACATCCCTGATATTACCCATACCCGTAACGAACAACATTAATCTTTCGAATCCAAGTCCAAACCCGCTATGAGGCGCTGAACCAAATTTTCTTAAGTCCATATACCACCAAAGGTCTTCTTCTGGAATGCCCATCTTCTTGATCTTGGCTTTCAGCACATCATACCTTTCTTCACGCTGTGCGCCACCAATAATTTCCCCAATACCAGGGAACAAAACATCCATAGCGGCTACAGTCTTTTCATCTTCATTTAGGCGCATATAGAATGCCTTGATGTCTTTAGGATAGTCACGAAGTATAACAGGCTTTTTGAAATGTTTTTCAACCAGATATCTTTCGTGCTCCGATTGCAAGTCAGCACCCCATTCATTGATCAGGTATTGGAATTTTTTCTTCTTGTTTGGATTTGAATTTTTAAGAATATCAATGGCTTCAGTGTAAGTAAGCCTTACAAATTCATTTTCTGCAACAAATTTAAGTCGCTCAATAAGACTCATTTCAGCACGCTCTTGTTGAGGTTTCTGCTTGTCTTCCTCAACGGCCCTGTTATTCAAAAACTCGAGATCATCTTTACAATTGTCAAGCGCATAGTTCACAAGGTATTTCAAGAATTCCTCAGCAAGATCCATGTTGTCAATGATGTCATAAAAGGCCATTTCCGGCTCAATCATCCAGAACTCTGCAAGATGCCGGGAGGTATTCGAGTTTTCAGCCCTGAAAGTAGGGCCAAAAGTATAAACTTCAGACAATGCCATACAAGCCGTCTCAACTTCAAGCTGCCCGGAAACAGTTAAGTTGGTTTCCTTGCCAAAGAAATCTTCCTTAAAATCGATATGCCCTTCCTCTGTTTTCGGAAGGTTTTCTAAGTCAAGGTTAGTCACCTTAAACATTTCTCCGGCACCCTCGGCATCACTGCCTGTGATTATTGGGGTGTGGATATTAAAAAAGCCCTTCTCAGTAAAGAATTTGTGTACCGCAAAAATCATAGCATGGCGCACTCGATAGATAGCACTGAAAGTATTTGTTCTTACCCTTAAATGAGCGATCTCTCTCAAAAATTCAAGAGAGTGTCTTTTAGGCTGTAAGGGATATTTGTCAGCATCAGCATCGCCCAATATCTCCAGTTGGCTCACCTTGATTTCAACTGATTGGCCTTTGCCTTTAGACTCAACAACTTCACCTATTACAGATATGCACGCCCCGGTAGTAATGCGTTTCAGTATTTTTTCATCAGTGGTTGTAAAATCAACAACAGCCTGAATATTATTTATTGTAGAACCATCATTTAAAGCTATGAACTGGTTGTTTCTGAATGTTCTTACCCAACCTTTTACCACTACTTGCGCTCCAACTGATGTACTTCCCAATACATCAATAATTTTCGTTCTTTTTTTAGCTTCCACGATGCTTTTTTGTTACACTTATTCTTTTAAAAATGACCGCAAAAAAACGATAAATAAAGCTTTTTATCAAAGAATAGGTGAAATATAATAACTTTGACGTAAATTTAGTTAGGGTCAAAAAATAGCGTTGAAAACACATGCAGAAACTTGGTTTAACCCAAAGTTTACAACAGAAATTATCTCCGCAGCAGATACAATTTATCAAGCTGTTGCAAATACCTACTGCCGAACTCGAACAGCGGGTTGAGGAGGAGTTAGAGGATAATCCTACGCTAGAAGAGGGCAAGGAAGAACCTGAAGAAACTACCGAAGATTTTGAAGATGATGACATTCCGAGCGATGAGCTGGATGTAGATGACTATCTTCGTGATGATGACTTTAGTGGTTATAAAATGCAAGGCGATGGAGATAATGGCGAGGACAGAGATATGCCTATTGCCATGTATTCAACCCTTAACGAGCAACTAATCAATCAGTTAGGGTATTTAAAACTTGATGACCGTCAGTACAACATTGGTAAGCAGCTGATAGGGAGCATAGAAAGTGACGGTTATATAAGAAGGGAGCTGGAGGCTATTATCAATGATTTGGCCTTTTCTCAAAATATAGAAACTGACCTTGACGAGGTTGAAGAAATCCTTTATAAAATTCAAACTTTTGATCCTCCTGGCATAGCGGCACGTGATCTACAGGAGTGCTTGTCACTTCAACTTGAAAGAAGGGCGGACGATCAGAATGTAGATGTTATAGTTGCAAAGCTTATTATAGAGCAGTGCTTTGAAGAGTTTACTAAAAAGCATTACAGCAAAATACTGAAGAAGCTTGATCTTGAGGATGAAGATTATGTGAAAGATGCTATTGAGCTAATCCGTAAATTAAACCCAAAGCCAGGAGGCTCTTCGGAAGGGATGGCAAGGACTCAATACCTCATTCCAGACTTTATTTTATCCAACGATAATGGTGAACTGGAGCTGTCGCTAAATTCCAGAAATGCTCCTGAGTTGCGCATTAGCAGATCATATTCTGAAATGCTGAAGGCGTACGACAAAAGTGATAAAACCGATCGAAAGTTGAAGGATACTGTCTCATTTGTAAAGCAAAAGCTTGATGCGGCCAAGTGGTTTATTGATGCGATAAAACAGCGCCAGCATACTTTGCTAAACACCATGCGCGCTATTGTTGACTATCAATATGAATATTTTTTGGAAGGCGATGAAAGCAAACTTCGTCCTATGATTTTGAAGGATATTGCTGAAATCATTAAAATGGATATTTCTACCGTATCCAGAGTGGCCAATAGTAAGGCAGTGCAAACAGATTTTGGAATTTATCCCCTTAAATATTTCTTCTCAGAAGGTATTGCCACAGACTCGGGTGAAGATGTGAGTAGTAGAGAGGTGAAGAATGAATTGAAGATTTTGATAGAAGGAGAGGAGAAAAAGAAACCTTTGTCAGACGACAAGTTGGAGAAGTTGTTAAATGCCAAAGGATATAATATAGCCCGTAGAACTGTAGCCAAGTATAGGGAGCAATTGAATATCCCGGTGGCCAGATTAAGAAAAGAGTTATAGTGCAGAAAAGACTGGCCAATTTAGTTTCTTATGTGTTTCACCCATTGTTAATGGCAACCGGATTGGTGGCTATTCTCTATTATTTCGCCCCATCTGTAATTCAGCCTATAAGTGAAGCATCGATAATACCCATCCTTTTAATGGTGTTCATCTTGACCTATATTATCCCATTGATAAGTATAGGCATGCTGAAATTGACTTCTTCCATCTCAAGTTTTAAATTGAGCAATAGGAAGGAACGCTTGATGCCATTTTTTTTTGTGACCATTTATTACGCATTAACAACCTATTTGTTTGCAAATAAAGTGGTGCTTGGTAGAACTCTTATTATCATCTTTTTGGCCATTACAGCAATTATTTTTTTAGTGGCGGTAATCACTATTTTCTATAAAATTAGTGCGCACAGTGCAGGTGCTTGGGGGCTGGTGGGCTTCTTTTTAGGGCTTTATTTTAAGTATCCTGATAATCATTTGTACTATCCAATAATGGCCTTTATTGTATTGGCAGGTATTATTAATTCATCCAGGCTGTATTTAAATGAGCATGATTTAGAAGAGACTTTTTGGGGTTCTATCTTGGGGTTTTCTATCAGTTTTGGAGCTATTTATTTATTAACTTGAGAATATGTTTGAATTTTTGAAATATGAGAATAAGGGTGGAGTGGCCACAATAACGCTCAACAGACCGGAAGTATTTAATGCCTTTAACGATGGTTTGAGTTATGAACTACAAGATGCGCTAAAGCAAGCCAGCAAGGATGAGTTGGTACGTGTTGTTGTCATTACAGGTGAGGGAAAAGCGTTTTGTTCAGGCCAGGATTTGAAAGCCTCTTCAGCCCAGGAAAAGAGATCATTTATTGATTCATTGCATAAGCGCTATAATCCAATAATACGTGCGATGCGAAATATGCCAAAGCCTATTATTGCCAGATTAAATGGCGTTGCCGCAGGAGCAGGATGCTCTTTAGCACTCGCATGTGATATTATTGTTGCTGCCGAAGAGTCTATGCTCGTGGAGGTTTTTGTAAATATTGGTTTGGTGTTGGATTCAGGATCATCATATTTTCTACCTCGTCTGGTAGGCAGTGCCAAGGCTTTTGAAATGAGTACAATGGGTAGCAGAATCAAAGGTAAAGAGGCATTTGAAATTGGTTTAGTCAATAAGGTTGTTCCATTGGCTGAGCTTGATGAAGCCGTCAAAGTTTATACCGACTATTATGCATCAGCACCTACCAAGGCCATAGGTATGATGAAGAAAATGTTGAACAAAGCAGGCAACAGTTCACTTGATGATATGTTAGACTATGAAGCTTACTGCCAGGAGATAGCGGGTAGCACGGAAGATTATAAAGAAGGAGTGAATGCCTTCTTAGAAAAGCGAAAAGCTGAATTCAAAGGAAGATAAAAAAAGCCTCGTTGGAGGCTTTTTTTATCTTGTTCTTATGCTTTTTAGAATCCTGTGAATGACAGGCCAATTGTTATGTTGCTGGCTTCTGTCATATTCGGGCCTTTGCCTTTTTCAAATAATGGTGTTAAGTTTTGATAGTAGAATACATTGAAACCTCCAATGCCTATTCTGCCAGTTACTCCATATCTAAACCTGGTAAGTTCAAATGAATCTTTTACTTTTTCCTTTACACGGTTGCCATCATCTTCCTTCTTTATTTTTGTATGCGAGCTCATCAGCATTCCAACTTTGAACCCTACACCAACTTTAAAACTTCTTCTTTGATCTTCAGGATTTCCATAAAATCTTAATTCTAATGGAATGTCAAGATAGTTAGTAACAAGCATAGACTTTTTAACGTCTACTGAATCGAGGTTGCTAAAAGCAACTGATTTTACACCCACGCTATCTATAGCTCTGGTTAGTGTTACATCTTCTTCAAACTTATACCTGTCAAGTCCAACACCAACTCCTGGCAAGAAGTAGAATTTTGAATTTCCTATTCTAAAATCATACAAATAGTAGAAGTTCAAAGTTCTCGAGCCTAGTATTTCTGTTTCTATTGCAGGATCATCATTGAGCAATAAGTTTAAACCAAATTCGATCAATAAATGTCCTGGAACATCAGGTCTGGCTTGTCTTTTTCTAATCTTCATTGGCCCTCGCTCTGCTTTCAGCTGTGGTACCCCTTCCGCCATTACAGATAATGAAACCGTAGAAAGTATAAGTGTTGCTATTAAATTCTTCATCATATTTTATAAACCTAAATCTGCCCTATTTATTGTAGCCGCGCAAAGATAGTGTTTTTTAAAAAAGTACCTTTTTTTGAGAGAATTAATTATTTACCTTTGCGACTCCTTAAAAGAAAGGCCTCGTAGCATAACTGAATAGTGCACTTGATTACGGCTCAAGAGGTTACAGGTTTGAATCCTGTCGAGGTCACAAAATGAAGCTAGTTTTGGAGTTAAATCTGAAACTAGCTTTTTTTGTTTTATCGGGATGCTTAATATGAGAAAATATTTAATCATTTCGAGATACGCTTTCTTTAAGCGAAAAAGAGGTTTCTTTTTAAAGGTGTTAACTGAATCTATTGAATTGTGTGATTGGTTTTAATGTTTGTTTTTAAGTAGACATTAAAAAACGCTGAATTTAATGTCTACTTAGTTGTTGGCATCATTTTAATAGTCTACTTTAGAGTAAACATCAAATATTTAATTATTTAATGTTTACTAGAATACAGACATCAATAAATGAAAGAGCCACTTTTTACAATTAATCCTGATCGGAACGTTCCATGGAATGATCTTCCAGATTTGCCTATTCATGAAAAACTTTATCGTACAATTAACATCATGGAGCAACTGGCCAATACTAAAGCTGCGCTTGGCCGCTTGCATGGAAGGTCAATTGCTATTCCTAATCAAGGAGTATTGATTAATACTATTAGTTTGCAAGAAGCTAAAGCTTCAAGTGAGATTGAAAACATATTTACCACTGATGATGAGTTGTACCAGGCTTATAGTGAAAGAGAAGAGGACACAGCACTAAAAGGGGCACCTAAGGAAGTTTTACGATACAGAGAAGCATTGTGGTCGGGGCATGATTACCTAATAAAAAATAATGAGTTTAGTGAAGATTATTTTGTCCAAACCTATCGTAAGATAAAGCAAACAAGCGATGGAATAAGACCAGCTAGTGCTAATATTTATATAAAACAGGGTGGAAGTGGGCCAAATGCCGGAGCGGCTATTTACACACCTCCCAGGGGTAAAGGTGTAATAGAATCTAAATTGAAGAATTTAATTGAATTCGTTAACGATGATGAGGCCTATAACATTGATCCATTAATTAAGATGGCTATAGCACATTACCAATTTGAAGCGATACACCCGTTTAGAGATGGAAATGGTCGTGCAGGAAGAATATTCAATATTAATATATTGACCCAAAAGGGATTGCTCGATCTTCCTATCTTATTCTTAAGCCGTTATATTATCGATCATAAGAATGACTATTATTCTTTACTGGCAGGAGTTACACAAAGAGGCCAATGGGAAAAGTGGATATTATTTATGCTCAAAGCGGTTGAGGTGACCTCAAACCTAACATTCAATAAAATCAATGATATAATCTCAGCTAAAGATGGAATAATAGAAGCAATTCAAGAGGAAACAAAAATCCGCAAACCAGAACAACTAGTACAAATGATCTTTACGCAACCTCTCACTAAAGTGAGCCATTTAACAGATGCGAAAATCTATGCCGAAGGCACTGCAAGAAATTATCTAAACGAACTCTGTGAACTTGGAATCCTAGAGAAAAAGACCATGTCTGGTCATCATTATTACTTGAATCTTGAACTATACAGGATATTATCTGAGTAAGGGTAAATCGCATTTTTTGTCACAAATCAGTCACAAAATGAAGCTAGTTTTAGAGTAAAATCTGAGACTAGCTTTTTTGTTTTATTGTAAGATGTAATCAGGCAGCGCTGGTTACGCTTTTAATTTCACTTAATATCGCTACCTTATTTTGTCTTTCTTCTTCAAGATCATAGTCATCTTGAAGACCGAGCCAAAATTTAGCAGTTGTACCAAAAAATTTCGAAAGCCTTAAGGCTGTATCGGCTGTGATTCTTCTATTTCCTTTTAAAATCTCGCTAATACGGGTCTGTGGTATAAACGTTTCCTTAGCCAATCTGTAGGCCGAAATGTTCATTGGTTCTAAAAACTCCTCTTTTAAAACTTCTCCTGGGTGGATATTTGCTAACTGTTCCATTCTTTTTTCACCATTTAGTGGTAGTCTTTTATCTCAACTTCAAACGCATCATTATTGATCCATTGAAAAATAATTCGCCATTGCTTGTTAATTCTTATGCTATGAAAATCCTCTAAGTTACCTTTCAATTTTTCTAATCGATTGGCAGGTGGTATTCTCAAATCATTAATATCATGAGCATTGTTAATCATCCTTAATTTCCTTTTGGCCATATTCTGAATTTCATTAGGAAGCTTTCTCGAGCGAATTCCTTCCCAGATTAGTTCAGTTTCTTTGTCACCAAAGGATTTAATCATTTAATATAAACGTATTGCGTTACTAACGTATAAAGTTAGTAAATAGTTTTGAATTGGTTAGATATATTTTATCAATTTATTCTTGAAGAACTACAAGTAGTGCGGTTGCCAGCTTCGTTTAAGATACACTGTTTTCCTTTCTTTTTTTGTAGTTTCATCATTCAAAAAAAAATGCGATAAAGGTATAGTGAAAGCATTACGAAAAATTATAATAGAAAGTGATTCAAGGCAAGGTAGAATATTTGATATATTCATTCAGGTTCTTATTGTTATATCACTTATTACATTCTCAGTTGATACACTTCCAAACAAAACTGAATCTACAACCCGACTTTTAAGAACAATTGAAATAATTACCGTTAGTATTTTTACTATCGAATATTTATTCAGAGTTGTATTGAGTGAGAGGAAGTTAAAGTTCGTTTTTAGCTTCTTTGGTTTAGTTGATCTGTTATCAATATTGCCCTTTTACCTATCAGTAGGTTTGGATTTAAGGTCATTGAGAGCTCTGAGGCTTCTCAGATTGTTTAAGCTATTTAGATATTCGAAAACGATTAGAAGAATGAAGGTGGCATTATCAATAGCCAGACAGGAATTGGTTCTTTTCTTCTCATTGACGTGTATTCTATTATATCTTTCCGCGGTAGGTATTTATTACTTTGAAAATGCAGCCCAGCCGGAAAGTTTTTCTTCAATATTTTCCTCACTATGGTGGGCCGTTGCCACACTAACTACAGTTGGATATGGTGACATTTATCCTATTACTGTAGGTGGTAAGATATTTACTTTTGCAATACTAATGGTGGGTTTAGGAATTGTGGCAATACCTGCAGGGATCATTGCTTCTGCAGTTGAAAAGGCTCGCGACATGGAGGGATAAATATTTTAATACGAGTAAATATTTCTACATATCGAAAACTCCTAAATTTACCTCATGAAATACACCACTAAAGAATTAAAATCCGGAATTCTGTCTATAGATTTAACGCCTGAAAATGAGATTGAATCGAAGTTATTGGTAAAAGGAGATAGTGATAATGACGAAATTATAGATATCTATTATCAGGATGCGGTGAGCAAGTACAATAGCAATTATGAGCTGGTTCAAATCATTGATATAGCCAAATGGCCTAACGCTGCTGTAGTTAAATATGAAGTAGTGAAGTGACTTGGAAAACAGCGTAACTAATAAAGGAGGTGTCTCAAAAGTTAAGCGTCATTGCGATCCGCCAGCTGGCGGATCGCAATCTCTTCTAAGGACTCGAAGACAACTATGAGATTGCTTCGGTTCCTCGCAAAGACGAAGTCCTAATACTTTTTAGACAACTTCTCTTATCATTATCTAGATCTTGAGGATCTATTAAAATTCTTCTTTTTGGCACCCTCGGTTCTTGGTCGCTTTCCACTATTGGAGTTTCTGGAGTTTGAATTTCTGGAAGAGTTGTTATTTCTTGAGTTGCCGCCTCTACCATTGTTCTTTTTAGGCTCAGAAGGAATGTTGTTTGGCTCGAATCCTTCTACAATTTCTGATGGTATTCTAATGCCAATTAACTTTTGAATATCACTCAAATAATCTACTTCATCGATACACACCAATGAAATAGCCTGTCCGTCAGCACCAGCACGGCCAGTACGGCCTATTCTGTGTACATAGTCTTCAGCTATGTTAGGCAACTCATAGTTGATTACATGCGGTAATAATGGAATATCTAAGCCCCTGGCCGCTATGTCGGTAGCAACGAGCACACGCACATTGCCACTTTTAAAATCGGCCAATGCTTTAGTTCGGGCACCCTGGCTCTTATTACCATGTATGGCTGCTGAAGTTATTTTACTTTTAGACAGCTTCTCGCTCAGCTTATTGGCACCGTGCTTGGTACGGGTAAACACCAATACCTGCTGCCAGCTGCCCTCATTTATCAATTTGACTAAAAGCTCATTCTTATTGCCTTTATCAACTCTATACACTAATTGGTCTATTTTTTCGACAGTAGTATTTTCTGGAGTTGCTTCAACAGAAACTGGGTTGCGCAATAAACCATTGGCCAGCTCTCTTATTTCTTTAGAAAATGTTGCTGAAAAAAGCAGATTCTGCCTCTTTGCTGGAATTAGGCTCAAGATCCTTTTGATGTCTCTTAAGAACCCCATGTCCAACATTCTGTCAGCCTCATCAAGCACAAGTACTTCGATATCACTTAATGAAAGTAAATTCTGACTGTTCAAATCAATGAGCCTTCCAGGAGTGGCCACCAAAACATCAACACCACTTCTAATAGCATTGACCTGTGGATTTTGATTGACACCACCGAATATCACAGCCGATTTTAGGTTTAAATAACTGCCATAATATTTTACATCTTCAAACACCTGAGCAGCAAGCTCGCGGGTTGGGGTTAATATTAAGGCCCTTACTTTCCTTCTTCCTGTATATTGCTTGGCACTTAGGTTTTGCAACATAGGCAGCGCAAAACCTGCGGTCTTACCGGTTCCTGTTTGTGCTGATGCCAATAAATCCTTTCCCTGTAAAACTACTGGTATGGCTTTCGATTGTATAGGAGAGGGGGTTTTGTATCCTTTTTCGCTAATTGCTTTTAGCAGGGCATCGGACAACCCCAGATTATTAAATGACATATAAATTGTTTGTGAAACGACAATTTATTAATAGAGTCATTTCTTATGAGATGCAAAGGTACACTTAATTTACCCGATAACATCATGCTTCCGAAAAGGCAAACGTTTGAATAATAATAAAGATTATCAACACTGTCAATTGGCTATAATTAGGGCTATATTTGCGCCCTTTTTAAAATAATTGAGCCATGCGTAAAATATTCCACAGCTTCACTTTTAATCCTAAAAACGATGTTCTTTCAGGTCTTACTGTAGCACTTGCCTTGGTTCCTGAAGCGGTAGCCTTTGCCTTTGTGGCTGGTATCGATCCGTTGGTAGGGCTTTATGGAGCCTTTATGATGGGGCTTATTACAGCGTTATTTGGTGGTAGACCGGGTATGATATCTGGAGCGACAGGAGCAATGGCTGTAGTTATGGTGCACATGATTCAGCAAGGAAATATTGTTGGTGAAAATCTGGCTAACCCTGTAGATAATCTTGGGTTGCAGTGGCTATTTATTACGCTTCTGATAGTTGGTGGTATACAAATAAGTGCTGGCGTTTTGAGACTTGGTAAGTTCGTAAGACTTATACCACATCCCGTTATGATGGGCTTTGTGAATGGTTTGGCGATCGTGATCTTCTTATCACAGTTGGGTCTTTTTAAAGAGAATGTTAATGGTGAGGTACAGTGGCTTCAGGGAGCTGACCTGTGGACAATGATTGGTTTTGTTGGACTTACCATGGGTGTAATGTTTGGTTTGCCAAAACTTACGAAAAAGATACCTGCAGCTTTAACGGCAATTATTGTTGTAGCGGCCATCACCATTTTAGGTGGAATAGACGTGAGTACAGTGGGATCTTTCATTAAAAATGGAGGAGGAGAAGGTCTTGAGGGTGGATTGCCAACCTTCCAATTTCAAATCTTCGGTTTGTTGGATACACTGAACGGCCATTGGGGCTTGATCATATCTACAGCATTTTTATTGGCTGCAGTTGGTTTAATTGAGTCATTGATGACTTTGAACTTGATTGACGAGATGACCGATACTCGTGGTAGTGGAAATAGGGAATGTGTCGCTCAGGGTGGTGCGAATATATTAAATGGTCTTTTTGGTGGAATGGGTGGCTGTGCCATGATCGGTCAGTCTATTATTAATATAAATTCTGGAGGTAGAGGAAGGTTGTCAGGTGTTGTTGCTGCTATTGCATTATTATGCTTTGTGTTATTTGGTGCTCCACTGATTGAGCAAATTCCAATTGCGGCTTTGGTAGGTGTGATGTTCATGGTGGTGATAGGCACATTCGCATGGAGTAGTTTTAGAGTAATCAATAAAATACCCAAATCTGATGCTTTTGTATTGGTAGTAGTATCAGCAATAACAGTATGGCAGGATTTGGCAATTGCTGTGCTTTCAGGTGTTGTTATTTCTGCTCTCGTATTTGCATGGAAAAATGCTACTATGATTCGTGCCCGTAAAAGTATCAAGGAAGATGGTACCAAAGTTTATGAAATCTGGGGGCCTTTGTTTTTTGGTTCTGTTCAGAATTTCAATCAAAAATTTGATGCTGCTACAGATCCTGAGAAAATTGAAATTGACTTTATTGAGTCAAAAGTTACAGACCACTCAGGCATTGAGGCCGTTCGCAACATTGCCAATAAATACCTTGATCTGGGTAAATCGGTGAAGTTGACACACTTGAGCCCTGAGTGTAAAAAGCTTTTACTTAAGGCCAACCCGGGGTTTGAAGAAGTAATAGAAACTTCAATTGATGATCCAAGGTACTGGGTGGTTACAGATTTGTTGGATAAGGAAGTTTAAGCTGTAAAATATTCCGCCACTTCCTGAGCGGTTTGTCTTGCTGTGCGACCTACACCAATAAGTGTGGCCGAAGCATAGCCCGTCCAGCTACCATAACCTACAAACCAGAGACCTTCTATGTCAATAGACCTGGTAGATTGGGTTTTGGGTTTCTCATCAGTGGATAGCCCCAATCCTTTTAAGTGATCTAGCGCGGGTTTGAAGCCAGTGCACCATATAACTGCATCAAATTCTTCTTTACTTCCATCAGTCCAGATAACACCATTTTCATAGAATGATTTAAACGGCCTTCTGCTTTTTAGAACGTTTCTTTCCCTGGCTTCTTTAACAGTGTCAACCATTACAACATCGCCTAGTGATCCCACTGGTTGGATATCACGGCCTTCAAGTTTAGCCTTATATTGCTTCGTGGCAAATTCAAACAAATAGCGCCCGTCAACTTCATCAGGTAGAAACTTGGGCTCCTGGAGTGTAACCCAGGTTGTATTAGCAACTTTGCTTACGTCAGCAAGGATTTGTGCACCTGAGTTGCCGCCACCAACAATCAATACTTTCTTGCCTTCCAAAGCTTCTGCATTTCTATATCTGGCGGAGTGCATAGAAGTGCCTTTGAATAATTTAAAATCTGGATAATCAGGAATAAAAGGCTTTTGCCAGCTGCCTGTAGCGCTGATAAGCACCTTGCACTTATAGTTGCCCTTGTTAGTATTTAAGGAGAATATACCATCTTCTTTAGTGACATTTTCTACTTTTACTGGGCGCTCAACAGGCACGTTATACCTGTCCTCATATTGTTTGAGGTAGTTGATTACATGTGTCCTTCCTGGATATTCTTGCTCTGATTTTGGCATGAGCCACCCTGGTAAAGAGCTATGTTCTGCAGGAGAAAATAACCTTAACGATTCCCAGCCATGGAGCCAGGCACCACCAGCTTGATTTTGATCGTCAAGAACTAAATAGTCAAGCTTAGTCCTTCTCATAAAATAGGCAGTAGCTAATCCACTTTGCCCACCACCAATTATTATAACATCAAATATTTTTTCCATGTGACTCAAAGATATACAACGTGAATTTGCTATTGATCAATTTGAATATTTGGTTAGATTTATCATCAAATAATTAATGATTAATAAAGATTAAGACTTTGAAAAGTAAGGAAGCATTACTTAAGGATGTGATCTGGATGAGAGATCACGGTGAAACAATAAGATCAATATCTAGTTTTCTAGAAGCTAATTGTGACGATCCCGAAATTATAAAATCAGTAATCATACTACTTGAGGCATATGATAGGGAGAAAGAGGGGCAGGGGCTGAGTTGGGTTAAAATGTTAACCTTGAGTAATATTCTCGGAGTAATCTTTCTTTGCTCTGGATTATTTATGGTTTTTTATCTGTGGGGTATGGGTTGGGTATCAACCGTACCATTTATTTTGATTGGAATTGGGGTTTTGGCTTTAACAGGTTCTATTAAATAAAAAAAAGGAGTACTTAAAAGCACTCCTTTCCGAGTTGTGAGTTGTTGTTATTAGATAGTTATCCCGAAGCTAAAGGCATTCAACTTTGGTCCTTTGTCTTCTACGAACATTTCGTTTAAGTCATAGGTAGCAAACAGATCCATACCTCTGAAGCCTACCTGCACCCTTACACCGTATCGGACATTGTTAAGGTAGAAGCCGTCATGGTCACGGTCTTTATTTCTATCATCTATCACTGTTTTAGCATGACTTGCAATTTTATAACCTGCATAACCACCAACACCGAATCTCAAACCACCAGCATGTCTTCCAAATCCATCCCAGTCCCAACCACGTCTGTGTCTGTGGCCTCTATGGCTGCTGCCTAACTTAATCATAGGCACAAAGCTGGCATTTACATATGAGGCAGTTAGCTTACTTTTCTTGGAATCGACATCTGCCGGAGCTTCAGTAAATATCACGGCATCTGGCCCTTCTTCAATTCTGGTAGCTTCATTTTCAAATTTGAAATTGTACCAGCTTACGCCAAAACCCCACTCGATATGTAAAGGACCGGCTATATGAGTATCGTTATTGGCATTTAAGCCTACATACCATGAGCCCCAAGGACGTACGGCATACAGCTCATTGTTGTCATTGGGAAACTTTTCGTCTTCTAACCAGTTGTTGATGCCCAGATCAACCTGAAAGTTATGACGTGTGCCGTAGTTGTACTTTCTTTTCTTTTCTTTAATAGTAGTATCATCATCTTGTGCTATTGCAGACGACATCACCGTAAATAATAAGACTGCTACCATAAGTAATTTTGACCTTTTCATTTTCTTTTGAGTTTAAATTTTAGACATAATTTTAGCGCTACACCTCATTTTGAGATGCCAAATAGTTATAATATGTTGTTAGTTGTTACAAGATTATTCCGAAACTGAAGGCATTTAACTTAGGCCCTTTATCTTCAGCGAATAGTTCATTTAAATCATAATTAAAAAACAAGTCCGTGCCCCTGAATCCCATTTGCAACCTGACGCCATAGCGCAAATTGGTAAGGTTGAAATTGTCCCTGTCCTTATCTTTTTTGCCACCTTTATATTTTACTTTAGCGTGGCTCCCTAACCTATAGCCGGCATAGCCACCAACACCGATTCTGAATCCAGCATCTGGCTGACCGAAGTTTATTTCATCCCAATTTTTAAAGTTTCTGCTTCTTCTTTTTGGGTTGCCAAAATTGACCATTGGCACAGCAGTGAAATTTATAAACGTGGCAGTTAGTTTACTTTTTTTATAGTCAACTTCCATATCCGGGTCTTCAAGGAAGATGGTCTGGTCGCCAATTTCAGTAATGCGTGTACGGCTATTCTGAAACTTAAAATTGTACCAGCTGATGCCAGGTCCCCATTCTATATAAAACCTTTTCGCCAAACTTGTCTGATATATTGAGTTGATACCGAAGTACCATGACCCCCAGGGGCGAACTGCATAAGCTTCATTGTCCTCGTCAGCAAACTTACCATCACCATTTAGGTAGTTGTTTGTTCCAAAATCAAAGTTGATCATGTTGCGGGTTCCCCGACTTCTATACCGCTCTTCATTTCTCCATCGGTTATCAGAAGCTTTGTAATCATCATTGGAGTAGCTATCATCTGAGTAATTGTAATCATCATCATTGTTGTTTTCAACCACTACAGTTGTATCTCCAATGACTGTTTCTTCTGAGCCATTGTCACTTACTAAAGTGGAGTCACCATTGAGCTTCATCTTCAGGCTTTGAAGAATCTCATTAAGATCATACTTTTCCATTTGCTCAAGATCTGCTTTATCTTCAATCAGGAAGATAATCTTGCTCTTTCCAACATTGACAATGAGTGTATCTGTCTTTTGCTGTGCAAAGCCTTCCATTACCGCCAGGCAAAGCGCAAGGATGAGTATAAGTTGATATTTAAGGGTTCTGATCATTATTTTCCTTCTTTCTTCCCATTAAAAGCAAGTATGTTATTTTTAGCGGCTCTAATTTCTCCAAGGCCACCTTCACCTTGCTTTAACTCTTTTGCTTTGTTGAATATCTGTAACAATTTTGATTCTTTTTTATCTGTGTCAGTAGCTGCTACCGTGGTTTTGCTATCCTCAAATTGACTAATATCAAAAACCAGTGTTTGGCCGCCTTTGCTCTTCTTTACTTCAGATGCCGATGTTTCTGGAATGGTTGCATCAGGTGTAGAAATTTGAGCTACAGCTGTAGTATTTGATGTTAATTCATCAATTTTTAAATCAACTACTTCATCTTTATTGTCAAGCGTTTTGATTTCTTCTTTAGCATCTTTTGTGTTATTAGAGGCCGTGAGTTCACTAGCAGGAGGTAATTGAATAAATTCTTTTTTCTTGGTAGTAGTGGGTTTTTGTGCCTCTTTACTTTGCTCTATAACCTCTTCCTTTACACTATTTTGTACTGCCTCTGGTTCAGTTTCAGAGGGCTCAGTAATTGCCTCTTCAACTGCTACCGCATCATTAGCATTGATGGCAGTTTCAGTATTCTCAGAAGCTATTACCTGTTGACTGTCAGTAGTCACAATATCATTTTTTAAGAACATGTATGACAATGACATCAAAAGTAGAAGCGAGGCGGCAATGCTTAGGTATATCCAAGGACTACGCTTTTTTGGCTGCTCTATCTTTTCGTCAATTCTATCCCATAAACTGGAGGCTGGTGATTTCTCAAAATCCTCAAGTTTATTTTTAAATAAGTTATCAAGCTCTTTGTTGCTCATGACTATTTTATTTTTTCTTTTAAAATAACTTCTGTTTCCAGAAGTTGCTTTTGTAGCAAAGCCCTTGCTCTGCTAAGCTGCGATTTGGAAGTATTTTCGCTTATTCCTAACTCGTCAGCTATTTCTTTGTGCGAGTACCCTTCAATGGCGTAAAGGTTAAACACCGTTCTGTATCCTGTTGGAAGCTCCTGAACCAGTTTCATAAGGTCATCAGCTTCAAGCTGATTGTTTAATGAACCATAGTCCGGTTCCCGGTCTGCCATTTCAATATCTACCTCCAGGTACATGCTTTTGTTCTTTCTGATATAGGTTAATGATTCGTTTACCATTATCCGTCTTATCCACCCTTCAAAACTTCCTTCACCTTTAAACTGATCAATTTTTTCGAAGATTTTCACGAAGGCGGTGATTGCTACATCTTCGGCCTCTGTTGGTTCTTTGACATAGCGGAGACATACAGCAAACATTTTGGCAGCGTACTTCTCGTACAATGCTTTTTGTGCTTGCCTGTCGAATTTGTGGCATTGGCCTATTAGCGCCTCTTCGTCAGTTTGGTGAATTTTCAGTTTCATTTAAATCCGTACAACTATCAGATGCAAAATTGATTAACAAGGTTGCATCGGATATTGAATTAAATTTCCTGCTTTTTTCGGAATAATAGGAGGGGGTTGTTATTTATCTTCAAGCTCTTTGATGAGATTCCTAACGGTAACACGATAGGCAAGCTTTATCTGATAGTCATCCATAAGCTCTCTGACCTTGGCAAGTTGCAGTCTGCGTTGAGCATCTTTTAGTTTTTCATGATACTCAGGGTGATTGCTAACTGCTTTTAAAGACAATTCATACAGGTTCTCAGGATTGCGATCAGCAAGCTCAGTAAGTTGTTTGATTAACTCAGTATTGGCCATAGTGTTAATTGAGGAATTCATTCCATTGCGAATATAAGGATAATTAAAAATTTACGATAATGAAAAAAGCCGTTCTAAATTAATGAACGGCTTTGGAGTGTTGTTATTGAGAATTGATGTTGAGTCCTAGAAGTCTGAGCTAACCCTTGCGCCACCCCTTAATTTAATATTGCTGATAAATGATTCATCCATGCGCACATTATCGGTAACATAAGCTTTTATTGATGATACACCAGTAGCTTCCAATCGGGCATCATCCACTTTAAAACTATAAGCGTCAAGGTGAGAGGCACCTATAACATCAGCAACAAGCAAACGACCTTTGCCGCGAAGCTCCATATTAGAGGCTCCTGTTAAATCAATTTCTATTTCATTAGCGGTAATATCTGCTTTCATAGAAGAGGCACCCATTAAATCAAACTTAACATCATCAAGGTCAAACTTTGAAATATAGCCTTTAGTCGCACCTACAAGCTCAACGTATTTGATATTAGGTGTAAGAATGGTAATTTCTATATCATTTCTTGAAAAGTTAAAGTCTTCCATTCTATCGAGATCTTTATGGCTGATTCTTAACCTGTCATTGTCTTGTCTAATATCAAGGTCATCTAAATATCTCGACCGTCCTTTTACAAGCACTCTATAAGAGTCACTTTTTTCAATATTTACAATGTAGGCACCTTTAATGTCAATTTCATCGAATGGGTCAAAGTCATAACTTTTATCGAAATCACCTGAACTAATAGCTGACACTTCTCGCTCATCGTTGTCTAATTCTTCCCTTTCATATTGATATTCCTCATCAACACTATCCTCACGTTCTTCTTCTGGACAAGTAAGACATTTTAAGCCGTCATTGGTAAAAGTCCACACATTGTCTTCTATCATGGAGCTTCTATAGCCGTACCACCAGTTGTTGTTGAGGATGTACCTTAAGTCATCATCCATAGTGAATTTAGTGCCATAAGGAATATACAATGTCATATGCAGACGCTGTGCCCTGAATATTGCATCTTTCTCAAATTCTATGTTAGAATCAAAGTAGATTGCAGAGTCTTTAGCTTCCACATTGTAAGTAACCATCTGAGCATTCTTTTCAGCTTCTCGTCTGTCTCTGCCTTGTGCCTCGAATACTTGAACCAGTTTGATCTCATCCCCATCATAACCTCTTATTTTAAGGTTGGCTCCTTCATATTCATCAAGACCTACATCCCTTAGTTTAAGATATGTGGTTTTATCGGTAGCATTGAAAGTCATTTCTTTTTCATATGCCCCATCTTCTTTGAAGCTATACACTATTGTAGGAACATTGATGGCAAGTACCACAGCACTGATCATGAATATGGCAAAAACTGTCCAGCCAGTATTTGAAGAAAAAACTATCTTTTTGGCTATTAGTGAAGCACCTAGCATAATTAGTAAGAAACTTGGAATAGTTACTACAAAGAATGCTGCAAGCAAAGTAAAGCTTGGAATACCGCTGCTAAATATGTCAAGAGGCAAGCCCAAATCACCAAAGTTTAGATTGCCAATCCTAATTAAATCGGAAGAGAAAAGGCCGATAATAACACCTACAGCTATAATTAAAGCCAGAATGCTCATTATGCCTCCAAACACGAATGATGCACCAACTATTATTCTTATAAAGTCAACAAGAAGTCTGAAAATTGGCCCAAGTGCTTTAGATAATGCATCTATAACTATGGCTATTAACCTGAACGGGAATAATAATATTTTAACAAATACGCTCTCATCAGAATCTTCTTTTACATTGAGACTCTGCTTTATATTACTTTCAATATTGGTTAAAGTGATAGGATCACCCTTCATTTGCACTTTGTCACTAATAGTTTTAGCCTCTGGTAGAATTATCCAGAGGATGATGTAAGTGATAAACCCAAAACCACCGAGAAACATCGAGATGACAAACAACACCCGGATGATGACTATATCTACCCCAAAGTAGTTGGCAATACCTGCTGCCACACCACCCAAGGCCTTATGTTCGGAATCCCGAAACATTTTCTTGAGTTTCTTATCTTCCGGAAGTTGATCACTTCCCGGTATAACTGCCCACATTGCAAAGTAGGCGATTAAGATAAATCCTGCACTACCAAGTAGTATGATGGTGAAAAGTAGTCTTACCCACAGTGCATCTATACTGAAGTAATGAGCTATACCAGCGCACACACCGCCAACAATCTTCCTTTTTTCATCCCGGAATAGTTTTTTGCTACCATTGGTATATGTTTTTTCGGAACCACGGCTTTTACTTTGCTGCTCCCCGCCAGTGCTATCACCTAACTCCGGATCTTCAACTGCCTGAAAATCACTGATGCTACCCATGGTGGCTATCAGCCCCTCTACATCTTCAGTGGTGATAACCTGCTTGTCTTCACTCAGCTTAGAAAGAAATATTTCTGCTATTCTGCTTTCTATATCAGCTATAATCTCCTGGCTATCATCGAAAGTTGAAAAATACCTATTGATACTATCCAAATAGGCTTTAAGTCTATCAAAAGCATCTTCCTCGATGTGAAATATGATGCCGCTTATATTGATACTTATATTCTTTTTCATTGTATTGTGTTTTAATATTTAGGATTAGATCTGATTGGAACTAGTTTTTAAAAGAGGTGATTTTCTCAGTTGAATTGACCAGATCTTTCCATGTAGCATCTAAGTTTAGTAAAAAGTCGTTTCCTGCATCTGTAAGCGTGTAATATTTTCTTGGCGGGCCACTATTGGACTCCACCCATTTATATTCTACGAGCCCTGCTTTCCGCAGCCTTGTGAGCAGCGGATAGAGTGTGCCCTCAACCACCATAATTTTTACAGAGGTAAGTTCTTCCAGCATATCGGAAGCGTACACTTCTCCTCGCGAGATTATGTGCATAATGCAGTATTCAAGAATACCCTTTCGCATTTGCACTAATGTGTTTTCAAGATTCATAATGTTTACAATTTGTTGACCCTGAGTAGGGGAGATTTTAACCTTTACAGTACCTATACGGGAAAGGTACTATGCATGGCCATGTACTAGGTGAGAAATATTAGCTTGTATTGAATATTCTTTAATAATTAATATACAAATAAAATATTATTATATAAATGAATGAAATATATGATACTAACCTGAGTTACTTTGATGGATGAAATACAATAAACAGCTAATATTCAGTGATTCTTTTATACAAATTGGGATACTCATTTGATATATTTACATCTGCTATTTTTATGAAAAAACTCTGGTTTCCATTTTTATTGATCTTCGGATTGGCAAGCACATCCGATGCACAGCACTCACCAAAATACAGCAATGAATTTTTGTCCATTGGGGTAGGTGCCAGGGCGCTAAGCATGTCAAATACACAAGTATCTAATGTTAACGATGTCACCGCTGGGTATTGGAACCCTGCTGGCCTTTTGGGCATTTCAAACACCTATGAATTTTCTCTAATGCATGCAGAATATTTTGCAGGGATAGCTAAATACGACTATGCAGGCTTTGCCACTAAGATAGATAGCTCAAGCAGCCTTGGTGTATCGGTAATACGATTTGCCATAGATGACATACCAGATACCCGGTTTTTGTATGATGCCAATGGAGCTATTAATTATGATAATATCAGGTTTTTCACAGCGGCTGATTATGCTTTCTTAATATCTTATGCCCGAAAACTTAATGTTTTAGGTGGAATTGATATTGGTGGAAATTTTAAGGTTGTTCATCGTGTTGCAGGTAGTTTCGCCAATGCCTGGGGTTTTGGTTTAGATGTAGGAGCGAAAAAGACAATCGGTAAGTGGCAGCTAGGTTTGATGGTACGTGATGTAACGGGCACTTTTAATGCATGGACACACAATACTGAGTTAGTGGCTGATGTTTACACTCAGACGGGGAATGTAATACCTGACAATTCTGTTGAAATAACATTGCCAAAGGCGATAGTTGGTGTGTCAAGATATTTTGTAATTAAACAAAAATTCGGCCTGCTGGCTTCTTTTGATTTTATAAGCTCATTTGACGGGGAAAGGAATGTACTTTGGAAGTCGAAGCTAATCTCAACGGAGCCATCTGTAGGTTTAGAAATGGATTATAAAAAAACTTTTTATCTCAGGTTCGGAGCGGGGAATGTTCAGGAGGTGCAGCGCTTTGATAAATCAACTTACAAAACCTTTCAGCCGAACTTTGGAATAGGTGTTGTAATAAAGCAATTGAGCATTGACTACGCTCTCACGGATATTGGCGACCAGACATCATCACCATACAGTCATGTGTTTTCATTAAAAGCCCATTTTGATAAAAAATGATAAGCAGCAGAAGGATAGTGCTAGTGTTTTTATTGTTAGTGAGCCACATTGGCTATTCTCAACTTTATGGTGATGAATGGATAGACTATAATAAAAAGTATTACAAAGTCACGCTTGCGCAGGATGGGCTGTATCGTATATCATACGCTGACCTTACCAATGCGGGCTTTCCCATAAATAGTGTTGACCCTAGAAGATTACAATTGTTTCATAAAGGTGTAGAGCAAGCCATATTTGTGCAGGGCCAGGGAGATGCTGTATTTAACACAACAGATTATATTGAGTTTTATGGTGTTAAAAATGATGGTAAGGCAGATGAGCGACTTTATAAACCGGCAGAAGCCCAACCCCATCAATTCTATAGCATCTATAGTGACAGTTCAGCTTATTTTCTAACGTGGCATTTGACTACAACCAATGGAAAAAGGATGACCAGTTATTCCGAAAATAATACAGGTGGACTAATAGCTCAGACTTCTCATCTGGAAGAAAAACGACTAATTAATACAGCTCAGTATTCATCAGGACAAGGGTATTCCACCAATGAGTACACCCGGCTTTCAAGTTTTGATTATGGTGAGGGGTGGACAAGTGCGGCTATTCAGGAGAATAATTCCGCTGATTTTGTGATTAATGGAATTACAAATGGTGTTCAGGCAGATGGTGTTCCATCAATTGAATTGCTTTTAACTGGCCGTGATGACCTGCCACACAATGTGGATATTTTAGTTGGTACATCAACAGCTACTCTGAGAAATATTGGGAATGTACAATTTGATAATTACGAAAGCTTAAAGTTCACATCCGACTTACTTTGGACAGATATTTCTGCAGGAGGTTCAATAACTGTAAGAGTAACCGCATTAGGGGTTAGCGGGGGAAATGACAGGATCAGTACTTCTTATATTAGGTTATTTTATCCTCAAAATTTCAATGTTCAAAGTTCGAGCGTAAAAGTTTTTAATCTTAAAACAGAGCCTTCAAACAAATCATATGTAGAGTTTAGCAATGTTCCTAATAATACCCAACTCTATGATGTTACTGATACTGACAATGTGATCAGGATAGGCAGCAACCAGGCGGGGAGTGATTTGAATGCTGTTATTAACGGCACAGCAATACCCAGAAGGATTTTTATCAATTCACAGAACTTTATTACCCCGGTTGTAAAAAGAGCACCATTTAGGGATATTAATGCTTCATCGCATGACTACATTATTTTAAGCCATAGTCAGTTAATGAAGCCTACAGGTAATGTTAATGACCCCGTTAAAGCATATGCAAGTTATAGGGCTTCTTCAACGGGTGGTGGGTATGACACGCTGGTTGTAGATATCGATATGTTGTACAACCAATACAACTACGGTATTAAAAACCCATTGGCGATTTTTGATTTCATGAGGTTCATGGTCAATAATGGAGATCCCAAGTACCTTTTTATTATTGGTAAGGGGTTAGATCCGAGTATTAACTTTTATAGGAATGCCACTGGTTCAATACCATTCACAAGGCAAGGTATTACGTATCAAGCTAAGGATTTGGTGCCAACTTCGGGTAATCCCGGATCAGACATGCTTTTTACGGCAGGGTTGTCAGGAGAAGCTAATATTCCAGCAGTTCCTGTAGGGAGGATTCCGGCACTTACACCTGCCCAGGTCAATGCTTATTTAAATAAAGTAATAGAAATGGAGGGGCTGCCTTTTGATGACTTATGGCGCAAGAATGTTCTTCATTTGAGTGGAGGTATTACAGTGTCTGAATTGGTGGTTTTTAGGGCTTATATGAAAGGTTTTGAAAATATTGCCGTGGATGACTATTTGGGGGGTGATGTAAAGACAGTTGCTAAAACGTCTGGAAGCACTATACAGCTCATCAATGTGGCGGATGAGGTGAATAAAGGACTGTCTTTGATTACATTTTATGGTCACTCTGCTCCTAACATCACTGATATCGATATAGGGTATGCCACTGATCCTGAATTGGGCTATAACAATGCAGGGAAATACCCGATGTTTCTCATAAATGGATGTAATGCCGGAGCGTTTTTTAGGGCAGATTTTACGTTTGGTGAAGACTGGATACTCGCTGAAAACAAAGGAGCCATTGGTTTTATAGCCCATAGTTCATTTGGCTTTAGTGGAAATTTGCGCAGATATTCCAATACATTTTATGATGTTGGGTATGGTGACTCTGTATTTGTGAGCAAGCCTATAGCAGACGTTCAGCAAGAGGTGGGCAGACGGTATTTGAATAATGTGTTGACGGATCCAACCAACGTTAGTCAAACCCAGCAGATGGTGTTGTTGGGAGATCCTGCAGTTAACTTGTTTGGTCCTGAAAATCCCGATTATGAGATAACAAATGACAATCTTTATATTGACTCTTTTACTGAAGAGCCAGTTACTGCTAAGGCCGATTCGTTCGCTTTAAAAATGATAGTAAAAAATTATGGTCGAACAAGGTCGGATTCTATTAGAATAGCCGTTAGCAGGACATTACAGGACAATAGCATTTTAGAATATGATTCGGTTTTTGCTCCCATTAATTACCTGGATACAATTTCCTTTAGAATAATAAGAGGCGAAGAAAATGGTTTTGGAAATAATAGGTTTTCTGTTCAGCTTGATTACTTATCTGAAATACCTGAATTAAATGAAAACAATAATACTGCCTCCTTAGATTACTTTATTCCGCTGTTTGGTACGCGTAATATATATCCAAATGATTATGCAATAGTAGCTGAACAACCTGTTGAGTTACTAATTCAATCGAGCAACATTCTTGAAAAGGAAAGACAGTTTTCTATTGAAATTGACACGGTAAACACCTTTGATAGTCCGTTTTTAAAACAGAACAGTTTGAATGCCCGATTATTGGCCAGCTGGAAGGTTGACTTACTTAATGATGTACCTTTAAATGATAGTACGGTATACTATTGGAGAAGTAAGTACGCGGATATTCAGCCCGGGGAGAGTGATGAGTGGGTAACCAGCTCCTTTACGTACATTAAAGATAGTCCTGAAGGTTGGTCGCAAAGTGCCTATAATCAATTGGAAAACAGTGTCATCAGCAGCCTTCAGCGCAATGATGACAAAGAAGAGTTTGATTTCCTCAGAACCTTCAGGGATGTTCAGATTACGACTTTTGGTGCCGCTAACCCAGCTTTAAACTCTGAGGTATCTGTGCTTATTGATGGCACAGAGTACATTATTAATAATGGCTTTGGGTGCCGGGATAATACTGTAAACTTAATAGCGTTTGACAAAAATACTGCAATACCATATGCGGCCGTTCCTTTTCTTCAAGTGGATAGCAAAACTTGTGGTAGGGTGCCTCAGATTATAGATAGCTTTACCTTTTCGGAAATAGAAAGTGTTATCAATGATAACCTCATTACATATATTGATAATCTTCAAGAAGGTGATTCTGTAGTGTTTTTTACAATTGGAGATCCTCAGGTGGCCAATTGGTCGGCTAATATTAAAACCAAGCTGGAAGAAATAGGGGCTTTAAGTACTGATTTTGATGCCGTTGTGCCAGGTGAGCCTTATATTTTGGTAGGTAAGAAAGGAGCACCTCCAGGTGCTGCGCAGCAATTAAAAACAACAGTCTCACCAGAAGCTGAGCAGCAGATACAATTGACATTAAAACTAAGTGGTGTAGAGTCGTCTGGTAAATTAGCATCTTCATTAATTGGGCCAGCTAAGCAATGGGGTTCCGTTATTGCAAACGCCAGCATATCTGAATTACCTAAGACTGATGAGTTTACATTTGATGTTATAGGAATGGGTAACAACGGAAACGAACAGGTTTTGATGAATGATGTTACAAACTTTCCGTTGGACTTATCCTCTGTAAATGCTAATCAGTATCCATATTTGAAATTGGTTATCAATATTGCTGATGACATTAACCTTACCCCGCCACAACTTGAGAAATGGTTGGTTCTATTTACTCCCGTGCCTGAAGGTATATTTATTGCCAAAGATGAAAATACTGAGCAAGTGACAATTCAGGAAGGGGTAAGAATTCAAAAATCCTATGGTTTTAAAAATATATCGAAACAACCATTTTTGGATTCTCTGGAAGTAAAACAACAGCAATTTAATATTGATAGTCGAAAAACCACTAATGAAACATTTAGGATAAAAGCCCCATTGCCAGGAGATACCACTATGTTTAACATCGATTTGGTGAGCTTAGGCTTTACCGGAGACAATGACCTAAGAGTAGAGGTTAATCCACAGCTTGAACCAGAATTGTTTTATGATAATAACACCCTTGATTTAAAAAGATTTCTGACCGTTGAAAAGGATAATATAAACCCATTGTTGGATGTGTTGTTTGATGGCAGATATATTCTGAATGGCGATATTGTATCCCCCTCACCTTTAATAACAATTCAATTAAAGGACGAAAATCCCTATATTATGGTAACGGATACAACCAGCATGAACATTTTTCTTCGAAAAGAGTGTGAAGGATGCAATTCTAAAAGAGTTAATTTTTCTTCTAATGAGGTGCAGTGGTTTGCCGCAACGGAACAGACTTCCTTTAATGTTGAGTACAAGCCATCAACACTTGAAGATGGTAGGTATACCCTGAGTGTTCAGGCTTCTGATGCCAGTGGAAATTTATCGGGCGATGATGCATATTCTATCTCATTTGAGGTTATTAATGAATCAACTATTACTAATTTTTATCCATACCCTAATCCGTTTTCAACCAGTACAAAATTCATTTTTACACTCACCGGTAGTGAGGTCCCGCAGGAAATCCGGATTCAGGTCATGACTGTAAGCGGCAAAATAGTGCGGGAAATAACTCAGGATGAGCTGGGGATTGTGAGGATAGGTAATAATATATCTGATTATGCCTGGGATGGGAGAGATGAATTTGGAGATAAACTGGCTAATGGAGTTTACTTATACAAAGTTATAGTCAAACAGAATGGGCAAAGCTTAAAGCAACGATCTACCTCAGCTGATAAAGCATTTACAAAAGGATTTGGTAAATTGTACATTCTTAGATAACCGCTGATATAAATCCCCCTAAAGAGGTGATTATATCTTTTATCTTTCTTCCGAAGTTGGTGCTAACGTATGTTGATTACTAAAATTAAGGGCTTCCTATCATTTTTATTCTTTTGGTTGATTGCCATTTCAACCTATGGGCAGGCCTATAATTTCATAAATTATGACATTGGTGATGGCCTTGCACATGAGCGAATTATGGACATCTGCGAGGACAAATTTGGTAATTTGTGGTTGGCAACTGCTGGTGGTGGTTTGTCAAAATTCAATGGAATAGAGTTCGAAAATATCACGATAAAGAATGGTCTGCCCAGTAATTACGTTAGAAGCATTCTTTGCAGCATGAATGGGGATATTTGGGCTGCAACAGCCTCAGGAATTTCCAGATATAATGGTAAAGATTTTACTATTTACCAAGTCGACTCGCTTAATGAAAATGGCAATTCTGTAAACAAAATCTTTGAGTCAAATGATGGCACTATTTGGTTTGCTGATCCTCAAGGTGGCTTGGGAAAAATTGATACACTTGGAAGAATGACTATTGCTACTATGCCTGAAATGATAGGCGCTGATAAGGTAATAGACATTAATGAAGATGAGGAGGGTAATCTGTGGATTATTACTGCAATTCAAGGGTTGATTAAATACAACAATGGGCGTTTTACTGAGGTACTTACCAATTCTGATTTCAAAGGATATTTATTATCAATGTGTATAAAGGGCAACAAACTTTGGATAAGCTCCAATAAGGGATTGCTAAGTTTTGACCCTAAAAATCTTAACTATGAGTTGGTGTTAAAAAACACCTTCATCAAATCGGCCAACGTGATTGATGTTGATGAATTCTGGACTGTCTCGGCTTTAGGTGCATTGAAGTATGATAATGGTAAAATCAAGCATTTTTCAAAAAACCAAGGTATCACGGATAAAGGTATAAATATAATATTTACAGATAGGGAAGGCAATGTCTGGTTTGGTGCCGAGAGTGAAGGCCTGTATAAATTGACCAATGAAGTTTTTACTTTTTATGGGATGGAACATGGTCTGGAAACTTTGCCACTTACAAGTGTCACCCAAGATAGTGACGGGAATTATTGGTATGGGTCTTTTGGAAAGGGAATACAAAAATATGATGGGGAGAAATATGTAAAATTTGGTTTAACGGATGGTTTGCCAAGTCAGTACATATCGTCCAGTGCAGCAGATAGCGCTGGTAATTTATGGTTTGGTAGCCGAGGGTCAGGTTTGATTAAATTTGACGGAAATTCGTTCAGTTCGCTGACAACTGAAGACGGTCTCGCTCATAATTTTGTAAGACAGGTTTTTGTTGATAGCCATCAAAATATATGGATCGGTACCGTCAGTGGATTGAGTAAGTATGATGGGGAGTCTTTTGAAAATTATAACATCCAGAGTGGGCTTGCTGGCAACCTTATTTGGGGTATTTCTGAGAGTAATGAAGGAGAGGTGCTTATTGTTACTCGAGAGGGTATTTCCCAGTATTCTGATGGTCAACTATCATTAATAGATATTGATAAGGAAGTTTTTGATAAACGGGTCAATACAGCAGTTAAGGATAATTATGGAAACTACTGGATTGGTTATTCTGGTCACGGTCTTTTAAGAATAGCTACCAATGGCACCAGAATGTTTGTTACCACACAAGAAGGTCTGTCTTCTGATCTTATTTATAATTTACTTATTGATTCTGACAATAATTTGATTGTTGGGTCAGAAAGAGGGGTTGATAAAGTATTGCTCGATGAATATGGCAGAGTGATAAGAATAAAAAGTTATGGGCAAAAAGAAGGTTTTAAGGGGTTAGGGACTACTTATAACAATATCTTCCGTGATAATGAAAATAACATTTGGTTTGGTACCGATGATGGGGTTTTTAAGTATGATGCATCAAAGGAAGTCAAAAATGAGGTAGAGCCGATCACTTATATATCTGGCCTCAAATTGTTTTACAATGAAGTAGACTGGAGTCAATACACTGATAATATTTCAAGTTGGTTAAATATTCCCGAGAAGATAAAATTACCCTATTCTGAGAACAATCTAATTCTTGAGTATTTTGGTGTGAGTCTAAGTAACCCGAAGGAGGTTAAATATAAGTTTAGGTTGTTGGGTCTGGAGGCTCGCTGGTCACCCGTTACTGAAAGAACCGAAGCAGTATACACTAATTTGGCACCAGGAAGCTATACTTTTGAAGTTAAGGCTGCAAACAATGATGACGTGTGGTCAACTATTCCTGCAACTTTTCAGTTTGAAATAACCCCTCCATTTTGGCAGCGGCTATGGTTTTATGTTTTATTACTAGTGCTGTTTTTTGTATGCTTTAAGTTATACAACGACTACAGAGTACGGGTTAATTTGAATAAAATATTAACATTAGAGAGAATTCGTTCTGAAGAACTTCAAAAGGTTCGTAAGAGAATGGCCCGGGATTTCCATGATAATATGGGTAATCAAATTGCGAGCATCACGGTTTTTGCCAATCTTATTAATCTCAAATTAAAAAATAAGTCTAAAGAAGTAGATGATCTCCTGCAAAATATACAAAAGCATACGAGCAGCCTTTTTACAGGTACAAAAGACTTTATCTGGTCAATGGATCCTGATAGTGATAATTTGAATGAAATATTTACATACATCAGAGACTTCGGAGAAGATTTATACGAGCGAACACCAATTGCTTTCTTCTCTAACGCTGATGATTTCGATAAACACTATCCATTACCCTCTGGCTGGAGCAGACAACTGGTACTAATTTTTAAAGAGGCAATGACCAATGCACTAAAACATTCTCAAGCTACAGAGGTTCATCTTGATTTAAAACTCAGTGCAAAGGATTTCGTTATCACCTTGTGGGATAATGGTGTTGGTTTTAATATCGATGAGATTACTAAAGGAATGGGAATGAAAAATATGAACACCAGGGCGAGTCAATTAAATGGTGAATTCGTAATAACTAATATTGAAGATAAAAAAGGGTCAAAAATATACTTCAAAGGAATTTTCAATCAGGCAAAACTCGATAAAACAATAATGACTTAAATGACAAAATTATGAATTACTTCAAATCAAGAATAGTGATTGTTGAAGACAATGATGCAGTGCGTGAGGGGTTCTCATTAATCATTAATAGTGTAAGCAACTACCTAGTTGTAAACGCATATGACAATGCGGAGGATGCCATAAAAAATGTTCGTAAGGATAAGCCGGATGTTATTCTGATGGATTTGGAATTACCAGGTATGAACGGTATTGAGGCTATTGGGATCATCAAAAAAGCCTCTCCTCATATTGATTTAATCGTTAACACAATTTATGAAAATAGTGACTTGGTATTCCAGGCCTTGGTAGCCGGTGCCTCTGGTTACATTACAAAAAACACCAGTCATACAGAGTTACTGGATGCAATTGAAGAAGTGATTAACGGAGGTGCCCCTATGAGTTCCAAAATTGCCAAAATGGTTGTGGCGTCCTTTCAAAAGAACCCAAATTCACCACTCTCTAAGCGTGAAACGGAGGTTTTAGAACTTCTCTCAAAAGGTAAAAGCTATAGCATGATCGCACAAGAACTTTTTGTAACAAAAGAGACCGCAAAGTCGCACATCAAGAATATTTATTCCAAACTTCAGGTGAATAGCAAGTCCGAGGCTATAGCCAAGGCTACAAAAGAAAAACTAATTTAATGAAGGGGGATATCAAATCCCCCTGATAACAGGTTTATAGTCATTTTATCCCCCAATATTTCGTAATATCTGGGGGATTTTTGCATCCTCCTGTTTAGTGACCTTTGAAATAAGGCTCTTTTTATACTTAAGGGCTGAGTAACAAATTTTATCTAAACAGGAACGTATGAAGAAGAAATTACTCCTATTATTTATGCTGCTGTCTGCTATTGGAATCTCCAACACGTGGGCACAGGAAAGAACCGTAACAGGTAAAATCACCTCAGTAGATGATGGTGAGGCATTGCCTGGTGTAAATGTTGTTTTGAAAGGAACAACTATCGGTACCGTTACCGATTTTGATGGTAATTATACACTATCAATTTCAGATCAAAATGCCGTATTGGTGTTTTCATTTATAGGATTGGCCACAGAAGAAGTAGCTGTAGGGGCACGCTCTGTCATTGATGTCCAAATGCGCGCTGATGTAAAGCAGCTATCAGAGGTTGTTGTAACCGCATTTGGTATAGAGAGAGAGCAAAAAGCGTTAGGGTATGCCGTAAGTGAAGTTGATGGTAATGTTGTTGAAGGAGGTAGAAATACCAACATGGTAAATTCACTTGCTGGTAGGGTTGCCGGTTTACAAATTACTGCTTCAGGCGGTGCACCGGGCCAGGCCTCAAGAGTAAACCTTAGAGGTGTTACATCATTAACTGGTAATAACCAACCTCTTTTTGTTATTGATGGCATACCCATGAGTAATGACAATGACGGTAACTTAAATACTACTACCGGTGTGGCTACACCAAATAGAGCTGGAGATATTAACCCTGCAGACATTGAATCTATTTCCGTTTTGAAAGGTGCCAGTGCTGCCGCTCTTTATGGAATTCGCGCTGCAAATGGTGCAATTGTTATCACCACTAAGAGTGGCGGTAAATCAGCCAAGGGCGCACAAGTCAGTTATTCTTCAACTTATATGATAGATGAAGTACTAAAATTACCAGACGTTCAAACAAGATGGGCACAGGGTAGTGTAGATGGTGTTTATGCTAACGGTACATCCAGATCATTTGGGCCACTTATCCAAGGTCAGGACCATGTTAATGCGCTGGGGCAAACTGTTCCACTTCAGTCTTACGATAACATTGAAAATTTCTTTGATAAGGGTAAGACATCAATAAACAACATTAGTGTAAAAGGTGGTGATGATGTAAGGTCTTACTATATGTCAGTAGGCAGAACATTACAGTCATCTTATATTCCTAATCAGGATTATAACAGATTTTCGCTACGTGCCAATGCCTCAACAAAAATTTCTGATAAGATGTCAACATCTGTAAGGATGAATTATATAAGAAATGATGGTAATGTGCCGTTTGCTGGGCAGGATGGGAATAACCCAATTTTTGCACTTTACCAGGCACCGAGGTCATTTAATTTGGCAGGGTATCCCTATCAAAACGCCACTGGGGGTCAGGTAAACTGGAGAGGTG
Source organism: Fulvivirga sp. (assembly GCF_040218215.1). NCBI lineage: Bacteria > Pseudomonadati > Bacteroidota > Cytophagia > Cytophagales > Fulvivirgaceae > Fulvivirga > Fulvivirga sp. The sequence continues at coordinate 62,419 of NZ_JAVJQL010000027.1, forward strand.
GTTCGTTTGATAATCCTAACTGGACTGTGAATAAAACCTCGGTAGAATCAAAACTCGATCGTGTTATAGCTGGTGCAGACTTTAACTATGATATTCTTGATTGGTTAAGTATTAGTGCAAGAGTTGGAACAGACTTTGCAAAAGAAAGAAGAAAGGATTTCAAAGATATTGGTACTGCTAATGGTGGAGGAGGTAGTTTAAATAACCAAACTATTTTTAGAAGAGAGGTTAACACAGATTTGATATTAAATATCAAGCGTGATTTTACCGAAGATCTGAATTTCAATCTACTACTTGGTCACAACATCAACCAAAGGGAATTGCAGCAGGATGCGGTTACTGGTACAGCATTAGTTCTGCCAAATACACCGCATATTTCTAATACTACACCTGGTACTCCTTTGGAGAATACCACTTTAAGAAGGCTGTACGGTGCTTATTTTGATGCACAATTTGCTTATAAGAACATGTTGTTCTTAGGAATAACAGGTAGAAATGACTGGTCTTCGACCTTACCAAAGGATGAACGCTCATTTTTCTACCCATCTGTTAACCTTGCCTTCTCATTCACAGATGCGCTTGCCCTAGAAAGCAATGTTTTGACATTCGGTAAAATTAGAGGTAGTTATGCTCAAGTTGGTAATGATGCGTTGCCTTATAGTATAGATCCTGTATTTGTTCAGGCAGCTCCATCAAATGGATTTACTCAGTCTAATGCTGGATTGGCATTCCCATTTAATGGGCAACAAGGTTTTACTGCAGCTAACTCTTTAGGAAATCCCGTATTGAAACCTGAAAGTATTACCTCATATGAAATTGGTGCTGACCTAAGGTTCTTTGACAATAGAATTGGATTGGACGTTAATTACTTCAAAACGGAATCTACAGATCAAATTATTCCTTTGTCAGTTTCAGGGTCAACGGGCTTTACAAGTTTGATTGCCAACGTAGGTCAATTGGATAGTAAGGGGTTTGAGGTGCAGTTAACAGCAACTCCTGTAAAAACACCTTCCATTACATGGGATATTTCAGCAAACTGGTCAAAAATAGAGACCGAAGTAGTTGAGATATTTGAAGGTGTAAGTAACATCTTTTTAGGTGGATTTACTGGATTTCAGGTAAGAGCTGATCTTGGAGAGCGATATGGTTCGATTATAGGTGGTGCATTTGCAAGAGATGCTGATGGGAACATTTTAGTAGATAGCAATCCTAACAGTGCTAACTACGGGTTTCCTCAATTGGGCGCTACTGCTAACCTGGGTCATGTAGAGCCAAAATGGACTGGTGGTATAAGGAATACCATTACTTATAAGAATTTCAGTTTGGACTTCTTGTTTGAAGGTAGATATGGTGGTGTTATCATGAATGGTACTACAGAGTTATTGCAGTTTTATGGTATAACTGATGAAACTGATGATAGAACAACTCCATTTGTGTTTGACGGTGTTATTCAAAATCAAGATGGTACTACAAGGCCAAACGACATCGCTATTACAAAAAATGCTGCTTGGTGGAGTAACTGGACTAATATTAATGAGGCCAATGTATATGACAACAACTGGGTGAAGTTAAGATCAGTTAACCTTACATATAATTTACCCCAGACCTTGTTTGCCAATAATTTTATTGAGAGAGCGAGCTTTACCATTACAGGAAGAAATTTACTATTGTTTACTAACGTTCCTGACATAGATCCTGAGTCAAGTACTTTCGGTACTGGAAACGCTCAAGGGTTCCATAGATTTGACTTACCTAGTACAAGAAGTTATGGAGCCAGTATCAATATTACATTCTAATAACTAAGACTTACTTATTATGAAAATACTATTCAAATATAAATTGTTGCTCATTGCTTTATTGCTAACAGCAACTGCTTGTGAGGATAACTTTTTGGAGATAAATAAAGATCCAAACAATCCTACAGACGTACCCGTATCGGTATTGCTACCGGCCATTGAGGCAAGACTGGCATATTCGTACGGTGGTGCGGAATATGCAACCCAACCTGCCCATTTTGTGCATTATTATGCTGGGCATAGGAATCAACATTTGAGATTTGATCAATGGGATATTCAACTTCCTGATAATAATAATTACTGGAACACAATATACGCAGGTGTTTTACAGGATATTCAGGAAATGGAAACAAGGGCTCTTGCTAGTGAAAGTTTTACCTATGTAGGAATAGGTAAGGTGCTTCGAGCGTTGAGTTTTGCAATGTTGACTGATGGCTTTGGGGATATTCCATATGAAGAAGCTTTGAAAGTTTCGGAAGTAATAACTCCAGCATATGATACGCAAGAGTCGATATACCCCAAGCTCATTGCTATGCTTGATGACGCTATACTAGACTTGGGCAAACCATCTTTTCAGGTACCAGGAAGTGATGACTACATATATGGTGGTAGCACTACTTCTTGGATAAAATTTGCTAATAGCTTGAAATTGAGATTGTTAAATAGGATAAGCAAGCAAGATGCATCTGCTGCCATTAATTTCTTGAATACCAACCCAAGCCTAATAGCAAATAATAGTGAAGGGGCAGAGGTTGCTTTTGTGGCTACCGCTACTCAAGAAAATCCAATGTATCAATTGGACAATTTGAGTGGATTTCAGGACAACGCATTGAGTGCTCAATTTCTTGATAGGCTGACGAATTTAAATGACCCAAGAATACCGCACTTTTTTGAGCCTATTACAAACGGTGGAGGTAGAGCAGGTAAGGCAAGTGGCCTTGATGATGATGACTCCGGAAGAGGTAAATACTCCAGGATAGGAGCTGTTTTTGCAGCAGCTGACGCCCCGGTGCCTTTTATAACTTTTGCAGAAGTGCAATTTATTATTGCAGAGGTTCAGTTTAGGGCCGGTAATACTGGAGCTGCTCAAACAGCTTATGAAACAGCTGTAGCCGCTGATCTTGAAAGAGTAAGTAATGTTGCTGGTGGTAAAAGGGAAATTAATCTATTAACAGCGTCTAACAGAGGTGCAAATTTACCAACTATCAGTGCAACGGAAATCTCAGATTATTTAGCCCAGCCAGAAGTAGCTTATAATGGAACCCTGGCAAGAATAATGGAGCAAAAATATATCTCTAATTTTGTTAACCCTGCAGAGGCCTGGTATGACTGGAGAAGAACTGGGTTGCCAGCAAATTTCACGATTCCCTCTACAAATTTCACAGTTGGGGTAAGGCCAAGAAAACTTCCTTATCCTCAAAATGAGATAAATTTTAACTCTGGAAGCTTGTCTGCTGGACCTGGTATACCTGTTAAGGACGTTACATTGCTCAATCGAGTTTGGTGGGATCAATAATTTAAAATTTAATAATTCGATATGAAAAGCTTAAAAATAATATTATCTGTTTTCCTGATGGTACTTCTGTTTGTGTCATGCGAAGAAGATGAATCTCAGGAGTTGAATTTAGTGGAAAGTGCCCAGGTGCAAGTGGCGGTTGGTAGTTCAACTTTTTATGATTTGACCAATGTTAGTACCACAACAGTTGACCTGGATATTAACGTGACCGGGTTGCCTGTATCATCCGTTACTATATTGAAAAGTTATAACGGAGGTGTAAATGTGGTAGAGCACGCAACATTATCAACTGTTCCTGCATCAGTTTCAATACCGTTAATAGAGGCTATTGATGGATTAGGTATCACCGCAGATGACTTGAATCTGGGAGACAACGTTACTTTCTCTTTTAGAGCTAATTTAGCCAATGGCACTACAGCCACCTCTCAAAAGATTTATGTTGCCAACTTGAGTTGTCCCTCAAACTTGCCAGAGGGTCTATGGACAGGGGTTAATACCGATGCTGCAACATTTGGAGGTAGTTCTACCAATGCAAGCGTAATGATTACCGCATTAGGGGCCGGAGCGTATTCTGTTTCTGATGTATCTGGTGCCGCATATTTTACATGCTGCGGAGGCGGGGGGTTTGTTGTGGATCAGCCGGTAACTATTCTTGATGTATGCAATACCATATCCGTTACAGGTAGTGCAGGATCACAGGTAACAATTGCAGATGACCTTGCCAATCCTGGTAGTTGGGATCCCGGAAGTGGGATCCTCACTATCAATTGGTGTGACAATTCCAATGGATTTTGCTCAACTACAACTTTTACAAAAAACTAATTTTTTAACTAAACAAGGGTCTTGAGCCAATCTGGCTCAAGACCTTTTTTTATGAAACAATTATATACAATACTATTGGCAATAGGGTCTGTGACAATTTGTATGGCGCAAAACCCCGATGGGCAATTATCAGACGTAACTTTTGGCAAAACTGCTATTACCCAATTTTCAGAAACAATTGAACCATCAAATAAACCTTATTATATAGATGAAAATTGGCTGGTGGGGGAATTTCAAATATTGAATAATGTGAAATTCAAAGAACTGCCTATGAGATTTAATCTAATAGATAATCAGCTATATTTTAAAGATAGAAAAGTAGTTAGAGTAATATCTGCTAGTCTCCTAAAGGGGTTCTCATGGACTAATTTGAATGGTGAAATTGAATCATTTATAATAGGAAATACTATAGGTTTTGACACGGACGCAGTGTTTAGAATTGCAATACAAGACTCAGTTTCTTTGTATTCAAAGAATTCAACCAAAATTATTAAAGCAAACTACAATGAGGCCTTATCAATTGGCGATAAAACAGATAAGATCAAATTGGTCAGGGAGTTTTACTTTCAGATTAAAAATGGTAATCTGGTAAAATTGGAAAATAGTCGAAAAAAAGTTTTAGCAGCTATTCCAGATCAATATTTTAAAGAAGTAGGCTACTTTATCAATACCAACAAACTAAAATTCAAGTACGATCAAGACTTTGTTGAGCTTATCGAATATTGGAACACCTTGTATCGATAATGTTTTAAATAGTGATTCCAGAAATTATTACCCCTGTTTTCTTTTTGGTTGTACCATTTTGAATGGTAATTTTCGGGCAAATACCAGTTGTCTTGAATTACGCAAAAAAAAGTAAACCAACCCTTCTTTATCTCTTCAAAACATTTGTAATTATTGGCATCTCCTCTTTCGGAGGCTTTTCAGCATTAGTAGCCGTTGTTATTAATAAGATGGTGGAGAGAGACAAGCAGATAAGCGAAGATGTGATAATGAATGGTTTTTCACTTGCCTCTGTCTTGCCAGGCCCGGTAGCAGTTAATACTGTAGCTTATATTGGCTATTATCTCCGAGGTTGGAGAGGGGGTCTTCTGGCTATTTTCTCTGTTATTTTGCCTTCATTTATTCTTGTTGTTATTGCTACTCATTTCTATTTAGAATATGGTGACCTTCCTCAAGTGAGGAGCATTATTCAAGGTGTTATTCCTGTTATTATCGCAGTCATTATTTCTGTTGCATATAACATGTCCCGGAAAAGTGTGACATCAGGGAAACATTTTTTAATACTATTGGCAGGACTGATTATTCAATTTTTCTATAGTGGGTACCTTGTATTTATTCTTTGTCTATTAGGAAGTGCCTTAGTCGGCCTTCTCTTTTTCAAGTCTGAAGAAGAAATAAATGAGGCTGAAACTCAAAGGCATAAGGCAGATTGGGCTCCATTACTATTGGGAGTTGCTTTTATTATAAGCCTTGGTGTCAGTATATTAACTCCATATAATCTGAACCTGAAAATTTTTGAAGTATTCTCCAAGATTAGCCTTACGCTATTTGGAGGAGGCTATGTTATGGTTCCAATCTTACAGGATATAATTGTCGAACAAATGAATTGGTTGACCAATATTCAATTTGTAGATGCTATAGCCATAGGTCAGGTCACACCGGGTCCAATTTTGATTAGCGCTGCTTTTGTTGGCTATAAGGTAAATGGTATTCTTGGAGCACTCATTGCTACTTTAGGAATTTTCGGGCCATCATCTATACTTATGATTGTGTTATCTGGTGGCCTAAGGAAGTTTAGTACTAATACAAGGTGGTTATCAATGTTGCAGGCTATTAAGCCGATGGTAATTTCTTTTATACTTTACTCTGTATGGGTAATAGGCCAAAATTTGGATGGTTATTTGTTTTCAATTTTTATCATTGCTGTTTCTTTGATAGCATTGCTAAAGTTTAATCTCAATTTCTTGTATTTGATTTTTGGTTTTGGTGTGTTAGGCTTTTTCTTTTTGGGTTAGATCATGATAGATATTTCAGGCATTCAGGTTATAGGCACTCAGCGGTCAGGTACAAATCTTTTGAGATTAATTTTAAATCAGTTTAAGGAAATTTGCGCACCACATCCTCCCCATATTCTTAATACATTCATTCCTATTCTAAGCCATTACGGGGATTTAAATGATGAAGCTAATTTTAAACAGCTGATTGGTGATGTATGTAAATGGATTGAGTTCAATCCTGTTCCATGGAATTTGACACTTGATGTAAACGAAGTCTTCAATAGTTGTAAGCAAAGAAATATTTATGAAATATTCAGGGTAGTTTATGAATTAAAAACTATTTCTGAGGGGGCAGCCGTCTGGTGTTGTAAGAGCACATTTAATGTTCATTATTTTGATACTTTGGAAGCCCACAATATCAGACCATTTTATATTCACTTATATCGAGATGGTAGAGATGTTGCATTGTCTTTTCAAAAAGCAATAGTAGGACCAAAACATGTATATCATATTGCAAAGGATTGGTTGAAAGATCAGATAGCAGTGGAGCATGTCCGCCAGTCTGTTGGTCACGACAGGTTTATGACCATAGCTTATGAAGACCTAATTCATTCTCCGAAAAAAGTTGTCCTAAATATTTGTGACAGGTTGGATTTAAAGTTTAATGAGGACTTACTGCATTACTACGATTCAAAGGAATCAAATATGACGGCAAATGCTGGCGAGATGTGGGAAAATGTAAAAAAACCAATCATCAATAATAACTCTGGTAAATACCTCAGTCAAATGTCTGCTGGAGATGTAGATATCTTTGAAAGGGTTGCAGGGAATATGCTTCAAAAGCTTAACTATAAACTGCTGAATCCTTCTAAGTCAGGGGTAAATAACTTCAGTTCTAAAGACATTGTTCAATTTGATAAACTAAATAAAGTTTTAATTGAAAAAAATAAATCTTCAGTGAGAGCTGAAGATTTAGAAACTCAAAAGCTTAGAAAAAATCTTCTAAATAGTTTTATTAGAGTGCAGGTGGTTAAATGACCTATAATAATGAGTTAAAATACTCGAATATCTGTGTTAGATCACTCTCATCTTTAAAATTCAACCTGTTCTCTTTACTATAGGCTTTAATCTTACCACTTTTACCACCAAAAATTTCTGAATTTCGCTTTAAGCTATTTTTAACCTCGTAAACATGGTCATTCACGATTGCATAAGGTGTTTCTTTTACAACAACCTTGTGATTAGGGTCTCCGATTGCAAGTGCCATATTATAATTAGACTTAATTTTTTCTGCGTAGATATATTTAATTAGGGTAGCATTGCCATCTACCAATATTCTGCAGATTCCTTTTGGTAAATCAAAACCAATATTATTGACTTCTGAGGTGTTAAAGTATTTGAATTGATTGCCGCCAAAGTTTAAATAGGAGAAATTTTGGATTCTATCTAAAGGACAAATTTTTACTTGCCCATCATACTTTATTTCTAATGTTTGGTTTTCCAAATCATACCTTATTGGAAGGTTTTCTAAAAGGGTGTTTTTCTTAATTTCAACATTGCCAGTAACCCATTCTTCGTTAAGGTAGCTACTCCCTTCAACCTCTGGAGGTGCAACAGGCATAGTTTTTAAAGCTGTGGCACGAGTAAGATATTCGGGTGCTTGTGCAATGCCATTAACAGTAATCAGGCACATTAACAACGCGAACGATAGAATTGATTTGAACATGATTGATTGAATAATTTTAATAAAAAATAGGTAGCAAAACATTAAACTACAAGAAAGTGATTCTTTATCCTTTAAAAATCCCGCAAAATGGGGGAAAGTTAGAATTTATCAGGCGTTTGAATCACTTTGATAACCAATTCGTGTGGGTCGCCATCATTATCTAATAGGTAAAACTTAACCAAGGGGTTATCCTCTGCTATCCTGTTCTCAACTTTTATTACTTGGTTGTTGGGAAGGTGCTTTTCTATCTGATCCTGTAAATCTTCAATTGCCCTTGCAAAATTTACTTCAAGTTGGCTAGGGTTATACTGTGCGGTTTTCATTAAATATGTTTTAAGTTGAGTGAGTTTGAATTAAATATAACAATTCATTTTAAACTTCCTCAACTTATCTAATTCATAACCTTCTTATGACCACCTGATTAAAGCAGACGCCCAGGTAAAACCACTGCCAAAAGCGGCCAGACATATCAGGTCACCAGATTTTATCTTACCTTCTCCAAAAGCCTCACTCATAGCAATAGGAATAGAGCCCGCGGTGGTGTTACCATATCGCATGATGTTGTTGTAAACTTTATCATCTGGCAGCTCAAATTTCTTCTGGATGAATTGACTGATCCGTAAATTGGCCTGATGTGGTATTAGTAGGTCTATCTCGTCTTTTTGTAACTTATTGGCTTCCAGAGCTTCCATAATCACTTCACTAAACCTGACTACTGCATGTTTAAAAACCATGCTACCATTCATATGAACTTTAAAGCTTGAAGTATCTAAAATCTGTTCTGGCTGTCTTTCAGCATGAGGTCTGCTACTACCAGGGTCTTTCACATACAACTCTTCTGCAAAGCGGCCATCTGAATGCAGATGAGTAGATAAAACCCCTTTGTGATCAGAAGCCTGTAAAATGGCTGCTCCGGCACCATCACCGAATATAACTGCTGTATTTCTACCCCTTGTTGTAAGATCGAGAGCCGTAGACTGAATTTCAGCACCTATAACCAATATGGTTTTGTACATTCCTGTTTTTATAAAAGCGTCTGCTGTTGACAAGGCATAAATAAAACCAGAGCATGCATTACGAATGTCCAGGGCACCTATGGACTCAAGGCCTAATTCCCTTTGAAGCAATACGCCAGAACCCGGAAAAAAGTAATCTGGAGTAATAGTAGCGAAAACTATGAAGTCAATGTCCGATACATTCAAATTTGCTCTTTCTAAAGCCATATGGGTTGCCTTGGCTGCCATATTGGCTACCGTGTCTTTAGCAGGGTCTATGAATCTCCTTTGCTCAATACCGGTCCTCTCTATTATCCACTCGTTATTAGTGTCCATCATTCCTGACAACTCCTCATTTGTTACTACTCTTTCAGGTACATAATGGCCTAATCCTACAATTTTCGAATTCAACATAATTCTGTATGGTTAAAAAATCAAATATAATAATTATAACTAATGTTTGTTAGGGGCTCAAAAGCATTAACGGGTGAAATTATTTAAATTGATGCAACCTTTTTGATATAACCTGACTCTTATACACCTACAAAGTTTATCAAATCATGCTAAAGAATTACATCAAAATCGCTTTCCGAAACCTTGTAAGAAGAATAGGCTATACTTCTATTAATGTTTTTGGGCTTGCCGTAGGTATCAGTTGCTGTTTGCTTATAGGAATTTATGTGCTGGATGAGATGTCCTACGATAAGTTTCACACCAATGCTGATAATATTTATAGGGTCAATATTAATTATAGTATGGGTGGTACGTCCCAGTCCATGTATGTGACACCAACTGCTCTGCTTCCAACCATGAGTCGCGAGTTTAATGAAGTGGTATCTGGCACCAGGATATTTGATGTTGCCATGTTTAGTCCAGAGGTGGTATCATTGAATGATGCCTCATTTCAGGAGGAACGATTTTTCTATGCCGACAGCACATTCTTTGATGTTTTTTCTTTCGAATTAAAAGAAGGAGTTAAAGAAAAAGCACTTGTAGACCCCAACTCAGTGATTCTTACAGAGTCAATGGTTGCTAAATATTTTGGTGATAATGATGCCCTTGGAGAGGTAATAAAAGTGGGTCAAACAGAATATAAAGTAACGGGAGTGTTGAAGGATATTCCAGACAACTCTCACTTAAAGTTTGATTTTCTGGCTTCATTTTCCTCTTTAAGAGCCTCAAAAGGTGAAACATGGTGGAGTGCAAATTACGCTACCTATGTGTTGTTAAACAACACTGCAAATATTTCGAAGATAGAAGATGGAATTGAAAATGTGGTAAGAGAAGCACTAGGTGAAGTTTTTCAAAATGATGATAGGATAAGCTTTGATCTTTTTCCTATGACAGACATTCACCTTAGGTCTAAGTTGAGTACTGAAATGCAAACCCAAGGAGATATTAAATACATCTATATTATAACCCTGATTGGTTTCCTGATACTTGTTATAGCCTGCATAAATTATATGAACCTGGCTACAGCACGTTCGATGGACAGGGCAAGGGAAGTTGGTATGCGTAAAGTACTGGGTGCGGCCAAGAGACAACTTTTTAATCAATTTATGGGCGAGTCTGTAATTGTAACTACTTTGGCGGCAGTCATAGCTCTCGTGATTATTAACATAGCTTTATTGCCATTCAATAATTTGACGGGCAAAACATTAACCACCGCTGATATTTTAGATCCTGTGATTTTATCAGGGTTGGTTTCAATTATTATCTTAGTTGCTTTTTTAGCAGGTGCCTATCCGGCCTTAAGCATATCATCATTACAGCCAGGAAATGTTTTGAAAGGAACATTTAAGAGATCAAAAACTGGAGGACTATTGAGGAAGGTACTGGTGGTGGTGCAATTCTCTATTTCCATTTTGCTAATTATTGGCACTATGGTGATTTATAAGCAGCTCAACTTTATGCAGAATAAGAAGCTGGGCTATTCCAAAGACAATGTGCTGGTTTTACCCACAGACAGACAAGTGAATCAGAATTTTCAAGCAATTAAAAGTGCACTTGAGCAACGAGCAGATGTTGGAGGCGTATCAATGGCGTCTGAGAGCCCTACTGAAATAAATGGAGGATATGGCATCGAGATTCAAGGTGTGGAAGCACCTAACTCAAATACTGTGGCATTAACTGTAGATCGGGAGTTTACCAAAAACATGGAAATGGAAATAATCCATGGTCGGGAATTTACAGAAGCTGATACAAAACTGGCTACGCTTGACAGTATTGAATTAAGACAGTATGCATTTATAGTCAACGAAATGCTCTTAAACCAATTGATGATTTCCCCTGAAAATGCTCTGGGTAGAAATGCAAAGGTAAGTGGAAGGTCAGGCCAAATCGTTGGTGTAGTTAAAGACTTTCATTTTGCCTCATTGCATAGAAAAATCAATCCCCTTGTTTTGTTTATTGAGCCAGCACAGTACAATAAACTATTTATAAAACTTAAATCGGATAATGTAAACCAGTCTTTAAGCGAAATAGAAAGCGTATGGAAGCAGATAGTGCCAGAAAGGCCATTTGTATATTCATTTATGGATGAAGACTATGATGCACTCTATAGAAGTGAGCAGAGGTTAGGTAATATATTTATTGTTTTTGCCACACTGGCGATAATAATAGGATGCTTAGGGCTCCTGGGGCTGGTATCGTTTACTGTTCAGCAGCGGAACAAAGAGATTGGGGTTAGAAAGGTATTAGGAGCATCAGTGTCTTCCATTTTTATCCTTATTTCAGAAGATTTTGGTAAACTTATCCTGGTCGCATTTGTAGTGTCCGCACCCATCGGCTATTATCTGATGTCTGATTGGCTGGGCGGATTTGAATACAGAACTGTCGTGGGGGTAGTACCTATAGTTTCTTCGATGATTATCACAATATTAGTAGCAATAGCCACAATCAGCTACAATTCTATCAGTGCTGCTACAACCAATCCTGTGACAACATTAAGGAACGAGTGATATTGGTCATTCCGGAAAACATTGACCTAAATTAAAATCAGGTCGATGTTTTCTGGAAACTAACCTACTCCCTTTCTTCAAAAGGAATGATAATGCCTTTCTCAACATAATTTTTAAGGCCTTGTAATAATATAGCCCAGCAGTAGGACGATCTTCGGAAATGATGATTACATTCTGGCCAGTCAACATGCCAAAATTTAACATCTACACCACCTTCAAACTCGGTAAGGTCAAAACCGAAGGACGTGGGGTTCCAGTCCTCGTCAGCATTGGTCATTTTTATATGAAAGGCCTCGCCATTTTCAGCTTTGCTAACCTTTCCATACCAATCATACTCTGGGGTGAAATAGAAGTTATATTCATTTCCCTCAACTGGACTACCGCTGCATTTTAAAGTCCACCAGTTGTTAAGATGTTCGGGTTGAGTGATAGCGTCAAATACCTTTTGAGGAGTGGACTTGATGAACATGTCGTGGTATATGGAGTGTGAGGAAGCAGTTTGCATTATTGATTATTTAGTTGATTTAAAATATTGTTTTCATCTTCAACATTCTTTGTATTTAATACTTCAATGCTATTAGCTTGTTCTAATTCCGAAAGATCGACATTGTCTAACATGCTATTGATGTTTTTTGAAATTTCATCCAATTCAATTCCTGTTTCATGAAGCAACTGCAGGATTGTCTCATATTCTTTTTTGTCTTCAAGTTTTAATAAACTAAGAAGGCCTATTATTCTACAAATTGGAGCCCGAAGCTGATGAGAGTTGATAAACGCATATTCTGATAATTTCTCGTTTTGTTCCCTTAATTGACGCGTTCTTTCCTGAACTGTAGATTCAAGCCTTTCATTGGTAGTGATGATCTCCTCACTCTGCATTTTCAACTCTTCATTCTGAGTCTGAATCTCTTTATTCATGGTCTGTATCTTCATGGTTCTAATCGCCACCTCTTCTTGAAGTGCCTTCTGATTCTGAAGGATTACATAAAACCGTATTCTATAAATGATATACAGAAGCAAAAGAGTAAAGAAGATTGCTGCAAATAAGAACCATGCTTTAGTGTAAAAAGGAGCATTCACATTGAAAGATATGCTTTCAGCATCACTCCAGGTGCTATTGGCAATACTAGACTCTACTGTGAAGTTGTATTGTCCTGGCGGAAGATGAGTATAGCGTACAGAATTGGAGTTCGGATTTTTGATGTAAATCCAGTCTGCATCAAAACCTTCAAGCTTATAGCGATAGGTAATATGTTCTTCGTCAAAAAATGTGACTCCCATAAAATTGAATTCAATAGTATTGTCTTGGTGGTTAAGTTCCGTTCCAGATTTGTCAAGAACTGTCCCTTTTTGACTGATTACCTTCGTAATGTTAAGGTTTGGTTTGATTTTCAATCTCATATCTTCATCAACATTATATATTGAAGCACCTAACTCGGTGCCTATCCACACATTGCCTTTATTATCCTGTATAAGAGCATTTCTGTTTACTTCGTCACCAATTAGGCCATAGCTTTTGTTATAATTTATTAGCGATTGTCCGTCCCAGATGAAAATACCCTCATTGGTTCCCATTATTAGTTCATCATTTTTGCTTATAAGAAAGCCATAAATGGATACCCTGTTTAGTTTATTGTCAACGAAAATTGGAGAGATTATACCATCCTTTATGGTGGCAAGCCCTCCGCCAGTAGCAATGTAGTATTGCCCTCTCCAGTTAATGATAGAATAAACACTGCTATAGGTGTTTTTTGAAGATGTATATCGAGCTGTATCTCCGTTAATAACATTATATGTTAAAAACCCTTCAGTACTGGTTAAAGCAACAAGAGTACTGTCATTCAGTACTTGAATATTTCTGGTTCCTAATGCTTCAAACTTTTTATTTATTATACCATCTTCAATAGCATATATGGTAGTGTTTGAACTGAAAAAGAGTTTGTCATTAAAAAACTCAACTGAAGTTATTTCAGTTTTGCCATCTTGACTTACCCAATTCAACTTAGAAATCGCGTTACCATCATACACCAATAAACCTCCTCCGTAACTTGCGATATAGACTAAATCAGAAGAGGTTTTTGCCATGTCAAGAACACGAATATTTCCTTTTGTTCCTAGCTGTAGTTTTTTTTGAATAATACTACCTTTTAATATATTGAGATGATTTGAATTGGCTAGTATGATTTCATCATTTAACTGAATAATTGAAGTGACTTCATCTTTTGCCAAGCCTATGTTTTCGTTAAAGCTTTCAAACCTTAAAACATTGAATTTAAACAGTCCTCGGTGGTCTCCAACCCACACGTTATTTTCAATATCAACAAATATTCTGTTGCTTCTGGCATTAAGTACCCTTCCATTAATAAGCAACGTTTTTCCTGATGATGTCTGCTTGTCGAAGTATTTTGCAGAGGTGTTACTGCTATAAAAAATCCGATCAAACTGATCTATGGTCAGGTTATGCTTGTTATATGGGCTTCGCTGAGCCACTCCCGTTTTTGTACTTAAATATTCAAATGAATCACTTTCATATTTTCCCAGCCAATTTTTTCCAAGAAGAAAAAGGGCTTCATTTTTCCAACGGAACTGTAAAACTTCCTTATTGTCTGTGATGAATTTATTGACGGGGTGTTGATTTGTTTCTGAGTCTAGGACGAATAAACCATCTGTACTAGCGATATACACACTGTTATCTTTAAAACTCAATGCATTGATAAAAAAATCCTCCTTATTGGAAATTATATAACTCTTTAATTTTTGCGATTGGGTGTCATATTGATAAACTGCATTCTTATAACTTAATAAGATACAATAGCCATTTTTCTTGGTATTAACAACATCAAAAGCAAATCGATTTTCTATTTCGGGCAAGCCTTTAATGCTTAATTGATGCCATTGTTCGTTTAGGTAATACTTAATTACAAAAGAGGTGCTGTTTTGGCCTGCTACCCAGATAATACCGTCTTCTGAAGGATGTATGACTGAGAAAGCAGTATTTGGCAATTCCAAACTGTCAGCAAAAAGCCTCCAATCCAATGAGTTATAATTCACTACACCCTTAGATGTTAAAAACCACATAACGCCATCACTTGATTGTGTTATGTCAAAAATTGCATTTGTAGGCATTCCATCACTAAGGCCATAAACTCTGGCCGGGTAGAACTGAGCGTCTGAAGGGATGTTAAGGCCATAAACGAAAAAGGTTAAGAGAACAAAAATCTTGTTCATAACTGAGCTTCCATATTTTTGTTTGGTGCGATGAAGTGTGACAGGTTCCATTGATAATGTATCTGTTTTAAGATACTTAAATTAATTTAATTGAGTAAAGTTTAAATCGCTTTTCAGAAGTTAGGATACATTGTGTGGTTTTAATTTCCAATCATATGGATTTGACTGTGCTGTCCCAAATGTTCATCGTTTGTAGTTGGTAAAATGGAAGGTTTGGTCAGGAAGATTGTATTGAGAGATTTCTTAAAATTCTTAGAGCTATAACAATTGTTCTTGTGACCTTAAAATTCAAATCAAAAATTGAATTGTAATACTCCTATTCGCAGGGGTTTTTATAAAAATTCACACCTGTAATTTATTCTTAATTTCAAAATTAACCAGTTTAATAAAATTTTATAAAATTTTCAATTAAATAAGCTTAAAAAATAAGCTTGGCAATCGTTTTCTATAATAAAATTGAAAATAGTGCATAAAAAAATACCCTAAAACAGTTTTGAAAGTAAAAATCATTATTATTTATTTGTTTAGTCAAAGCGAATAATATTTTGATAATTATTAACTAAACAAAATTTAATTATGTTGAAATTTTTACTACCGGAATTATATTCCAATGTGGTGTTGGGATTAGCTTCAGCAACAGAAGTTGTGGAGGCAGCTGAGGTTTTGCAAACAGAAGAGATCTCTTCTATTGCCAATAACTTCTTAACAGCAAACAATGTGTGGATGATGCTCTGTACGGCATTGGTATTTATTATGCACCTTGGGTTTGCCGGTGTTGAGGCTGGATTTGGTCAGGCAAAAAATACTGTCAACATATTGTTTAAGAATACGCTTACTCCAGTTATCGGTATTCTTACCTACTTCCTTATCGGTTTTAACCTGATGTACCCCGGCTTTGTTGATGGAGAAGGTTACGAGTGGTTTGGCTTTGCTGGTTTCTTCCTTACCCTGCCAGATGGCGGTACTACGGTCGATTATGTAGGTGGAGGCTATACTTACTGGACGGATTTTCTGTTCCAGGCAATGTTTGCCGCTACAGCAGCTACTATTGTTTCAGGAGCTGTGGCCGAGAGGATTAAAATTACTTCCTATCTGATATTCACTTTAATATTTGTAGGCATTGTTTACCCAATTATAGGAAGTTGGAAATGGGGATATGGATTCCTTCATGACATGGGATTTTATGATTTTGCCGGATCTACACTGGTTCACTCAGTGGGTGGCTGGGGAGCTTTGGCAGGTATTATTATAGTAGGGCCACGTATTGGCAAGTATGTTGATGGCAAAGTCATTGACAAACCAGGCTCTAGTGTGCCATTGGCAGTAATTGGGGTATTCCTTCTTTGGTTAGGCTGGTTTGGTTTTAATGGAGGCTCGGTTCTTTCGGCTGACCCTGGAATTACCTCATTCGTATTGGTAACAACCTGCCTTGCCGCCTGCACAGGCGCAATGGGAGGCCTTATTACCAGCTACTTTGTTTTCAAAAGACTGGATTTGGGCATGGTGCTTAACGGTGTACTTGCAGGCTTGGTGGGTATCACAGCAGGTGCTGATGTAATAAACCCGGGATGGGCACTACTTGTTGGTTTTGTGGCGGGTATTCTGGTTGTATTGTCTGCCGTTACTTTAGATAAGTTCAAGCTTGACGACATGGTAGGTGCAGTATCTGTGCACTTAACTTGTGGAGTGTGGGGAACATTGGCCGTTGGTTTGTTCTCAAGTAATCCTGATCATTCCTTTTTAACTCAACTTATTGGTGTGGCAGTATGTGGTGCAGCAGCATTCATATCTGCGTTCGTGATCTTCTTTATTATGAAGAAAACAACTGGCGTTCGTGTATCTGCAGAACATGAAAAATCTGGATTGGATAGCAGCGAACATGGTATCAGGGGATATACTATCGTGTATGACGAATAGCATATAAAATAACAAAGCTCCGCCTGACATAGATTGGACACCTCATCAGGCAGGAGCTCTCACAATTAAATATTTCATTAATCGTAACTCAAATTTAAAATGAAAAATCGTAACATTTTATCAATAATGGCCCTTTTCTTATCATTTAGTGTAGCATTTGCACAAGAGGACGTAGAGGAAACTGAGTCTTCGGCTGTAACAGTCTCAGGATCAGTGGATGCCTACTTTAGAACTAATTTGGGGGCTCCTAATAAAATGCCTGGCGTAATTGATGGTACTGCACCGGGAACTTCTTTTGCTAACAGACCCGGGTTCTCTTTGGGAATGGTCAATCTTATATTAGCCAAAGAAGGCAAAAAGGCTGGTTTTGTTGCCGATCTTGTATTCGGTCCCAGAGGGGAAGATGCCGTTTTTGGTTCTCCAATGAACGCTGCTGTAAATGGCTCTTTTGGAGGTAGCGCACAAATTGTAAATCAATTATATGCTTATTGGAATGTTAGCGACAATGTGACTTTAACCATGGGTAATTTCAATACCTTTCTTGGTTATGAAGTGATATCTCCTACGGCTAACTTTAATTATTCTACATCTTATATGTTTAGCTATGGTCCGTTCTCTCATACAGGACTAAAGGCTGATTTCGCACTTTCTGATGACATGTCAGCCATGGTTTCTATTATGAACCCAACTGATATGACTGAATTTAACTTCGTTAGTACTTATACTTTAGGAGCGCAATTTGGGATCAAGGGTGTGTACTTCAATTTCTTGTACGGAGATCAGGATGGAAAGCTGGACGAGGATTTGGACACCGATGGGGACACTTCAGCGGGAAGCACATTCCAGGGTGATATCACAGCAGGTTTCGATCTTTCTGATAAGTTGTTCCTTGGTTTAAATGCTACTTACAATAGCACAGGAACTGGCGAAATTGTTAATGGCACTACTATAGAAGATGTAGACGGGGATGCGGCTGGGTTTTACGGACTGGCAGGGTACTTTCAGGTAGCGACTTCTGATGCTCTTTCTTTAGGGGCAAGAATAGAGTACTTCCAGGTTTACAATGGTGGACTTGGCGTTATTGGTTTAGATGCTGACGGAGATGGAAGTGTTATAGATGTTACCCTTTCAGCACAATACAAAGTTGGCGATTTGACAATTATTCCTGAATTCAGATTGGATAGCTCTTCTGAAGATTCATTCACCGATAGCGATTATCTACCAACCAAGAGCCTTTCCTCATTTGTACTAGCAGCAGTTTACTCATTCTAAAACCTTAAGACCAATGCAATTAGCCATGTTTTTACTATTCACCTTATCGCAGCTAACAGGCACACTCCTTGAGTATAGCTATGATGAAAGTGGGAAGATAGTATTCATGGAGGTTGTTAACACTACAATTGGTTATGACACCCTCGTTCAGAATGTTGAGAATCTGGGATTTGAAAAAGTTGAGGAAGGATACGAGGAGCAAGGTTTCAGTAAGGAAGCGTCATTTATGCTTTATAATAAACGAATAAGCAAGGTGCCGCATGGGCGGCTAAATTATAATGTGCAGATAGAAGTAAAGGGGAATAGGTATAGGTACGTGATAACGGATTTGATTTTTCATGAATATGAGAGGAACAGGTATGGCAGGTATGAGGAGAAGAGGAATGGTCAAATGGCGCTTGAGCCGTTGTTAGCTGATGCTGACAAGCAATGGGAAAAGCATAAGCAGACTATTCTAAAGAAAATGGAAAGTGAAGTGGCAATACTCAAAAGTGAAATAGTAGTTATACCCGTTGAACAGGAGCAAAAAAGCAAAGTGAAAATAAATGATAATTGGTGATTTTTCATCGATAACAAATTGATTAACTGATTAATAATTTAACTACAACTATGGCGAAGACTAAATTAGAGTACATCTGGTTGGACGGTTATAAGCCCACCCAGAGTTTGAGAAGTAAGACAAAGATTGTTTCAAGATTTGATGGAACTCTGGAAGAATGTCCAATGTGGTCCTTTGATGGAAGTTCAACAGAGCAGGCAGAAGGGAATTCTTCAGACTGCCTTTTAAAGCCAGTGGCTGTTTTTCCTGATGCGGGTAGAAAAAATGCTTACTTGGTTATGACTGAGGTGCTAAATCCGGATGGAACACCACACATTTCCAATGGCAGAGCTACTATTGATGATGAAGACGATGATTTCTGGTTCGGATTTGAGCAGGAGTACTTTCTGTGGAACCCGGATACTAATTTGCCTTTAGGCTTTCCTACCAATGGATATCCAAGGCCTCAGGGACCTTATTACTGCTCAGTTGGCGCTAATAATGCCTATGGTAGAGAGATCATAGAAGAACATCTTGACCTGTGCTTAGAGGCTGGTATAAATGTGGAAGGCATCAACGCAGAAGTGGCCACTGGTCAGTGGGAGTTTCAGGTATTTGCCAAAGGAGCGCAGCAGGCTGGAGATCAGGTATGGGTTGCGCGTTATTTGATGGAGCGTACAGCGGAGAAATATGGTTTGGCCATCAACTGGCATCCAAAACCATTGAAAGGCGACTGGAATGGATCGGGAATGCATGCAAACTTCTCCAACAGCCTGTTAAGAGAGGCTGGGGATAGGAGTGTTTATGAATCAGTATGCTCCAGTTTCGCTCCTTTTGTAAAAGAACATATTGATGTTTATGGTGCTTACAACGATCAAAGATTGACAGGAGCACATGAAACACAGTCAATAGACAAGTTTAGTTATGGAGTGTCTGATAGGGGAGCCTCTATTAGAATTCCGATTGCAACTGTAGAAAATAATTGGAAGGGATGGTTGGAAGATAGAAGACCTGCTTCTAATGGAGATCCATATAAAATTGCGGCAAGAATCATCAGAACGGTGAAGTCTGCCGAAGTGCTAGTTTAGTTTGATTAAGTATAAGTTCAGTCATTATCGGGTGTTCAGAAGGAACACCCGACATGACATTCAAACTTGACATAAAACACTAAGAAAAAACTTTAACCAAAACCTGTGAACGTTAAAAGGTCATTAGTCAACCGGCTGATGGCCTTTTTTCATGATTAAAGCTTTTTTCTTAGTCTTCCCAAATTTTTTGATTCTTGGCCTTAGGCCCTTTTGGTTTATTGGCTACTGACTTTACAGCAACCAGATTAGTCTCTTTTATTTCCCATGCCTTAGCATTTTTGGCCTCAGGTCCGGATAACTCCGAAGTTTGAGATTTTGTAACCAAGGTAGTTTTTGCAGTCTTGTCTTGCCATGGCTTGTAATTCTTGGCAGCAGGCCCTTTAAGGTCTCCCTTACTTTGACCAAAACTTACCAGACAGCCTAGTGAAAGTGCCGCTGATATTATTAAAGTCTTCATGATGCGTTTAGATTAAGTATAAGTTCTGTTTCAATTATAGGTTTTTATACGAACAATACAAACGTTTGTTAGGCAAATGGAGGAAGTTTCTTAAAAAAATTAAAAAATTATTTTCCCGGATATTTGGTATACATAGAACTTCTACATATAATTGCATAGAACTTCTATGTAAATAAACCCTATGTACTCTAAAGAATTATTAAAAGGAACGCTAACCACAATCATTTTAAAGTTATTGTCTCACAATGGCAAAATGTATGGTTATGAGATTACGCAACGCGTCAAGATATTGTCTGATGACAAAATTTTGATCAAGGAAGGTTCACTATATCCTGCGCTTCATAAGCTCAAGGATGATGGACTTGTGAAAACGGATGAAGAGATGATTGGTAACAGGGTAAGGAAATATTATAGTCTTACCGATAAAGGAAAGCTTAGCACTGAAAAAAAGGTAAATGAACTTCATCAGTTTATTGGCACCCTGCAAAATATCTTAACAGATAAACCTTCACTGGCATGACACTGTCTCCACTTCAAGTTGATTTGATAAAGGGTGATATAAGGCAGAATGGAATAGAGCTGAAGGATTTGCAAGATGATCTGTTGGATCATATCTGCTGCATCCTGGAATATGAAGGAAACGATAATTCTCCTTTCGATGAGGTCTATGAAAGGATTAAA
The DNA here is from genome assembly GCF_040218215.1 of Fulvivirga sp. Classification (NCBI taxonomy): domain Bacteria; kingdom Pseudomonadati; phylum Bacteroidota; class Cytophagia; order Cytophagales; family Fulvivirgaceae; genus Fulvivirga; species Fulvivirga sp. The sequence continues at coordinate 83,415 of NZ_JAVJQL010000027.1, forward strand.
CATCAATTTTTTCCTGATGGGTACCGGGAAATTCAAGAGCAAACAAATTATTTAATAACTCAAAAATACAACACCATGAAAAAAGTAATGAATGTAATCGGAATCGGCAGCTCGGCAGTTCTCATGCTGGGCTCAATTATGAAAATCCAATCGCTACCGGCAGCAAATGAATTGATTTTGCTTGGCGCTATTGGATTAACCCTTGGCTATTTGCCCATGTTGCTGATTTTAACTTTAAAGCAATCAGATATGTTGCTGAGTAAGATCAGAAATGTTAGTGGTTTTTTAGGGGCAGAGTCCTTTATAGTTGGTGTACTATTTCAGGTGCTGCATTTACCTGGTGGCCAGGAGCTTTTATTTCTTGGAATAGGCATTGTGCTAATGATATTTTTGCCATTGCTATTTAAATCAGCGGGAGCAGATGCGTTAACCAAGCTACAGCCCGCAACCATTTCTGTTTTGTTACTAGCTATTGTAAGCACTTTTTTCGCATTTAGTAACAAGAAAACCACTCACGGCTATAGAGATTCCCTATTGTCAGTCAATGCTAACCTTGAGTCCTCTATAGACTCAAAAATGGCCCGCCTGGCCACCCTTAGAAAAAATGTTGAAGCACCTAACCTTACTTCTTCTGCTCAGGAAGTTATCAGCTATGTTGATGCATTAAAAGAATACATCGTTTTACAGGTGGATCCAACTTCAAAAAGTAAGAAATTGAATGAAGGAAATGTAACTATGGAAGGTGTTGATCTGCGCGATGTAATGATCGACAATAAGGCTAACCATCAGTTCAATGGTCACGAATTGTATGATAAACTTGTGAGATTCAAAAAGGAGTTGTCAACTATTGAGCCTCAGGTTAACTCTATCCTGTTGGATATGAAAGACAAAGACAAATGGCTACAAGAGAAGTTTAATAATGCCTATGATACAAATGGTTTGTACAGCATTTATTGCCTGCTTTCTCAAATTCAATTAGAAGTAGCATCACTCGAAATTGAAGCTTTGAGCAATAAAAATTGATTTTTTAATTTTCGTTTAGGTATAGTTTTAGTCCCAGGGTCTGCCCCGGGACTTTTTTGATTTATGCTAATGCTTCTCTAAAACATAAATCTTAAAGAAGCCTTTAAAACCTCCATTCATAGTCTTAACAAGCTTGAGATTTGAGTACTCCAATATGCCATTAAGCTTTCTGGTGATATCTGTGGCAATCAGGTTGGTGAAAATATTTCCAATTTTTCTCCCCAAACTTAGTTTACTCTCATCAGGAATAAACTTATCATATATTGTCACTTTTCCTCCTGGTTTCAATACCCTTTCCACTTCCTTAATACATGCCACCGGGTCCGGAATTACGGCAAGTATCAAATGAAGAATGACTTTGTCAAATTTAGCATCATCAAATTCCAACTTCTGGCCATCCATAACCCTGGCCACTCCATTAAGATTTAATGCTTTAATACTATCATTCATTCGAGAGACCATTGAGGGTGTAATGTCTGTAGCAGTGACATTTACAGTTTGTGGCAAAAATTGTAGATCCAAACCTGTTCCACCTCCAACTATTAGTACATTATCATCAGGTTTCAATTCAAGTTGTTCAATTGACAATTTCCTGTAGTTATTGAAAACATTACCAACAAGATCGTAAATGGGAGTAAAAACAGTATATCTGATTTTATTCCAGGCATTGGTATTTACTTTCATTATGCTTTCTTGAACTTCAGCCTAAGACTGTTGGTTACCACACTTACACTGCTCATGGCCATGGCAGCTCCTGCTATCATCGGATTTAGTAAGAAACCGTTGATAGGGTAGAGTACCCCTGCTGCTATTGGAATGCCAATTACATTATAAATAAATGCCCAGAAGAGGTTTTGGCGAATAGTAGCAACAGTTTGCTTGGAAAGCTTAATGGCGGCAGGTATTTTATTCAAATCTGAACTTATAATGGTCATTTTGGCTACATCCATGGCAATATCACTTCCTTTGCCCATGGCAATGCTTACATCAGCCTGGGCAAGTGCAGTGCTGTCGTTAATGCCATCGCCAACCATAGCTACAGTTTTACCATTGGCCTGCAGTTGTTCTATATATTCTGACTTGTCTTGAGGTAGAACTTCTGCGCGATAGTGACTTATGCCTACTTTGTTGGCAATGGCTGAAGCTGTTGCCTCATTATCTCCTGTAAGCATATGAATTTCAATGTCCAGTGCCTTAAGTGCGGCTATAGCTTCTGATGATGAAGTTTTTATTTTATCGGCTATCGAAAGGACTGCAAGTGCCTGTTTTTTATCAGCAAACCAGATGACGGTTTTAGCCTCTTTTTTCCATGCATCGCTTTTATTTTGAAGAGACTCATTTATTTCAATGCTGTTCTCATCCATCAGTTTCATATTACCGATAAAATAAACCTTGTCATCATGCTTTCCCGAAGCACCTTTACCTGTAATGCTGTTAAATGATAATATAGAAGCTGATGATATGTTACTAAAATGATCAACAACTGCAGCGGCAAGTGGGTGCTCTGATTGCTGCTCAAGACCAAGTAAGATGTCCTTTTTATCATCATTATCATTTAGCCAGGAAATATCAGTTACCACAGGTTTTCCTTCTGTTATTGTTCCGGTTTTGTCCAGCACTACGGTGTCTATTTTCTTTGCAAGCTCAAGGCTTTCAGCATCTTTTATAAGTATGCCGTTACTGGCTCCTTTACCTACACCAACCATGATAGCCGTTGGTGTTGCCAGTCCCAATGCACAAGGGCAGGCGATAACAAGTACTGTGACCATTGACAATAAAGCCTGAGTAAACGCATGTTCTCCACCAGCGAAATACCATACTGCAAAAGTGATAAGCGCTATCCCAATAACGATAGGCACAAAAATACTGGCTATTTTGTCTACAAGCTTTTGAACAGGAGCCTTACTGCCCTGGGCATCTTGCACCATTCTAATGATCTGGGAAAGCAGTGTATCATGACTTAGTTTTTTCACTTCAAATTTGAAGCTGCCTTTCTGGTTGATCGTACCTGCTAACACCTTATCGCCTTCCTTTTTTTCTATAGGAATAGGTTCGCCACTCATGGCACTTTCATCTACATTAGAGCTGCCTTCGATGACAGTACCATCAAGAGCTATTTTCTCACCAGGTTTCACCTGAATAACGTCTCCCAACCTCACCTTCTCAATTGGTGTTGGCATGGCGTGTTTATTGCCAATGACTACACTGACCATTTTTGGTTGAAGTCCCATTAGCTTTTTGATGGCTGTAGAAGTGCTGCTTTTAGCTTTTTCTTCAAGGTATTTACCTAACAAAATAAAAGCAATAATTACAGCAGCGGCCTCAAAATAAACGTGTGGGTGCAGCCCGCGACTTAGCCAATAATTTGGGAATAGGGTGTTAAATACGCTAAACAAATAGGCAACACCGGTGCTTAGTGCAACCAATGTATCCATGTTTACCTGTCTGTGTTTAGCCTGCTTTACGGTGCTGATAAAAAAGTCCTTTCCAAACCAAAAAACCACGGGAGTTGCTAAAAACCACATGATTTCATTGGCATAAGGAATAGAAGAGTGGCCATCACTGCTCATAAAAAACATCCCGATGATAACAATCGGTAAGGAGAGTGCAATGGCACCAATCGTTTTGATTTTTACTTCTTTAATTTTTGCGGCTTGCTGCGCCTCCATTTTTTCACTTGAAAGTTCAGCGTCCTCAATGTCGAGATCATAGCCTATTGACTGAACTACTTCCTGAAGCCTGGCAGCTTTCAGTTTTGTATCATCAAAACTGATATTAACGGTGCCACTGGCAAAATTGACTGCTGCTTGTTCTACTCCATCCTGACTGATGAGCATACTCTCAACACTATTGGCACACGAAGCACAAGTCATGTGAAGCACAGGGTAAGTCTTTTTAATGATATGTGGGTTGCTCATAATTTCATTGTTCATGTTATAGAGAATTTCTAAACTGCTTAGGCTTTGATATCAATATCATAACCTATTGACTGAACTCCTTTTTTTAATTCTGCCGGGCTTATTACTTCTTGCTTATACTCTATTGTAACTTCTGCACCTTCAAGGTCAATGGTAACTTCTTTTACTCCGCTTTGCGACTTTAAGAAGCTTTCAATACTTGAAGCACATCCTGCACATTTCATATTGATTACTGGAAATGTGTTTATTGTTGTCTCTGACGTTTTCATAATTGTTGTTCTTTAATTATGATACAAATGTCGAATGAATATGGAGTCAGTGTGTTATATGATTTTGATAATCATTTTCAAGATTTACACCTTGTCCAGAGGCTTACGCTTCTCAGCGCGGATATTTTTGAAGTAGCTTGGAGTAAGGCCAGTAACTTTTTTAAACTGACTGCTTAGATGGGCTACACTGGAATAATGAAGCTTAAAAGCGATTTCGCTTAAAGTCAATTCATCATAAACGAGCAGTTCTTTTACCTTTTCAATGCGTTGGGCTATATAAAATTTCTCAATGGTGGTGCCTTCTACCTCAGAATATATATTACTAAGGTAGTGGTAATCATAATTCAATTTTTCTGCGAGATAGTCTGACAGGTTGGTTTTGAGCTGATCTCCTGTATGATGGACAAGCTTAATAACAGTTGTTTTAATTTTATCTATGATTTGACTTTTTTTGTCATCAATACGCTCAAATCCTATGTCTAAAAGTTTTGTAGTTATGATGTTTAACTGCTCTGGCGTTAACTGCTCTTTGGTGTCGACCATACCAAGGTGAATGTCATTGATTTCTACGCCCACTGATTCAAACAGTTGCTCTACCGCCATAATGCAGCGGTTACAAACCATGTTTTTAATAAAAATCTTCATGCATCAATATTAGCTGATAGAACTAAGTTCTCAACATTAGGAAGCCTTAACAGGTTCAAGTATTCCAAACATAGCCTTAAAATCATCTTTTATTTGATGCACTGTTTTGGGAGCTGTTTTTGTGAATTTTATGATCGAATGCTTGTAGTGTTTTGATTCTATATCAATGAAATACTGCATTTTGGATACAGAATCTTTAAAGGCATTGGCATCTTGAAACTCCTCAAAAGAAGAAACACGAAGATTGGCAATGTCATCGAACCTAACCAGTTCACTTTTAATACCTGTTGCGCTTTTTAGCCTAATCGTTTTTGCTGCCAGGTTAATTTCCACCTCCAGCGGCACTTCCGTATCGGTAAGCAACTTATAAAGCGCTGCAAATAATACAAAACTTGCAATGGTCACTAATGTGATATTTGTATAGATTGAAAGTAGGGGAAGGGCTATAATGAGAACCGCTGACATGATCTTCCATAAGGTGATCAGAGCAGAAGGCCTGTTAAATGTTATCAGGCTCTGAGTTTGGCTGAATTTGTAGTTTTCAGCTTCCAAAATCTTGGCCAATTCTAGACTTAGCATGTAACAAGATAGTAAAAAAAACAATCTTGCAAAGCCCTTTATGGCTGCATACTATTGATTATGAGGATATTCTTACTAAATTTCTACTGGTTAAACTCAAAATATTATGAATACAAACTCAAAAATGATCGCGGTCATTGGTTTGCTTTTTATCTCTACCACTATGTTAGCACAAGCATCATTGCCTTATCGTGAAGTCCCTCCAAATCCTGAAAAATATAGTGCTGGTACGGTAGCAGCAAGGTTAATTGATGGTCTGGGATTTAGATTTTACTGGGCTACAGACGGGCTGACAGAATCTAATTTGAATTTCAAACCGAGTAAAGATGGGCGGACCATAGGCCAAACGGTACAGCATATTTATGAAATGTCATTTATGGTGGTCAATGCTACTACCAATACAGTAAATCAACGTGCAGATACCACATTGACTTTTGCAAAGATGCGCGAATTGACACTTAATAACCTTTATCAGGCCAGTGGAACATTGAAAAAGTCAGATGATCTGGAAAACATGAAAATCATTTATGAAGGGAGAAATGGTAAGGTAGAGTATCCTTTTTGGAACCACTTGAATGGCCCAATTGCAGATTGCCTTTGGCACGTTGGGCAGATAGTGAGCATGAGAAGAACGGATGGCAACCCCATAGCAGGAAATTTGAGCTTCTTTAGTGGTAAGGTGGTAGAATAGCTTATTCAGGATAACGCTTATTCATAAAAGCTACAGATGCTTCAATTAATTCTCTTAGAACATTCATATCTATATCTGCAAGCTTTTTAACATAAAGACATGATTTCCCTGTCTTATACTTCCCTAGTTTTTTCATGAGCTCATCATAATGAGAAAAACCAGCCATGATATAAAGTGTTAGTGCCGTCTTTCTTGGTGAGAACCCAGCCCTCATAAAATCACCCTCGCGGCCACTATCATATTTGTAATGATAATTACCAAAACCAATAATGCTGGTTCCCCACATTTTTGGTTCGCTACCTGTGATTTCCTGCATTAGCTTTACAAGATAATCAGAGTCATTGCGCTTGGTTTCATCTTCAACACTGTTAATGAAATCGGTAACAGATAGGTCGGTTTCTTTGGTTTTATTCTCTGACATGGGTTTGGAATTAGGAAAAGTAATTTACTAAATGAATCCTTTATTTGAAAATTGGGTTTTAACTTGAGACTTCATTAACCAACTAACAATGAGCAAGAAACTTGAATCTATCACCCCCGAGTTACAATCTTTCATTGAGCAGCAAAAGATTTTTTTTGTTGGCACTGCCATGGCCGAAGGCACGGTGAATGTTTCACCTAAAGGCATGGATTCTTTAAGGGTAATAAATGAAAACAAGGTGGTGTGGTTAAACCTTACCGGAAGTGGCAATGAGACGGCTACACATTTGCAAAATGAGAACCGTATTACCATCATGTTTTGCGCTTTTGAAGGCAAGCCTTTGATTTTAAGGTTATATGGAAAGGCCAAAGTTTATCATGAAAGAGATGCAGCGTTTGAAAAATATGTTGATCTTTTTTCAACATCTGCGGGTGCACGCCAGATTATAGAAATTGATGTCAATTTGGTACAAACCTCATGTGGTTTCGCAGTTCCTTTTATGGACTTTAAAGAGGAGCGGACCGTCCTTAAAGACTGGGCTGATAAGAAAGGAGAGGAGGGTATTCGCGATTATTGGAAAGAGAAAAATACAGTGAGTCTGGATGGCCATGAGACTGGGATTTTTGATAATTAGCTTTTCATTTACGTCATGTCGATATGGAGCGAAGCGGAGTGAGACATCTCCTCATTACACTTCATCTAACCTTTAGGAGACTTCTCACTACACTGCGTTTCGTGTCGAAGAGACGATAATTAATTAATCCTTAAAAATCTTAACCTTCTCCGATACGGCTCTTAAAATCATAAATGAAATAAATATCAAGCCTGCATAAATACCTGCATCGGCAAATTCTTTAAGGATAATGCTGCCTGTAAAGAAAAGCACACTATATGCAAATATGATAGCGCTGATCCAGCAGATACCAAGTTGCATAATCCGCTTTCCATTCGACTCTTTTCTGAATGGTCTCCAGTTACCATCAGGGTTTATCTTATCAAAGAAGTTTTTTAGAACGGTGTTATCTGTTGGTTTCGTAACAAATGCCGTAATGATCCAGGCTACCGTAGTCAATCCAACAGTGAAAAAGAAGCTTCTTGGGTCTTCACCAATTCCCTTTCCCCAGGCAGGGTCAAAATTAATGAATACAAATTTTGCCAATCCGTACCCTACAAAAGGTGCTATGGTGGCTACTATTTCTGTCCAGGCATTAATCCGCCACCAGTACCATCTCAAAATCATAACAAGGCCTAACCCGGCACCGCACTCTACAATAAATGCCCAAACTCCTGAAATAGAATTAATCTGTGAGGTGACAAACAGAGCAATAAACATGATAACAATGGTTCCAATTCGCGATGCCCTAATTAATAATTTATTATCAGCTTCAGGGTTGATGAATCGCTGATAGAAGTCGTTGATCAGATAACTGCTTCCCCAATTAAGTTGGGTGGATATTGTACTCATATAAGCAGCAAAGAAAGCTACCAATAATAATCCTTTGAGTCCTGTAGGAAGGAAATCCTTCATGGCCATGACGTAGCCAAGCTTGCTATCTGCGGCACTGAGGTCAGGGTATAAGATTACAGCACATAAAGCCACAATAATCCATGGCCAAGGACGAATGCAGTAGTGAGCGATCTGAAAGAATAAGGTGGAGTAAATGGCGTCCTTTTCTGATTTGGTGCTCATCATACGTTGGGCGATGTAACCACCACCACCAGGCTCACCACCTGGGTACCAGCTTGCCCACCATTGAACACCAATGAAAGCAAAGAAACTACCAACACCAAGGGCGAGCATCGTTCCGCTGCCTTCGCTTCCTACTGCAGGAAAAAATGACAAGGTGCCTTCTGGTAAATTAGCTTTCAGGTTATCAATACCCCCAATCTCATCTGAATTAAGCACCAATACGGCCAAAATGATACTACCAATCATGGCAATACCAAACTGTATAACATCAGTAAAGGCAACACCCAATAATCCGGACATGGCCGAGTAGGAGGAAACCAATATCATAGCAGCTGCCACATACCACAAAAGCTGATTGTCAGGAATATCAAAAAAAACTTTTAATAATGACATTAGGGCAACGTTAACCCAGCCAATGATCAGCACATTCATAAAAACCCCAAAATATATAGAGCGAAAGCCTCTTAAGAATTTAGCTGGTTTACCGCTGTACCTCATTTCAATGAGCTCAATGTCGGTAAGGACTTCAGCGCGCCTCCAGTACCTGGCAAAGAAAAATGTGGTAAGCATTCCACCTGCCAACATGTTCCACCATAGCCAGTTGCCTGCTATACCATTCTGAGCAACTAGTTCTGTTACGGCCAATGGAGTATCAGCGGCAAATGTGGTGGCCACCATAGAAATACCTGCAATGTACCACGGCAGGTTCCTGCCACCGAGAAAGAAGCTGCTGATATCTTTACCGGCCTCTTTTCTGAATTTTAGACCAATAAAAAGTGTGATGGCAATGAATATAATAATGATTAGATAATCCCAAAGTGCGAGTTCCATACAAGAAAAAATTTGGATTAAATTACCCAATATTTTATTCCTTACAAGACCGCTGAAAGAATAGAAAGTATATAAACGAAAAAAGTCCCGGTAACCACTCCGGGACTTAAACTATCAACTTCACCTAAACACTACATAATGAAGATCTTTTAGAGGTTAGCTCTAAGGCCAGCCATCAACATCATTGATGTTCTGTCTGTACCTAAGAACTCGCTTTTCTCTTGGTTTAATAAGTTTCTGCCGTTAACATAGATGTCAAACTTGTTGCTCAACTTGTAGTTAACTTTTGCATTTAAAATCAATCTGCTGTCAATCTCACCTACAGTTGTTGCCGGATTTCCTAGTGAGCTATTATAAAAGCTATATTGGCTTTGCTCACTAGTGTAGTAAGGGTTTAAGTTAATCGTCAGCTTATCAGTGGCTTTGTAGTTCAAATAAAGTCCACCAAAAACAGCAGGAGTTTGATCATTTTCTACATTACTAAGATCATCAAGACCTAAAAATGTTTGAGAAGATGCAACGTTATCTGTCTCAGTTTTCTGGAATGTCAAGAATGGCTTCAACTGCAATTTTGTACTAGCTACATAGTTTGCAGAGATTGTTATCCCATTCTGCACTGACTCAGCTGGCATGTTTTGATAAACAAAGTAGTCACCACCAAACGTGTAAGGAGCCTGAGGGAACTGAGCCACAAGAGCATTTGTGTTTTTTGCTTCTTGTCTGAACAATTCAAAGTTTAACTCAAACTTGCTGCTCAACTTGGTTCTGTAACCAAGTTCATACATTTGAATTTGGAAAAGGTCCAGGTTTTGATCTCCCTGATAATAAAGGTTAGCGGCAGGTAACTGAACATCTAAGAAGTTAGGGCCGATAAATGAACCGCTATTAGATTTTGAAACAACAGCTCTTAACAAGTTAGCATCATTGATATCGTATGTAGCTGCAAATTGATAGGAGAAATATGCCTCATCAGGTGAGTTGAATTTATCTACTCTACCACCAGCTACAAGTCTCAATTTTTCAGTCAACTCAATGTCGGCCATTAAAGACCCAGCGAAATTTTCTACAGTTTGCTCGCCTTGAAATACACCTATAGTTCCTTGAGTAATGTCAACATAGTCTTCGTTGTTGTATGCAGCACTTTGGTAGCTAAAGCCTGGGCGTAGAGAGAATTTGTCTGAAATATTCCAGTTGTACTCCAGGTTGGCATCAATTATTGAATAATCATACTGAAGCAACACTTGTTGAGCACCTTTATTTAGGTTGTCAAATCCAGTTGTGTAAGAAAACCTTCCTGCTAATCCGCCTTTGTTCAATGACAAGTTCACGTATTCTGATTCATAAATTGAAGTTGAAAATGGAGTAGTTCCATTTTGCGAAAAAGGCTTTACCACTTCAGCTCTCTGAAGACCTGTTTGCAATCCAATATTAAAATCTTCCGCAACGGCATAGTCAAGCATAAGGTTTACTCCTTTTCTATCAACAGCAGTTTCAAAATCATTTGAATTTGGAGTTCCGTAATCATCGATTCCGTATAGGAATATTTCATCATCCTGTCTGTCTCTTAACTGGAAGTTACCAGAAACCTGAGCAGATAGTTTTTCATTGAATTTGTAACCTAGTCTTAATCCTCCAACAGTTGTATTGTCTGTTCCTGAAGCGATGTTAGTGTTTACAACAACACCTTCCTGATCAATATTTTTGGTGATAATATTAATTACACCAGCCACGGCATTTGGTCCGTAAAGAGGAGCAGATGGCCCTCTAACAACTTCAATTCTTTCTACGTCAATAAGATCTACAGGAAGGGCTTCCCAGTTTGTGCCACCAAGGTTGTAGTTAAACACAGGGCGTCCGTCAATCATTACCAAAGTAATTTGGTTGGCAGAGGATGTTCCGTCACCATATCTGTTGATGTTGTCAAAACCTCTTAAGTGAACATCATAAGAACCGTTAGTCATTTCCCTAACGATAAGGCCAGGCATCAAACGAAGTGCTTCAGGGATACTGGTAGCACCTGCGCTATAAATCTCTTCCTTTGTAAGCGTAGAACTTGATAAAGGAGCTTCGAACAATGATTCAGCTTTTTTTGATACAGAGTATATATCTATATCCATTAATTCCTCAAGACTTAACTCAAATAAGTCCTCACCCTCTTGTGCCAGCGAAGGAAGTGCCAGCGCCATTAAGGCTACAATTTTGAATGATAATAATAATTTTTTCATGGTATTGGTATTTGATAGTTTGATTTAATTAGATGGCAATTGCTAAACTTTTCAATTGGCTTGAAACCTTAAGCTCTGTATTGTCAATTTTAGCAATGTTCATTTCAAAGCGGATTTTTCCATCTTTATTAATGAAATTTATATCGCTACCTGCTTGGGCTAGCCCAGGTTTTTCGGTGACAATTAAAGTTTTATTGAGGTTAGATAGTTGACTAATCACTTTGCTATTGTTTGCTGGTATGTACACCATATGATAATTTCCAGATTCAGCAGGGTTGCTAAATTCTTTGATTATTATCTTGCCTCCAGTAGCTGTTTTTTTACTTGCCATCTCATTAAAAGCAGCCATAAGATCTGCATCATGTCCTAAAACCCCTATGATAACATCTTGCTCAGTCTGTGGCCATTGGATGTATCTTGTGAAATTGTAGACAAACAATGATTTTACTTTGTTTTCACCTGTCTGTGCCAACAATGGGGCGGATGTAATCCATAGGGCGATGATAAGTTTAGCGATAGTAGTAGTTTTCATTTTTTAACTTGGTTATTTTTAATTCTTTGCAAATGTGAGGGGATATGTAAACAGTTTTTTAAGCTTTATTACGTAATTCGAAAAATACGTGATTTACGTAGTTGCCTGAAAAGCAGGGTGTTTAGATGATAATTAATTAATTTTTAGACTGCATAGCCAATTTATGAATCTAGATATAAGTCATATTTTTATCATTACTGGTCTGGTTGTTCAGGTCGGTCTGGTGATATTTTGGTTTACTACTGTCCGAAAAAAGCTTCAGGAAGCCAGCTTGAAGAAAGCACTTGATATTCTTGAGGAAAAAGAGAAGACCCTTTCATTGATCTATGAGAACACCAATGATTTTATAGCTCTTCTTAAAAAGGAAGGAGATCAGCTGACTATCATTAGACTGCCAGAAACTTTTATACAATCAATAGAGCAACATACCAGGTTTTTAGAAAAAGAGGTGTTAGGCAAGCCCATATACTTTCTTTATGACAAAGTGCTGGAGCTTACTCAGGAGGAAAGAGCGTTCAGGTTCGATAAAATCAATACTCTTTTTGAAACCAAAGCGACTGTTAAATACGAGGAACAGTTTAAGGCACCTGACGGTCATAGGGGCTTGTCACAGTCATCTTTGATTCCAATTCTTAAAGACAATGAGATAGAGTATGTGCTTTATGTGGCTCAGGATATAACAGAGGAGCGCTCTACAAACTTGCAACTTGAATATGCTGTAGATGTACTTGAACGTGTTTATGAAAGTAATTTAGCTGCCATTGTTTTGTTTAAGGATGGCAAGATTGAAAAAGTTAATAAGCGTTTTACAAGTTATTTTGGATACGAACAGGAAGAGATTATTGGCGAAACTGCGGAGAAGTTTATACCAGAGAAATATTGGCACCTCCTTAATGGTGTAAGGAAGGATTTGTATGAAAAGGGTGAAGAACTACATTTTGGAAGGGAAAGGGAGATAGTCACCAAAAGAAAAGATGGATCCTTATTTTATTGCGAATGTGTAATTAGCCCACTTCTTATCCAAGGGGTTAAGTACAGCTTCATGTTTATTATTGATGTGTCTGACTACTATAATGCCCAAAAGGAATTGCTGGCCAGTAGAGAACAACTCCAGTCCATTATAGACAACCTTCCCGGCATGCTATTTAGATTAGGTACAGATGAGGAATTCACCCTACAGCATATCAGTGGAAACAGCGAAAAGTATTTGGGTATTACGCAAGAGGATATAGAGAAATACAATATTAAAGGACGGGATGTCCTATCCGATGAGTTTATACAATACTCAAGATCAGTGATCAAAGAAACCTTTGAAAAACAGGAACCAGGTGAAATGAAACTTCCCATTGAGTATAAGGGTACGAGCAAATGGGTATCTATCAGATTTAAACCTACCCAATTGAGTAATGGAGAATATGTGATTGACGGATTATTATTTGATGTTACTAATCAGGTAGAAAATGAAGAGCGACTTTCTTTGGCAATTGAAAGTGCTCGGGAAGGGCTTTGGGATTGGAATATTGAAGATGGAAAACTTGTTTTTAATAATTATCAAGCCGAGATGTTGGGTTATGATGTAGCCGAAATGTCAAATGATGTTCAGGAGTTTTTTAAGAATATTCACCCTCAGGATATTGAAGATGCACAGTCCAAATTAAGTGCTCATCTTAAAGAAGAGACCGACTTTTATGAAACGGAATATCGTATTAAAACTAAGAATGGCGTTTACAAATGGCTGTTGGTACATGGCAAAGTGATCTCCAGAATGCGGGATGGTAAGGCGCTTAGGTTAATAGGTACCCATGTAGATATAGATGAGCGAAAAAAGGCGGAAATAGCTGTAAGGAAAAGTCAGGAGCGACTTCTAACATTGATGTCTAATATCCCCGGTATGGTTTATCGAGGTTCTTATGAAGATAACTATGCACTTTCTTTTGTCAGTAATGGAAGTATGCAGCTAACTGGTTACTCTCCTGAAGATTTTGTGAAGGGCAAGCGCACTATTTTTGAATTGATTAAAGATAGCGACAAGGAAAAAATCAATAAAGAGGTACAAAGTGCCGTAAGCGAAAAACGGGCTTATCAATTGGTTTATGAAATCAATAGCCCTGCTGGTAGTAAATGGGTTTATGACAAAGGACAGGAAGTTGGTAATGGTTACTTGGAAGGTTTTATAACAGACATCACGGACCGAGTCCATGCGGAGGAGAGGATAATTCAAACCATAATAGAAACTGAAGACAGGGAGCGCAGCAGAATTGCCAAAGAGCTTCATGATAGTTTAGGTCAGAAGCTAACAACAGTATCTTTAAACTTTAATGCCCTCAAATCAAAAGTAGACAAGGGCAGCGATGTTGAGGACAGGCTCATGATTGGACTTGAATATCTGAAGCAGGCCATTGGTGAAACCAGGGAAATATCTCATAACCTGATGCCTAAAAGTATTGAAGATTTTGGTGTCATTCTGTCTATTGAAAGTCTCATTGCTGATCTCAACGAATATTCTGAGACTGCATTTAGCTTTTATCATAATATAAAGGATAATGCCCTATCCAACAATATTGGTATTCACCTTTATAGGATTGTACAGGAATCAATTAATAACATTTTAAAGCATGCTAAGGCAAAAACTGTTACAGTTCAGCTTATGGCATATGAAGACATTATTGTTCTATCTGCTGAAGACGATGGTAAGGGTTTTAATATAGGATCCAATAATAAGTCGCAAAGTTTCGGACTGGACAGTATCAGGCATAGAGCTCAATTGCTTTCAGGAGATGCAATCATAGATTCTAGCGCTGGGCATGGCACGACCATAACTGTCGAAATACCAACCAAAAAACATTATTTCCATGAAGAAAATTAACATTCTGATAGTTGATGACCATAAGATAGTAAGGGACGGTATCAAACTCTATCTAAATAATCATGCAGCATTTAACATTATTGGTGAGGGTAGTGATGGCACTGAGGCCATTGATTTCTTAAAAAATAATGATAATGTTGATCTTGTTCTGATTGACATCAACATGGAAAAAATGAATGGCATAGAGGCTGCTAAAATTATTACAACTGAATTTGATGATGTAAAGGTGCTAGCGCTAACGATGCATAACGACTACCAGCACATAAAATCTATGATGGATGCAGGCGCAAGAGGTTATATTCTAAAAAGTTGCAACGAAGAGGAAATGCTTGACGCTATCAATACCGTTATGGAAGATGAACTTTACTATAGCAACGAAGTGGCACAGACAGTGATGAACAACATGGCCAAACGAAAGCCTAAAACTACTGGCCTCACACCACTTACTCCTCGAGAAAAGGAGATTTACAGAATGATATTAGATGAGCAGTCTAATAATGACATTGCCGATAAACTTTTCATTAGCGTAAGGACTGTGGAAGTTCATAAAAGAAACCTGATGGAAAAAACAGGATCTAAAAATTCTACCGGACTGGTACTTTACGCCATTAAAAATCGGCTTTTTGATGACCTGGTGTAGTTTTTGGCCTGCTTCTACGTGATTCACGTATTTCCTGATTTACGCATTTAAGCTTAAATAATCATCACCTTGCCTATCTACATTTGCAGTAGATATGACAGAGAAGGTAGATCTTTTATTAATAAGTAAGAACCAACATTTGCATAATTTACTCAACCTTGAGAATTATAAGAATGCCTGGTTCAACGCCAACCTATCTCTGCTTACAAACACTTTTGAAGTGGATGCCATACTTATTTATGACAGCTCATCATATGGGCTCAACCCATTGAGAAACTCATGGTTAATGGAGTATCCTTTAATAATACTGGGTGAATATGAGAATAACATATTTATAGAATCTTTACTGGAGACAGAGCAAAAGGCTTATTTGTTAATTGATGACTTTATTCAGGAGTTGTCCAGTGCCATTGATTGCATTAAGTGTGGCGAAAACTATGTTACCAAAAAAATCACCCCTTCAATAAAGAAGGCAACATGTAAAACGAACTAAAATTGTAGCCAACGATGAATTTGAGAAGTAGAATAGCTGATAACTTTTTTTTGATTGTGTTTATTTTAGTAATGATCGTGCTCTACGAGCTATATCAATTATTTTAAAACTGATGAAATAAAAAATGCCTGCCAGATATCTGGTAGGCATTTTTCTTAATACAAGATTTTACTTCTTGCTGTACTTTTCGCTGTAACGCTCAAATAACATCTGTTGCTCGTTGTCAAGTACTATCTCTTTACCATCAATGAAACCATGACTTAAGTTATTGGTCATCATATCAAGAGCATCGCCTTTTGAAACAAACAATGTCGCTCTTTTTCCAACTTCAAGCGTACCCACTTCGCTATCAATGCCTAATATTTTGGCAGGGTTAGCAGTAATTAAACTCAATGCCGCTTCTTTTTCCATACCATAAGCAACACAAGATCCTGCGTAGAAAGGCAGGTTACGCGCTCTGGCAATCATACCGTTATGAGATAGTGCTACAGTAACTCCAGCCTTGGTCAATAGACCTGGTAACTTAAATGGAAGATAAACGTCCATATCATCACCATCAGGTAAGTCATGTACATTTGGTAAGATAACAGGTATATTGTTGGTGGCTAAGAATTCGCTAACATCAAGCGCAGCAACACCAGCTACAACCGCAATTTTCTTAACACTATTAGCTTGCGCCAGTTTTACAGATTCTATAATATCTTTAGCGCCATTGGCATGGATCATCAATACTTTCTCACCTGTAAATAGGCCACCCATAGCTTCTAGCTTAAGGTTTCTTTCCTTGCTGGCTAATTTGCTGTAAGAGAATGCAGATTTGAAGAATGCATCAACTTCATCCACCTGATTGCTATAATCCTTATTAGGTTCTCTTTTTACACTAAAAGTCGCAAAATCAAATCTTCTTGACATTCTGCTTGGCCAGTTCATATGCACAGCAATGTCAGCTTTCAAAGCAGCATCTTCCCAGTTCCAGCCTTCAAGGTTCATGGCTGATGATGTGCCAGATATTCTGCCTCCGGTAGGAGTAGACTCAGCAACCATTATTCCATTGTATCTCAAAGTAGGGGGCACTTTACTGTCTGTGTTGTAAGCTACTAATGATCTTACATTAGGAGACATATCGCCAACCTCGTCAGTATCATCCATGGCCCTGATTGAGCTAACTTCTGCTATTCCCAATTGTGAATCAGGGAGTATAAAGCCTGGATAAACATGCTGACCTGTAATGTCAACCACTTTGTATTTGGAAACATCTGCATTGCTGCTGGCATCTGCTACAATAGTAAGCTTGTCATTTTCAAAACCAACTATGGAGTTGTTGATCACCTGACCATTTCCTAAGTGTGCAATTCCACCTTTTAACAAAATAGGCTGCGATTGCGGGCCAACCGGTTGTGGCACTTGAGCCACCAACTGTGTTGTTACTAAAAACGCTATGATGTATATATAAATTCTTTTCATTGTCTTAGTCATTTAAGAAGTTAAGGTCAACAGTTAAATCATCACAATGGAATGCTTCCTTGTATTTTCCTGAAGGCTTCTGTGTTTTACCACCACCTTGTTTTTCAGCTTTCATTTTCTGAATCAATCGAGCTCTTTCTTTCTCAATCCAGTCAACCATAGCCATTTCTTTTTGTGCATCATAATAAACCGTTCCATCGACAATGGTTGATTCTACTTTGGCGTATATTGATAATGGATTATCAGTCCAGATAACTACATCAGCATCTTTACCAACTTTCAAACTTCCCATTCTATCGTCAAGATGTAAAAGTTTAGCTGGGTTTAACGTTACCATTTTCCATGCATCTTCCTGACTCATTCCACCATACTTTATTGATTTAGCAGCTTCCTGATTCAATCTTCTTCCCATTTCTGAGTCATCAGAATTAATGGCTGTTGTAACGCCTGCATTGTGCATGATAGCAGCATTGTAAGGGATGGCATAACGCACTTCCCACTTGTAAGCCCACCAGTCAGAGAAGGTAGATGCTCCAACACCATGTTCAGCCATTTTATCAGCCACTTTATAACCTTCCAAAATGTGAGTGAATGTATTTACCCTGAAGTCAAACCTGTCAGCAACATTCATTAACATGTTAATCTCAGACTGCACGTAAGAGTGACAAGAGATAAACCTTTTACCTTCTAGAATTTCGTTCATGGTTTCCATTGCCAAATCCCTTCTTGGTGCAGTGGCACTGGCTTTTGCTTTAGAAGAAAGTCCGTTGTATGCGTCCCACTTTTTCTTGTATTCCAAGGCACTGGAGAAAGCGTCTACATAAACCTGCTCAACTCCCATTCTTGTTTGTGGAAATCTAACAGAAGCAGGATTGCTACTTCTCTTAACATTTTCACCCAGGGCAAATTTGATATATCCATCAGCACCTTTGATTTTCATTTCCTCAGGACTCGCACCCCAACGAAGCTTGATCAATGCTGATTGTCCACCAATAGGGTTAGCAGAACCATGTAATATCTGAACAGCTGTGACACCACCAGAAAGTGAAGTGTAGATATGACCGTCAGTAGGGTCAATAACATCTCCAATTCTCACCATTCCAGAGTTAGTTGCTATATCATTAATTGAAGACGCTCCAATGTGGGAATGCTCATCAATAATGCCTGAAGTTACATGCTTGCCTTTGGCATCAATAACTCGTGCACCTGATGAAGAAAGACCTTTTCCGATTTGAGCAATCTTACCATCCTTTAGAAGAATGTCTGTGTTTTCTACAATGCCTTCAGCTTCATTGGTCCAAAGGGTAGCATTCTTGATAAGGATAGTTTCCTGAGTCGGCTTGGTTTCATTACCATGTCCAACAAAAGGATAGATAACATTTCCCAATGCTAGGTCAGCAGCTTCTTTTTTGCTGTCCTCTTTTTCTTTAGCTTCAATGTCACCAGTTTTGGTAGCAGACCAATTTATCCAGCTTCCGTTTATTAATTGGCCTTTGCCGCTAAAACCATTAGCAGAAGACCAGCCTGATAATCTAACAAGACCTTCTTCTCCATCTGGTGAAAAAGTTAAATCAACAAGATCGTCACCAAAAGTGCTGGTTACTTTAACATCAGTGCTATCGTTGATCACTAACTTAGCAGACTGACTTCCAACATCTCCTGAAATTTCCATTTTGTAAGTATCATTACCCACTTTCAGGTCATATTTGCCTGCATAATCAGGGCTTTCAAGAGCTTTGAACTCATATCTGTTTCCCTGTACCCAGTTTTCAAGAATGCTGGCCTTATCATCAAAAATAGATTTTGAGGTAATGATAAAGTTGGCAAGCTTTCCTTTTGCAAGGCTACCCACCTGATTGGTAGCTCTTAAAAGAGAAGCTGGCGTGTAGGTCATTGCTTTAAGTGCCGCTTGTTCTGATAATCCGTATTCAATAGCCTTTCTTACATTTGGCAAGTAGTCCTTAGCTGATGATAGTCCATCTGCTGTAAACGCGAATTCAATTCCGTTTTTAGCTAAAGCAGCGGCATTGCTTGGGGCTAATTCCCAGTGTTTCATATCCGCAAGCGATACTTCTTTGGCATCTAGTGGGTTGTCTACATCAAATGCAGCAGGGTAATTTAATGGAATAATAAGTTTGGCTCCTGTCGCTTTAACTTCGGCTATTCTTTGGTATTCGTCACCACCACCTTTGATGATGTACTGCACGCCAAATTCATCACCTAGTTTATCCGCTCTCAAAATCTCTAACCATCCTTTGGTATCATAAATCTGAGGTAAAGACTGGGCTTTGTTAAAGCTTTCCAATGACAAATCCTTGAAAGGTGGAGGGTTTAAGGTTCCATACCATTTCGCATCTAAATGGGTTTGTCTCATTAATGCAATAAAACCCATAGTTGAAATCGGGTAAGACTGCTTAGAGCTTCCTTTTGTAAAAGAATAATGAGCTGCTGCGTTTGAGTTCAGCACCACATTGTTATCAGAAGATTCGTCAAGTGTAACAAGAGCTGAAGTACCTCTCGCAATACCATCGGCTCTGAAGGTAAGCACTGAGCCAAATCCGTTTTCCCTAAGTCCTGAAGCAGTCTTTTTATCTATAGTAAAATTCTCCGCAGCATTAAATTCAGCTTTAATGGCTTCATTGCCATTATAAGGACCTTCGGTTTTCGTAAAGATCTGTTCTGGGCCTCCCCATGAAAATCCACCACGACCTTCTTCTTTAGGCATACCGTAGTTGGTGTATGGGTCAATGATCGAAGGATAAACATAGTTACCCTTCAAGTCAATAATGGTGTAGCCCGCAGGTATAGAAATACCGCTGCCCACCTGTTCGATTTTGCCATCTCTGATGAGCATTGTACCATTCTGAACCGTGTTTTGATAGTCAACGACTATGGTTCCGTTAGTAAAAGCATAAGCTCCTTCTCTATGGTCGCGAACATCATTGCGGGGGAAAGTCTCCTGCGCGTATGAGGTCGAATAAAGAGAAGAGAAAAGGCAAATAAAAAGTATGAGTCTCTTCATATGTTTAGGTTTAGTTTTTTGGAGTTGTAATTTAATTAATTCACCCCCCAAGTTGAGCTATAAAATGTCATATTTTGATAAGCGGTAAATGTTATTGAGCAGGATATTTAATTGTTTAAAAGCGGTTATAACGTAAGTGTAAACTCATCTTTTTTGTAGATTGGCAATTAGTAAACAACTGAATAACGTGAGGTTCAAACATCAAATTACAGTTCAGCCAGAAGATATAGACCAAATGGGGCATGTTAACAATGTTGTCTATCTGCGTTATGTCCAAGAGACCGCAGAAGCACATTGGAAATCATTCGCAACTGCTGACCTACAAAAGGAGGTGGTATGGGTAGTGCTCCGTCATGAGATTGATTACCACAAACCTGCATTTGAAGGCGATTTGCTGGAATGCGAAACCTGGGTTGAAGAAGCCAATGGTGTTAAAATGCCAAGAAATGTGGTGATCAAGAATGAAAAAGGGCAGCAACTTATTTCAGCCAAAACACTATGGTGCGCTTTAGACGGAAAAACCTTTCGGCCCAAAAGAATAGAACCATCACTTTATGAGCAGTTTATCTGACACTCGTTCAAAAACAAGTTTGATTTACCTGATATTATAATTACCTTCTATCCATAAATTTTATACTATGGATAAAAGAGCCTTTATTAAGAATATGTCAGCCCTTAGTTTGGGCATTCCTTTTTCATTAAAACACATTGAAGAAATAGTAGAACAGGTGTCAGCCATTTCTCCTAATGACTTGGCTGGTGATGAAGAGTTTTGGAAAAAGATACGAGGAGGATATAAACTAAAAGAGGACTATATCAATCTTGAGAATGGTTACTACTGCTTTATGCCTCAGGAAACTTTGGAGCATTATATTTCTCATATTCGGGAAGTCAACCTGCAGGGCTCTTATTATATGCGAACTGTGCAATGGGACAATCAGGAAGCAGTTACCAAGAAACTTGCTGACTTGGCAGGCTGTAGCGATGAAGAGCTGATCATTACCAGAAATACCACTGAATCATTGGATATGATAATAGCAGGACAGGATTGGGAAGAAGGCGATGAGGCCATTATGGCCGAGCAGGACTATGGCTCTATGCAAGACCAGTTCCGTTTGATGGAGAAAAGGTATGGCATTGTTACCAGGGTGGTATCTGTGCCCAATCATCCCAAATCTGATGAAGAGATTGTTCAACTTTATGCCGATGCCATTACCGAGCGGACTAAGCTTTTAATGATTTGCCATCTCATCAATATCACTGGACAGGTATTGCCAGTAAAGAAAATCTGTGACATGGCTCATGAGAAAGGGGTGGAGGTCATGGTTGATGGTGCCCATGCTTTTGCTCATCTCGATTTTAAGCTGGATGACCTGAATTGTGATTATTATGGTACAAGCCTTCACAAATGGCTAAGCGTGCCGCTAGGTGCAGGATTTCTTTATGTGAAGAAGGAAAAAGTGAGTAAAATTTGGCCGCTTATGGCGCAATGGAAGACGCCTGCTGATGATATTTTTAGATTGAATCACACAGGTACACATCCTGTCCATACCCACTTGGCCATAAGCAATGCCATTGACTATCATAATGCTATTGGCAGTCAGCGAAAGGAAGCAAGGCTTAAGTTTTTACAGCATTACTGGACCAGTAAAGTGCGCAATGTAGATAATGTAATTGTCAACACCCCCGAAGACATGGCAAAGCACGGGGCAATAGGTAATGTGGGTATAAAAGGGATGGAACCTCATGATCTGGCTAAGAAACTAATGGAGGATCATAAAATTTGGACAGTCTCCATTTACAGACCCGAGGCCGGTGTTTTAGGGGTTAGGGTTACACCTAATGTTTATACCACTCTTGAGGAATTGGATGCCTTTGTCAAAGCTATTAAAGAGCTGGCCAAGGCTTAGTTAAACAACCCCTCTTCCAATTTGTTTAAACTACAAAAAAATCAATTTAACTCTTTTTTTGATAGTCTATAGAAGGCAATCGATTGCGGTTTGCCTGATTATTTGGTAAGTTACATTATGGCTAAAAAATACAAATTAGCGGTTGTTGGTCCTATTCCACGCGACCACATAACCACTCATCGCGGAGACGTAATAGAGAAGTACGGATGCATCACTCATCCAACAATTGGTGTGGCTCAGTTATTAAATGGGGAAGGCACGGTTTATCCAATTTCCCATGTCAGAAAAATGGACATGCCCCCAATCAGGGAAATTTTCAGCAAGTATCCTGCTATTGATATGTCGGGTGTGAGGGATGACTCGGATACTGGTGATATTATTAAACTTAGGTTTTTAGATCAGAATTTCAGGGAAGAAAAGCAGACCGCTTTCATGCTGCCAATAATGCCGGCTGATGTGGAGCCATTTCTGGATTGTGATGCATTTATATTCGTGCCTATAACTGATCATGAAATAGCATTGGAAACATTAAGCTATATAAAGAAAAACAGCAAAGGCCTGATAATTTTTGATGGCCACGGGCCAACGCATACCATGACAATAAGCGGCCATCGTCATAAAAAATTTTGGGTGGAAAGGGATCAATGGCTGCCTTTTATTGATGTTTTGAAAATGAACCTTGAAGAGTCGTGGTGTACGTGGTTCAGGCATGAGTATGAGGAGCATGAGCTTACGGGTAATTTGGAGGAAATTGGTCAGGATCATTTAAGGCCAATGGCGGACTACATTTTGGATAAGGGGCCAAGAGCATTAATTATCACTACAGATGCCACTGGATGTAAAGTTTATACCAAGAAAAACGGTGAGCTTATAGAGGAATTCGTCCCTTCTATATTTATGGAAAATGTGGTTGACACTACGGGTTGTGGAGATTCGTTTGCAGGAGGTTTAGGGTATGGTTTAAAAGACGGAAAAGATAACTTTGCCGTTGCTGCCATGTATGCCAATGCGCTGGGAGCGCAAAGGACGCAGGGCACCAACTTTGAAGTATTTAAAAACCTAAACGAGACAGAAGCACTCATGCAGCTTCACTACCCAAATTTCAAATGAGTTTACCTAAAGCGTGTATTTTTGACCTGGATGGAGTTATTGTTGATACCGTACCAGCCCATTACGTGGCATGGAAAGCCATGGCCGATGAATTGAATATTCCATTTACAGAAGAAGACAATGAACATCTAAAAGGCCTCAGTCGCACTGAATCTATGCTCAAAATTCTTGAGCTCGGCAATGTGACTAAATCTGAAAATGAAATAGCTGACTATACCACCAGGAAGAATAACATTTATGTTGAAATAATTTCGAAAATGACGCCTCAGGATATCTTGCCTGGAGTGCTTGACTTTATTCAGCAATTAAAAGATAATGGCATTGCCACAGCTATCGGGTCTTCCAGTAAAAACACGCCAACCATATTAAAGGCAGTTGGATTAGACACTACATTTGATGCCATTGTAGATGGCAATCAAGTGACGCATTCCAAACCAGACCCGGAAGTTTTTCTAAAAGGCGCAGCAAAGCTTGGTATTAAGCCAGAAGAATGTGTAGTACTGGAAGATGCAATTTCCGGTGTGGAAGCTGCCAAAAGAGGAGGCATGAAATGTGTTGGCGTTGGCGACCCGTCTGTTTTAGGAGCCGCAGATGTGATAGTGCCAGACCTTACTAAAATGAACTTAGGGATTTTAAGAAATTTATAAATGAAAAACTACATTAAGCACGACCCATGGTCAATAATTGAGGAAGGATTTGATCCTAAACTCAATCAGATTTCAGAGAGCATTTTTAGTATTGGAAATGGAATGTTCGGCCAGCGCGCCAATTTTGAAGAGAAATATTCCGGAGAGACCCTTCAGGGGAATTATGTGGCAGGTGTTTACTATCCTGATAAAACAAGAGTAGGCTGGTGGAAAAACGGATATCCGGAATATTTTGCCAAAGTGCTTAATGCTGCCAACTGGATAGGCATCAATATTGAGTTTGATGGAGAAGTACTTGACTTGCATGACTGCAAAGTATCAGATTTTAGAAGGGAACTGAATATGAATGAAGGCTGGCTCAAACGCTCTTTCAAGGCTACTTTGCCGAGTGGAAAGTCAGTGAAGGTCAGTTCAACCCGAATTACCAGCATGGTTAGAACAAAAATAGGAGCGATAGCCTATACAGTTACTCCTCTGAATTTTTCTGGGAAGGCAAAAGTAACGCCTTATGTCGATTTTGATGTGATTAATGCTGACTCTAATTATGATGAAAAGTTCTGGGTAGAGCAGGATAAGAAAGCGTCCGATACATTTTCATTTGTGATGTCCAGCACCAAAAAGACCGACTTTTGGGTGGCTACAGGTATGCAGTTTAATATTGATGGTGGATGGGTTTCTTCAGGTAGAACAACTGCTGATCGTGAGAAATATGTCGAGGTTACTGAGACGGGAAATATTAAAGAAGGCGAGTCTTTCACCATTTATAAATATGCCGCAAATATTTCGTCTATGTATCATGAAAAGAAGGAGCTATCAAAGGTTTGTGCTGAAGCAGTAGCGGATGCTGCAAAAGCAGGCTTTGACCAGTTACTTGCTGAACATGTTGCTGCCTGGGCCAAGAAGTGGGAGAAGAGTGATATCATTATTGACGGGGATGTGTCCGCTCAACAGGGTATAAGGTTCAATATTTTTCAGATGAACCAGACCTACACGGGAGCTGATGAAAGATTGAACATTGGACCTAAAGGATTTACTGGGGAGAAATATGGAGGTAGTACATATTGGGATACAGAAGCATATTGCCTTGCTTTTTACCTTGCTACGTCAGATCAAAAAGTGGCCCGTAATCTGGTGCTATACCGCTACAAGCATTTGCAAAAGGCCATTGAAAACGCGCAGAAGTTAGGATTCACTAATGGAGCTGCGCTTTACCCTATGGTGACCATGAATGGCGAGGAATGCCATAATGAGTGGGAAATTACCTTTGAGGAAATCCATAGGAATGGTGCCATAGCTTACGCAATATATGACTACATCAACTATCATGGCGACCATGATTACCTTCTGGACTATGGCTTGGAGGTTTTAATTGGTATTTCAAGGTTCTGGGCGCAGCGTGTTAATTGGTCAATGGACAAAGAAAAGTATGTGATGCTGGGTGTGACCGGTCCCAATGAATATGAAAACAATGTCAACAATAACTGGTACACCAGTAAAATGGCGGTATGGACTTTGAAATATACATTGCAGGGTCTTGAGAAACATAAAGGTGATGCTAAACTGGCAGCATTGTTGGATAAGATCAAGTTTGACCTTGATAAAGAAACCAAAAAATGGCAACACATTGTTGATGAAATGTACTTTGGCTTCGATGCGGAGAGAGGTATTTTTCTACAACAGGATGGTTTTCTTGATAAGGAATTAATTCAAACCAAAGACCTGCCGGCTTCTGAAAGGCCTATTAATCAAAAATGGTCATGGGACAGAATACTGAGGTCTTGTTTTATAAAGCAGGCCGACACATTGCAAGGCATTTATTTGTTTGAAGACGAATTTGATCTGGATACCATAGAAAGAAATTTTGATTTCTATGAACCTATGACCGTTCATGAGTCATCTTTATCGCCATGTGTGCATGCTATACTTGCGTCTAAGTTGGGCAGGAAAGAAAAGGCGTATGAGATGTACATCCGTACTGCTCGTCTCGATCTTGATGATTATAATAATGATACTGAAGACGGCTGCCATACTACCTCAATGGCTGGTACCTGGATGGCCTTCGCTAAAGGTTTTGCAGGTATGCGTGTAAGGAATGAACGATTGTACTTCAGTCCTTATCTTCCAGATCAGTGGGAGGGTTATGCATTTTCCATCAAATTTAGAGAACGCAACCTGACCATCAAGGCTACTAAGGAGCATGTTATTATTACAAATGACTCTTCAGAGTCATTGAACATATTCATTTTCGATAATGAACACACATTGCCTGGAAACGGTGAGGTGATGGTTAATATCTAAACCTTTGAGTTAAAGTGAGTGTTTCATTGACTAAATCATCTAATTATTGAAAACGAAAATCAAAAAGACACTCACGCTCTGTTTCATTACTCTGTTGCTATTCACAGTTTCATGCTCTGAAGAGGACGGACAGCCTGGCACTAACTGCTTGCTGAGGAGGATAGTATATGACCAAACGGGTAGTTTGTTGTTGGAAACTGTTTCCGGAGGTAAAATTTACCAGATGAAGGAACAGTTTAAGGAGGGAGGTAAATACAAAACCCTGGTAACCTATGGGTTTAAATATCCTTTGAATCAGGTAGCTATTGATGATTTATCCGATGACACTACTGTGCCACTTATTCTGGTTTATTTGGAAAATGACAGGCTGGTTAAAGTTGAGAAATACTTCTCTGACTCAGGGGTTACATTGACCCATGTTATTACCTATGATGGAGCCGTAATTAGAGATGAGCTTAATTGGGAGGCCAAAAGTGGCGATAAATTGAAGTATGGATATGCTGACTATTTCCTTGATGATAGTGGCAATGTAGTAAACTACAAACAGTTTAATTATGATATTGAAGACCAGTCTATAATAACACAAACGGAGGACATAGCATTTGAATATGATGACAGTGAAAGCCCATGGGACGGGTTGTACTTTCCCTTTTTCGCCAATATTGGTATGGTAGATATTAAATTCTTTTCAAAGAACAATATTGTCAATATCTACAATAAAGTTTCTTCTCAGCGGTATGACTATCAATATAATCAAAACGGACTGCCTACCATGCTTTCAGTAAGCGGCAGTAGCAATGAAGTAGAATTTGAGTATATTAATTGTGGGGATTAAGGTTGGGTGAACACTTATAGGAAGTAGGCTTCTAGTCTTCCTTTGAGGCATCAATTTTTGAATATTTCCAGCCTGCCCTTCTAGATTCATATCCAGAAATTAAATCTTGAAAGTAGACTTTTTGAATTTCTTTTGAATTAATAATCACATACTTGGTGGTACTAATTAATATAAGTCCTGCAGAGTCTGTTATTTTTTTGGCGTCTTTTCCAAACGTTTCTCTTATAAAATCATGTGTCTCATATGCCTTGATTGTTATTGTATCATCAACAAGTTTATATTTCCCAAAAGACTTATATTTGGTGTCGCAGTAATATTCTTCAAAGTTAGATTGACTGGCTAAGTAAAGAGTATCATAACAAGACTCACCACTTTTAAGCCATCTTGAATTTATAAAAAGACTGCTTTTTTGTCCAAAGCAGATAAAAGAAAATGATACAAGTAAAATAGAAAGATATAATGGACAAAAATGGTTGGTAAAATCCTTGTAACTCACAGATAATCAATAGGATATGTATGGTTCATTGAAAATCGTTTCAATGAGCTTTTTTTTGTATATGAAAAGTGCAAAAAAAGATGTTGGGCTTGTGGC
>NZ_JAVJQL010000029.1:0-53222 GCF_040218215.1 Fulvivirga sp.
GAAGAGAGGTTCATTCCACTTGGTAAGTCCTATTGCTGGCAGGTTGCTCCTCAGCAGAGCCTACTTCCTCTTCAGATTTACAATCACAAAATAATACAATGATCCACTAAAAATCACCAACCATTTTTGGCACCATTACCAATAGAAATGAATACTTTCATTTTAAATCAAAACTATTGATTTAGTCAGGCGATCAAGCCACCACCAAATCCGGCTTGCCCAACTGCTTGAGCATCTTGGCATGTAGCCATAGTGCTTTAGCAAAAGTAGGTTGGGTATGGTACGGTAAACCAAATTCTTGTGCTGTCTCTCTCACAATTTTTGAAAGCTTCTTATAATGCACATGACAAATGGTAGGAAACAGATGATGCTCCACTTGATAATTTAATCCACCTACATACCAATTCAAAAGGTAGTTGTTTGGGCTAAAATTCGTGGTAGTAAATAACTGATGTATCGCCCAATCATTTTCCAAATTCCCATCTGAATCAGGAATAGGAAACTGTGTAGTTGGCATTACATGAGCTGGTTGGAAAACAATGGCAAGAATAAATCCGGCTACCATGTGCATAATGATAAAGAACAGCACTGTTTGCCACCAGGCTATAGGAAGAACCAGCAAAGGAATGACCAGGAAAATGGTATAATATACTACCTTACTTAAGGTTAATTTCACCAATTGCCATCCGAAATTGATGTTTTGGGTTTTTGTCAAGCCCATTTCCCTGTATCTGAATAACTGTCTAAAATCTTTAGTCGTAATCCAAAGAAAGGTCATTAATGTATATAAAAACCAGCCATAGATGTGCTGTATTCTGTGCAATTTGTAATGCTTGGCATGTGGAGAAAGGCGCATCAATATTCCCGGATCAATATCTTCATCAACACCTTCAACATTAGTGTAAGTATGATGAAGCACATTGTGCTGAAGCTTCCAGTTTACAGAGCTACCACCAACCAGATTGATGATATACCCAAGGTATTTATTTACATTTTGATTCTTGGAATAGGCACCATGATTAGCGTCATGCATAATAGAAAAGCCAATACCTGACATAGCTACTCCCATAACCATCCAGCAGGCAAGCATTATCCATATGTTCGTAACAACACCAGCAAGCATAAGCCCATAAGGCAAGAAGTAAGCGGCAATCAAGATGATTGTCTTCCAAACCATGTGTGCATTGCCGAATTTTGAAATGTTATTGGTTTCAAAATAATTTCCAACGCGTTTCCTCAAAACCCCTATGAAGTTATTGTGCGTGTCTCTGGAAAATTTAAGATTCTTGTAATTCATTGTGGTGGGCATTCTATTCCTTTAAAGTTGCAAAGATAACACTATCTACAGATATTAGTTCGTTGGAATCGAATTAACAAAAAAATATCAATCGTGTCAATAGCATTTTGATAGAAGGTCTTTATCTATTTCTTCATCTTTCATTCCTAAACTTACAGCGGTTTTCAAATCAGCACAAGCCTTTTTCTTTTTACGAAGCTGTCGATAGACGAGTGCACGAAAGTAATAGCCGAGATAATACTTAGGTACGAGCGCAAGCCCCTGATCAATATCTTGGAGTGCCATTTTTGGCTCACCAATCAGGTAATAGGAATACCCTCTGTTTATTTGAGTGTAAGCCTGTTCAGGTTCAAGTTTTAGTGCCTGGCTAAAATCAATAATGGCACTATCATAGGCTTCAAGCTGGAAATTTGTGAGTCCTTTGTTTCTCCAGGCTTCAGAATTGTCGGGGTTTATCGCTACTACTTTATTCCATTCTTTTAAGGCTTTTTCCCACTGTGCCAGCTCAATATGTTCAACTGCCTTACGGTATAGTACTTCTTCGGATGCCGAATCCAGCTTCAAATAAGATTCGAAATTACTAATAGCATCAGCATGCTTTTTCTGCTCCGCATAGATGTTGCCCAAATAATAATAAGGCCATTTGTTATTTGGATTGTTCTCACGTACTATTTGATAATAAAAGATAGCAGAATCAACTTCCTTCAGCTGGTAATGGAGCGTGGCCAACTGAGTTTTTGCTTTGGTGCTGGTACTGTCTAAAGTAATAGAATATTTTAATTCTTTTTTAGCATCACTGAACCTGCCTTGTAATGCCAATAGCTTTGCCAAATCGATATAGACTTGCATAACAGTGCTATCCAGATTAATTGACCTCCTGAATTCAAATTCAGCGTCCAGATACCTTTCCTGCTCAATTCTTATCATACCCTTCAAATGGTGCATATATGCCTGATCCTGAAAGAATTTAATCTGGGCTTTGGCCTCTTCGGGGGCAAAACCAAGTTTTGCCAAAGCACTTTCCTGTTCCGTGATAAAGTTATCTGTAATGTCCAGTGCTATATTGCAATATTGAAGTGCAAGAAAGTAATCACGTTTTGAGAAGTTAATCTCAGACAAACGAAGTGCCGCAGAAAAACTTTGAGGGTAAAATCTCAGTGTTTCTTTAAAAGCATCCAGAGCTCGTGCAGTGTCTCCTTCGGCCAGTATTTTTTCACACCTAAATAACAGATCAATTTGGCTCTGACTAAATGCTGTAGTGCTATAAAGAATTGTAAAAAGTAGTAGCAGTTTTTTCAATCGAATAGGGAGTAATTACCAAACTGGTCGGCAGGGGCAAAGGGTTTGATCAAATATTCATTGTCGATGTCCTGCTCAATTTTAGGTGATACACTATACATACTTGTTGAACTGGCAGGATAGCTTTTTATAAGCTCTAACGCCTTTTCAGCAGTTGTATTTTGATCTAACCAGGCTTTCTCATCAGCTGCAGCAATTATGGCTGGCATTCTATGGTTCATGGGGGCAATTACACCATTGGCAGCAGTGGTTATTATTTTGAAAGTATGTGCCACTTCCTCTTTGTCATCTTCAAACTCTTCCCACAAACCAGCGAAGCCTACAATATCATTATTTCCAAAAATCAACCGGTGTGCTACCCTGCCTTTTTTGCTGATCTTCTTCCAATCGTAATACCCATCGGCAGGGATTAAACACCTTCTTGACTGGAGAGCAATTTTGGATGAAGCTTTTTCCATTAATGTTTCTTGCTCAGCAAAAATGAGCTTACCACTAATGGTTTTGTTTTTAGACCAGCCCGGTATTTGCCCCCAGTGAAACATGGAAATTCCTTTGCTTCCTTGTGTAATAACAGGCAGCAGTTGCGTAGGGGCAGCGTTATACCTTGGTTGATACCAATCACCAACCTCAACACCAAAACGTTTTTTTAGTGCTTCTATTGATGCTGAAATGGTATATCTATCTCCCATAATGCTAAATTAATAATTTTTGATGCTTAGGAATCGGTTTTAGTGATAAAGGCCAATGTTCTCTGCTCAGACCAAAACATTTTCTGTTTGTTGAAGGCTGTGAATCCCACATGACCGCCATAGGTAGGTGTTTCTAAGGTTACATATTCATGCCCGTAAAGCTTTTCTATTGGGTAGCAATCAGCAGCCAGAAAAGGATCATTTAGCGCATTAATAATTAAAGTCGGGGTTTGTATATCTTTTAAAAAATAGAGGGAGCTGCATTTGTTGTAATAGTCAACTGCATTTTTAAAACCATGAATTGGGGCTGTGTAAGCATCATCAAAGGCCATTAAGGTTTTTATTTTATTGAGCCCCTTTGTATCAAGTAGGTCAGGCATGGCCTTAGCCTTCAGGCTAACTTTTTGCTTAAGGTTATTAAGAAATCTCTTAGAGTAAATTATGTTATCAGGCTCCGAGATTTTTATACAGCTAGAATGGAGATTTAAAGGCACAGAAATAGCCACGGCTTTTCGAATTTCAGGATAGGCTTCATTTTTCTTTTCACCCAAAAACTTCAGTGTCATATTTCCTCCCAAACTAAAGCCTACAAGGTCAATGTGCTTATATCCTTTGCCTATCGCATGTTGAATTACAAGATCAAGATCATCCGTTGCCCCGCTATGGTAGAAGCGCAGTTGCCGATTACTTTCTCCACTGCATCCTCTGTAATTCCAAGCCAGTATATCATAGTTATTTTCATAAAAGGCCTTGCCCATTCCCCGCACATATGGCTTATGGCTGTTGCCTTCAAGTCCATGCGAAATAATAACCAGTCTCTCGCTGTTATTTACAACCCAATCAAGATCTAAAAAGTCGTCATCTTGAGTTGTTATCCTTTCCCTTTGATAGGGTATGAACTTTACCCTTCGAAGCAAGGCAGGCAGGATAGTTTCCATGTGCGGGTTAAAATATAGTTTCGGAGGCCTATAGTTCATACAGTATATTGTCACTTCGTTAAGGTAAAATTACCATTCAATGTAATTTTAATGATTTGAGAAACCATTTCTACTTTTTTTCGTGAAGTCTCCATAGTTTTACTTCAATCTTGAATTAAAGCCTATCAGAACTTAAAATAATTAAATTCTCACAACGTTAGCATGACATCAAATTAAAAATTAATTACAGGTACAGGCAGCCTTTTGAAATGTAAGTAAGTCTTAGGGTCATGTTATAACAAAAACAACAAACACTACACATGAAACAAATTTCTCTCGTAGCAATTTTGGCTGCGATTTTTTTTATCTCTCATCAGTCCACAGCACAGACGCGCCATACGGTCAATGGATATGTAAAAGATGCTGAAAATGGCGAAGAACTTATTGGAGCTACAGTATTGGTTAAGGAGCTGGGAACAGGAACCGTTACCAATGTTTATGGTTTCTATGCGGTGAGCATTCCACCAGGCACCTATACTTTTCAATTTTCGTATTTAGGCTATCAGACGGTAGAACAGGTTTTTGAGCTAAAGGAAAACGTTGAATTCAATATTGAACTTCCTGTAGAAGCTCGGCAAATGGAAGAACTGATCATTACTGATGAAGCAATAGATGCCAATGTCAGTGATATTAAAATGAGCAAAAACGAATTGGATATCAAACAGGTGAAAAAGCTTCCTGCATTGTTCGGTGAGCCTGATATTATCAAAACAATACAATTGCTTCCTGGTGTGATTAGCGCTGGCGAAGGAACGTCAAGCTTTTTTGTGAGGGGAGGAAGCGCTGACCAAAACCTAATACTCATTGATGAGGCACCGATTTATGATCCTTCCCATTTGTTTGGCTTGTTTTCAGTTTTCAATGCCGATGTTATCAAGGATTCTGAATTATATAGAGGAGGTATTCCGTCAAGGTATGGAGGAAGGCTTTCTTCAATATTGGAGGTGAGGACCAAAGATGGAAATAATAAAAAACTAGGCGGTGCAGCAGGTATAGGTTTGCTGGCCAGCAGGTTTATGTTGGAAGGGCCAATTAGAAAGGATAAGAGTTCTTTTATTGTTTCGGGCAGGCGTTCTTATGTCGACCTTTTTTTAAAGGCAGCTAATCAGGATAACCTGGTGCATTTTTATGATGTAAATGCCAAGGTGAACTGGAAGCATAATAACAACAACAGATTTTTCTTTGCGCTTTATTTAGGTAGGGATGTTTTTAGCTTTGAAGATGTATTTGGCTTTGATTGGGGCAATACAACAGGGACTTTCAGGTGGAATCACCTATTTAATGACAGGTTGTTTTCCAATACCTCAATAATAGCCAGCCATTTTGATTATAAATTAGGGTTGGAAGATGATGCCCAGGGCTTTGATTGGAAATCCAATCTTCAGGAGCTCACGTTAAAACAGGATTTTAACTATTTCTTAAATACAAGCAATGAATTTGAATTTGGCTATCACTTGACCTACAGGCAGTTTAGTCCTGGCCGAATTACCCCAACATCTGAAAGCTCACTATTTACAGAGCAGGCAATTGACAAGATGTACGCATTGGATCATGCTTTTTATGTTGGCAATCAACAAAAAATATCAGATCGATTGACCTTTAGATATGGGCTGAGGCTATCTGTTTTTCAGAATATTGGTAAGCAAGATGTTTTCATATATGAAGACCCTAAAGATAATATTGACCCTACCAGAATTGACACTGTCTCATATGGAGCGTTTGAGAATATCAAAACCTATGTTAACCTTGAGCCAAGATTTTCTGCAAGGTACCTGTTGAATGCGACCAGTTCAGTAAAATTATCATACAATAGAATGGTTCAGAATACACACTTAATTTCCAGTGGTACTGTGCCTATTCCGTTCAATACCTGGAGCCCAAGCAGTCCATACCTGAAACCACAAATAGCCGATCAGGTAGCCGCTGGTTATTTCAGAAATATAAAGGACAATTCAATAGAGCTTTCTGCAGAAGTGTATTATAAGGACATTCAAAATGTGACTGATTTTGCTGATAATGCCCAATTGTTTTTCAACGATGACTTAACCACTGAATATCGACAGGGAAACTCTTGGTCATACGGCCTTGAACTCATGGCACAAAAGAAAGAAGGCAGGTTTACAGGTTTTGTGAGTTACACATTGTCCAAGGCGGAAAGAGATGTGCCGGGAGTAAATAACGACAAGACTTTTTTGGCCAATTATGACAGGAGAAATGTCTTGAATCTTGTCGGAACCTATGACCTAAGTGATCAGTGGCAGTTTGGTGCAAACTTTAGCTATTCTTCGGGCAGGCCCATTACAGTGCCGGCAGGTAGATATGAGTACGATGGCTACCAGGTAGATTATATTACCGAGCGAAATGGCTATGCACTACCAGATTTTCATAAACTTGACTTTTCTGCTACTTACATTCCTAAGAAGAACAAAGACAGAAAATGGCAAAGCAGCTGGGTATTCTCCATTTACAATATCTATAGTAGAAAAAATGCTTTTACCATTTATACAAGATTAAAAGAAATAGAAGATGGTGTCTATAGTGATGAAAAAGAGGCAGTTAAGATATCGCTCTTTCCAATATTGCCATCAGTAACTTATAATATAAGATTTTAAAGATGAAAAAATATATCATAGCTATAATAGCCATAGTAGTTTTTACAGCATGTGAAGAAACTGTTCAGTTAGACTTGAAAGAATCGGAGTCTGTTGTAATCATTGACGGACTGGTTTCAGATCAATTCAAAAACCAATATGTAAAAGTATCAAGGTCGATTGATTTTTATGCTGAAGGTACATCTAAGGCTATCACCAACGCTACTGTTTCTGTAACTGATGGTGCAACTACTTATAATTACATTCATAATCCTACGCTTGACTCTGACAATGATGGGGTTTACTTTTCAACAGTTCCTTTCTCTGGAGAGGTGGGTAAAACTTATCAATTGACTGTTCAGGTTGATGGCACAAATTATACCGCTGAAGACAACCTGTACCCAGTAACGGCTATTGATTCATTAACTGTTATTGTAAATGAAGATGAGTTTGACGAGCCCGAAAGAAAGAATTATTTCTATGAGATTTTATTTTATGCTCATGAGCCACAAGAAACAAAAGACTTCTATCTTTTTAAATTTTACAGAAATGATACACTTGTATTGGATAGTCCAACAGACATTTATTTCAGCAATGACGATTTGCTGGCCGAAGAGATTAATGGCATTCCAACGGCATCTTTTTATAAATTAGGTGAC
This sequence comes from Fulvivirga sp., assembly GCF_040218215.1. NCBI lineage: Bacteria > Pseudomonadati > Bacteroidota > Cytophagia > Cytophagales > Fulvivirgaceae > Fulvivirga > Fulvivirga sp. Next base: position 7,513 of record NZ_JAVJQL010000029.1, read on the forward strand.
ATAGGAAAAGTGGAAATGTACAGTATTTCTAATGCTGGGTTCATTTATTATAATGATCTGATCAATTTATTGCAAAGCGATGGTGGCATGTTTGGTTCACCCCCAGTTAACCCCAGAACCAATATTGAAGGGGGTGCCCTGGGCTTCTTTCAGGCCAGTTCGGTAGTTTCAGAAAGTATTAAGGTTGAAGAATAGAAGGCTAAAGGTTGAACATTTTTAAAGGTTAGCTGTCATAGCTAATGTTGACAACATAGATTTGCGTCATGGATTCTGGCAGACAGCTAATTTTTATCTTCTTATTATCAATTTTCAGTGTTTCCATTCTTTCTGCGCAGGAGAAAGTTACTCTCAGTGGCTACATAAAAAATGAAGCTGATGGAGAGGCACTCATCGGTGCAACTGTTTTTATTGAGGAGCTTGGTACAGGCACTGCTGCTAATATTTACGGTTTCTATTCTATTACGCTTCCTTCTGGTACCTATACAATTCAATATCGTTATGTAAGTTTTTCAACGCAGGTAAAGACCATTGAATTAATTGAAAATCAAAGGCTGGATGTTGAGTTAGTGACTGAAAGCAAGCAGCTGGATGAAATTGTGGTCACCAGTGAAGCACTTGATGCCAATGTTTCGGATGTGGAGATGAGTGTTGAGAAACTGGATATTAAGACAATTGAAAAAATACCCGCTTTTCTTGGTGAGGTTGATGTGCTCAAAAGCATTCAACTTTTACCGGGAGTTAGTTCCGTTGGAGAAGGATCTTCTGGGTTTAACGTAAGAGGTGGAAGTGTAGGGCAAAACCTCGTTTTGCTGGATGATGCCCCTGTTTATAATTCATCACACCTTTTTGGCTTCTTTTCAGTTTTTAATCCTGATGCCGTAAAGGATATAAAACTGATAAAAGGGGGTATACCAGCCAATTATGGAGGCCGGCTTTCGTCCATTCTGGATGTTCGCATGAAGGAAGGAAATTCCAAGGAAAGAAGTATATCCGGAGGTATTGGCACTGTGTTTAGCCGCCTGGCTGTACAGGGTCCTTTAAAAAAGGACAAGTCATCATTTTTTGTAGCTGGCAGAAGGTCATATATAGATATTCTGGCAAAGCCTTTTACCAATGACGCCACATTGTTTTTCTATGATTTGACCACCAAAGTCAATTACGATTTTAACGATAATAACAAGCTGTATTTGTCAGGGTATTTCGGTCGTGACGTCTTTAGGTTTGATGAAAGACAGGGCTTTGACTGGGGAAATGTAACAGGTACGCTCAGATGGAATCACCTTTTTAATGACCGGTTATTCTCAAACTTCGCATTTATAGTTAGCTCTTTTGACTATGGTTTCAGTTTTGGTGAAAACGATTTGGACAAATTTGATTGGAACTCGAGGATCGTCACCTACACTTTTAAACCATACTTCAACTATTTTCTTAACACCAATAATGAGCTGCTAATTGGCGGGGAAGCCACCTATTATAAGTTCAGACCAGCTGAGGCTGTTGGTGTTTCAGATGGTCAGGTGAGTGATATAAGCCTAGATAATAAATTTGCATTGGAAAGTGCTGTATACATTGATAATACCCAGAAGCTAAGTGACAAAATTACTTTACGGTATGGTCTAAGGTTTTCATCATTTCAGTACATGGGCCCCGGAAATGTCTACGAGTTTCAGGCTACATCGCCCGGAGAAAGAAAGGAATTGATTTCGGCAAATAAAGTAAATGGCCGTGAATCTATTAAAACCTATTACAACCTGGAGCCGCGTGCTTCATTGCGGTATAAAGTAGGCAATGGGTCTGTTAAGGCTAGCTATACAAGAACTGCGCAGTACATACACCTTGTGTCCAATACAGCTGCCCCAACACCAATTGACCTGTGGACTCCAAGTACTAATAATGTTGAGCCTCAATTGGGTGATCAATACGCACTTGGTTATTTCAGAAATTTTGGAGGAGGTAACAGTTTTGAAACGAGTATTGAAGGCTATTATCGCGATAATAAAAAGCAAGTAGAGTATGTTCGTGGTGCTGATATATTCATTAACGAATACCTTGAAGGCGATTTGATTAGTGGAGATGGACGTGCTTATGGTGTGGAATTTAGTATTAAGAAAAATGCCGGAAACCTTAATGGCTGGATCAGTTACACTTTAGGAAGGTCTGAATTAAAAACGGACGGTATTAACAATAATGAATGGTACCCAACAAGGTATGATCAAACTCATAATTTAAAACTGTTTGGGGAGTATCAACTTACCAAAAGAACATCGCTTTCAGCTAATTTCACTTATATAACAGGAGCACCTATCACGGCACCTACCTCAAGATTTACAATTCAAGGTGTTACCATTCCATATGACTATTTTAATCAGCGAAATAACCTGAGAATTCCTGCCACACACAGATTGGACATTGGCCTCAAATGGTTGCCTGGAAAACCTGGGAAAGAGCGTAGAGTGGATGACTACTTCGTTTTCTCCGTGTACAATATTTATGGAAATAAGAATCCATTTTCCATATTCTTCTCTCAGGATCAGGGCCGTGTGGTTATGGGGGATCAGGTAAATACCCTAGCAAATCAATTCTCAATTATAGGTGCTCCGGTACCTGCTATCTCATACAATTTTGTCTTTTAAAAAATGAAAAGATTAATAATTATACTGATCGGTTTTGTTTTTTATTCATGTGAGGATGAAATATCGATTGACCTTAAAGATGCTCCCTCAGCTTTGGTTGTTGATGCCTGGATCAATGATAAGCCTGAACCTCAGGTAATAAGCCTTACGGCAACACAGGGTTATTTTAACAGTGAAGAACCCAGAGGCATAGCTGGAGCTACTGTTGAGGTTAAAGACTCTAAGGGTAATACATTTGAATTTAGAGATAATTTAAATGGCAAATATACCTGGGATCCAACCAATGTAGCTGAGAAAATTGAGAGCGAAGGAACATTATACCAGTTGCGAATAGAGTTAAATGGTAAAGTTTATACTGCATCATCTTCACTAAATCGAGTGCCAATAATCGATTCTTTGAAATTCACTTTTAAAGAAGAGCAGAACGTGTTTCAGCCAGAGGGGTATTATGGTGAATTTGTTGCCACGGATTTTAGAGGTCAGGGTGATACCTATTGGATAAAAGCATATAAGAATGGGGTATTTCTAAACAATCCTTTTGATTTGAATATAGCATATGATGCTGGCTTCAATGCTGGAGGAAATATTGATGGCGTTGTATTTATACAACCTATTCAAGATGCCGTTACACCGCTAAACGATGACTTAGATGCTATAGAGCCCTATATAATTGGAGATTCGCTGTATGTTGAAATACATTCAATCACAAATGAAGCCTTCTACTTTTTGCAAGAAGTGCAGATTCAAACACAGCGCGATGGTGGTTTTGACGAAATATTTGCTGAGCCTTTAGAAAATGTAAGTACAAACATTGTGGATCAAACGCCAGATCAGATCAATAAGGTTATTGGCTTCTTTAATGTTTCTTCAGTATCCGGAAGAGGCAGGAAGTTGATGGAGTAACAGTATTACAACTACCAGTGAAAAGCGCTTACTACAAAATCTAGTAGTTAAACAACATAATCTTGCGTTTCATCCCTAAATCTAAATATGAGATCACATTAATATTTTAATTGGTGGAAACAAACCTCTTAAATATTATGAAAAATCTAATTACAAAAATTTCAGCTTACGCCCTATATGTAGCTGTTATTTTAACTATCACTCAAGCATGCTCGTCAGAGGAAGATTCTGAACCAGTGCCTGCACCTTCGGCTTCTTTTTCACAAAGTACAACATCAATTAAAGAAGGAGAACAAGTAACTTTTACAAACACTTCGAAAGACGAAGAAACAATATTATGGTCATTTCCAGGTGGTTCACCTTCAACTTCAACTAGTGAATCACCAACAGTAACATATCCTGCTGCTGGTAGTTTCGATGTTATACTCACAGTTGTTAATTCCAGTGGTTCTGATACAGAAACAAAATCAGGACTGATAAACGTAGAAGCACTGGATACAGAAGGGCCAACAGTTACTAACATAAGCCCTTCCTCTGATGCCACTGGGGTAGCCTTAAATACTAATATTGTAGTAACATTTTCTGAGGCTGTTGATATTAATTCAGTGAACAATAGTTCTGTAATTTTATCCGGAGGAGCATCAAACTCTATTGTTGCTAACGTTAGTATTTCTGGTAGTTCAATGACAATTGATCCATCAGAAGATTTTAATTATGAAACCGAATATTTAATTGTTTTATCCGAATTGGAAGATTTAAATGGTAATCCAATGTCAACTACTTTTAGTTCAAGATTTACCACGGAGCAAGGGCCACCAGAAGCGAATTTTAGTTTTTCAGTTAACGGATTTCAAGTGACATTCACTAATACATCTTCAAATGGAACTTCTTATAGCTGGGATTTTGGTGATGGAACCACTTCAACTGAAGAAAATCCATCAAAAACGTATAGCGCAAATGGTACATATACTGTAACGCTGACAGCTAATGGAAATGGTAGCAACCAAATGGCTAAGGATGTAGAAATTGCTGTAGCGCTTAATTTGCCTGATTTTTTTACCAACAAATGGTATAATGTAGCAGGTACATGGATTTACGGAATTGATGAAGATAGTCAAGGTAAATACGTGCGAACAGGTAATAAATTTTATTACTATGATCCATTTAAGGATGTTTCAATGCAGATAATTAGTGGTAAAGACGTTTATGAAGTAGTAGGAACATCATCTGAATCAACTAAAACATTTTGGATAAAAGCCAGGGGAAGTGCAGGCAATAACATTCTGGATATTTCTCAAACTTCGGCCACCTCTGGTTTTACTGAATACGGCAGTGTTGTTGGAAGAAATGTGAGTTATGCTAAATTTGAAAATGGAAATTATATTGAATACATAGGCTCAAATACTTGGGAAGAACGTCAACCAAATGGTACTTTAATAGCATCATTTACAGAAAACCTTAGAGATGATTGGAGTGTATATTTAACCAAAAATGGAACTGGGGAAAGCTTTAGTATTGATGTGTTTACTTATAAGTTCAAAATAAACGGTAGTGATTTGTACACTATTGTTGAGGCAACTCCTTAAGTAAGTTAGGGTTTAGTGTTTATATAAAACACCTGTGATATATTTCACGGGTGTTTATTTTTTTGGGCAATTGTTAATTAAAAAGTGTTGTAGGAAGATTTAAACCTCAATTCAAATGAGGCTCCAGATTTGTTTTAATATCTAATGTAGCTTCAATTTGTTCCGAAAGAGCATTGATTATGCGCACTCCCGTTGTTTTAGCTTCTTTTAAGTTCATGGGTAAACCAATACCCGAGTCTTGAACACTAAGGATGCATTGCTCATTTTTTCTCTCAAAACTTATGGAAAGTATAACTTCAGTTTCTTCAATAAAGGCTTATTTCAGGGCATTAGCGATTAAATCATTCAAAATAAGACCTATTTTTCTAGTAATTACTTTTAAAGGCAGCAATAGAATAAATTTCATTTCACCAGTCAATAGGACTTAGTTCATACTGGTTTTAGTTGGTTTGCCAAGGCAATAAAATATTAACCTAAAACTACTTATTAGGTATGTATTTAGTTTTTCTACTGTGAGATCAATAACAGTTTGACAATAATGGTTATATGACTTAATTCATTTTTGGTTAAATTCCCATTCTAAACCAAAATCAATTGACATGTTATCAAAATCAATAAAACTTACTGCTCTTAGTGGTTTGATAATCTTTTCGGCTTGTGAAAATAAACAAGCTGAAGAAAAAACAGAAACTGCTGTAAAAAGTAAATACGAAGTGCTTAATGATAAGTACACCACAGTAAAGCTTACTACCGATCTTTCCCAGCTTTCTGAAAAGCAAAAACTGATGATTCCTAAGCTTATAGAAATAGCTAAAATTATGGATGGGCTATTTTGGAAAGAGGCCTTTGGCGATAAAAGTGCGCTTCTTGATACAATTTCAAATCCTTTAGCTAAAAGATTTACGGAAATTAACTATGGGCCATGGGATAGATTAGATGGCAATAAGCCTTTCATTAGCGGGTTTGGAGAGAAGCCAGCGGGTGCCACATATTATCCTCAAGACATGACCAAGGAGGAATTTGAAGAAGCTGACCTTGAAGGAAAAACATCCCTTTATACTATGATTGACAGGGATGAAGATGGTAATCTGATTGCTATTCCTTATCATGAATATTTTGCTGAAGAAGTTCAGAAGGCCAGTGATTTGATGAAGGAGGCTGCTGAATTAGCCGAAAATGAAGAGTTGAAAAATTATCTGAACCTAAGGGCTGATGCTTTACTTACTGATGATTATTATGCCAGTGACATTGCCTGGATGGATATGAAGACCAACCAGATAGATCTTATTGCCGGCCCTATCGAAAATTATGAAGATCAACTTTTTGCTTACAAAACAGCGCATGAAGCTTATGTACTTATTAAAGATATGGAATGGAGCGAGCGCTTGTCAAAATATGCAGAACTGCTTCCAGAGCTTCAAAAAGGCCTTCCTGTAGCAGATGAATATAAAGCTGAAACTCCTGGAACAGATTCACAGCTAGCGGCTTTTGATGTGGTTTATTATGCCGGTGATTGTAACGCAGGCAGTAAGACAATAGCTGTCAACTTGCCAAATGATGAAAAAGTTCAACTGGAGAAGGGTACCAGAAGGTCGCAGCTTAAAAATGCAATGCGTGCAAAATTCGATAAAATTTTAGTGCCTATTGCTGATTTATTGATTGAAGAATCACAAAGGGGGTATATCACTTTCGATGCATTTTTTGCCAACACCATGTTTCACGAAGTGGCTCATGGCTTGGGCATAAAAAATACTATTAATGATAAGGGTACAGTAAGGGAAGCCTTGAAGGAGTTTTCTTCTGCATTGGAAGAAGGTAAGGCGGATGTTTTAGGATTATATATGATTACTAAACTTCATGAGCAAGGAGAAGTAGAGGGAGACTTGAAGGAGTATTATACCACATTTATGGCCAGTATCTTCCGTTCGGTAAGGTTTGGAGCAAGCAGCGCTCATGGTAAAGCCAATATGATCAGGTTTAATTTCTTTCAGGAAATGGGCGCTTTTTCTAAAAATGCCGAAACAGGTTTATATAGCATTAATTTTGACAAGATGAATGAGGCCATGAATGCGCTTTCTGAAAAGATATTAATGCTTCAAGGTGATGGTGACTATGAAGGGGTTAAAGCTTTAGTTGATGAAAAAGCCATGATAGGTGAGGAGCTTAAAATGGATTTATACAAACTCTCGCAGGCCGGAATTCCTGTTGACATTGTTTTTGAACAGGGTGTTGAAGTGCTGGGTCTGTAACAATCAACCGAATTATAATAAAAAGGCCATCCGCTGGTAAGCGGATGGCCTTTATTATTTGGATAGCTTCAGCTATTAGTTAGCTTCTATCTTTTTATCAACTGGATTACCGTTTTCGTCCACCTTTGTTACCGGAGCGATATTTAGAGCTTCAACTCCTTCTAATTGAGTTTTAGCATCACCAACAATGATATAAGACATTTTATCAACCTGAAGGTATTTGTCCATTATCGCCTTCATATCTTCAACAGTGTACTTTTTAAGCTCTTCCTGATTTTGTCTGATATAGTCTTTAGGTAAATCATAAGACGATATGTTTTGAAGAATACTTAATTTCTGACCCAATGTCTCATAGGCACGCGCCTCCTGTCTGATCAAAGCAGTTCTGGCTTTTTCAAGTTGGGCTGAGTCATAGTTAGCCTTATAACCTTCCATCACATCTTTGAATGCCTGAATCGATTCAGGTGTAACATTGGACTTAACACTAGAACTTGCAGTAAAAGGAGCCGCTAATGTGCTGGCCTCTACATAAGAATATGCACCATAGGTATAGCCTTTCTCTTCCCTAAGCACCTGGAAAAGCTCACCACCAGAATTCCCGCCTAACCCATAGTTGGCTACGGTCAATGGGAAATAATCGGGGTCATTTCTCGGAACAGTCAGTCGCTGAACCCTGATAACAGATTGCTTGGCATTATTAAAGTTGGCAAAGTAGATATTATCTTCTGCGCTAGGTTCTTTAATAGTGTAAACAGGGAAGTCAACTTCTTTTGCTGCCCATTTGGCCTCAATATTTTTCAAGGCGCTGGTCACACTTTCTTCACTTACACTTCCTGCAATATGAAATGCAGAAACATTAGGTGAGTAATTTTTCTGGTAGTAGTTTTTCAAGTCTTCAATAGTGATCTTCTCTACTGACTCCAATGTTCCACTTATAGGTTTCGAAAGAATGTGATCGTCACCATAAATCATTTTATCAGACACCTGAGAGGCTATTATGTTAGGGTTAGCCGTTCTTTGTTTGATACTGTTAATCTGGTTTTTCTTGATTCTGTCAAATTCTTCTTCATCCCATCTTGGTTCAAGGAGCATTTCTTCAACCAAAGCCACAGTTTCATCAAAGTACCTCGCAAGGCAATTGGCAGATATTGTAATGCTTTCGCTGGATGTGTACATAGAGATGTTAGCACCAATTTGGCCAATGGCATCTTCCAGTTCCTCAGGGGTTTTGTTTGCTGTGCCTTCCTGCATAATGTCAGTCATAAGGTTAGCAACTCCAGGCAGTTCAGGATTATCCAACAACTGACCTCCTTTTATTCTCAGACTGAAATTAACAAGCGGCAACTCATCTGACTGGATACCATAAATTTTCAAACCGTTGCTTAGGCTTGCTTCATAAATCACCGGAGGGGTTATTAAAGGAGCCTCTCCCAAAGCAGGTTCTGTTGCCCGGTCAATAACACTTTCGGTTTTTTCAATCTCAGTAGTTGCATCAGCAATTTCTTTTGGCTCCTCGTTTGGAACAACCTCCTCAATTTTAACTGTGGCTTTCTCAGAACCATCTACAGCAAGCTCTAACTGTTCTTTAGGCACAAAGCTTGTCATTACAAAAGGCTTGCCTTTGATGTATTTCTGATAAACAGCCATAACATCTTCTTTTGTTACGGCCAGAATCTTATCAATATCAGTGGTAATATAATCAGGAGAACCAGCAAACTCATTGTAATTACTCAATTGGAATGCCTTACCTAATAAACTGGAGATTCCGTTGTAGAAATTCGTTTCTTGACGGGCTTTAATTCTTTGTAGGTCTTTATCAGAAAAGCCATCCTTTTCAAATGAATCCAGCGCTTGTTGAATAGCAACATAAACAGAGTCCAGGTCAACACCGTCCTTAGCCCTTACGCCAATATTAAATTCTCCGGCCAGCTCACTGTCACCATTATAGGCAAATACACTTTCGGCATATTCGGTTTCCTCAACCAGTTTTTTGTAAAGTGGAGCACGCTTGCCTTCAGTTAAGATTTCACCCAAAGCTGCTAAAGCATAGGCATCATCATTAAACTGCTCTACAGATGGGTATACCATTCTTAAGTCAGGAACCTTAGCGAAGTCATCTTCATGATAGAACATTTTAGATGCCTCTAATGTAACAGGCTGCGGATTCATTGGAGTGTCATCTCCTCTGGAAGGAATTTCACCAAAATATTTTTCTATCCAAGCTTTAAGTGCCTCTTTATCAAAGTCACCAGCTACAACTAAAGTGGCGTTATTTGGCCCATACCATTTGTTGTAAAAATCTTTTACATCACCTAAAGTAGCTGCCTGTAAATCATCCAACTCACCAATCACTTCCCAGTTGTAAGGGTGCCCTTCAGGGTACAAGGCCTTTTTAATCACGTAGTTTCTGTGTCCATAAGGCACATTGTCAACACGCTGTCTCTTTTCATTTTGCACAACAGGTTTTTCACCTTCAAGATCTTTTTCTGTAACGGCATTGATAAAATATCCCATTCTATCAGATTCCATCCAGAGGATTCTTTCCAGTGCATCTTTAGGAACAACTTCATAATAAACAGTTCCGTCAGTCCAGGTGCCACCATTAAACTGACCGCCTAAGTCATTGATGTTTTTGAAGAATGCGCCTTCAGCTACGTTTTCTGACTTTTGAAAAAGCATGTGCTCAAAAAAGTGAGCAAATCCGGTTCTTCCAGGAAGTTCTCTGTTAGAGCCAACATGCATTTGTATAGCTACTGCAACAATAGGGTCAGACTTGTCTTCATGCAGAATTACATCAAGACCATTAGGCAGTGTATATTTTTCATACTCTACCGACAATTTTGCCTTCGATTCATCTTCCTTGTTTTCTGGCTGACAGGCCTGAAAGGCCAGTACTGCTACCAAGGCAAGACTTAAAATTGATTTACCGAGTTTCATAAATATTTATTTTTGGTTATAGGTACTCTAAATTAAAATTTTAAAATGATTTGTTTGGATTATTTGCTTTAAGCGGAATCTAACATCGTTTAAAGGATTATTACGGGTATTGTTAACAAACATCTCTCAAGAGGTCTTGTTCAAACTATATCAAAATACAATAGGCCATCCGCTAGAGAACAGATGGCCTATTGTATTATATTAAAATTCAGGAAGACGAAATTACTCTTCCTTTGGGTTTTCCTTTTCAGTCTTCATTTGGTCTAGCTTGCCTACAGCTGCTAAAAATCCTATGATACAAGCTACTATTGTAATAAATAAGCTTGCTCCATCTCCGATATATTGTTGCATTTCTAAGTCAGGTTAATGGTTATAAAGTTTTCAAATTTAATTTATAAATCCTGAAAAGAAAACATTCTTTTCATTATTCATTTATGTAATAGCTTTCTTTCTCACTTTCAATATTATAAAACCTGCGCCCAACAGAATAATACTTCCCATTACACCCAAAATAATTACTATTCTACTGTTCTCTATTTGTAAAGATTGAATCTGCTGATCTGTTCTAAGACGCTGAAGTTCCTTTTCTTTTTCCTGAAGTTCAACAGCAACCTCCATTTGTGCCATCATTCTGCTGCTTTCATCATTGAAAACAAAGTCTTTGGCCTGGTCAAATAACATTCTCGTTTCATAAGCCTTTTTGTAATCTTTGGTTTCATAATACAATCTGGCCTGATTCTTATAGATTATTTGTAAAAGAGGATATGCGCTCATTTCTTGAGCAATGACCAACGCAGAGTCCAAATTAGCTTTAGCACTTTTAAAGTCCTTTATCTCTATATATGTTGCCCCTAGATTCGATTTTGAATAGGCTTCTCCCAATATATTACCGCTGGATTCTTCTAGTTCCAGTGCTCTCTGATAATATAAAAGTGCATTTGCATAATCGCCACGGTAGAAGTAAACATTACCTACATTATTTAGAGAATTAGATGACCCCTCTAATTGAATATCCTTTTTGGAGGATAGCGCCATGGCTTCAGAATAGTAGTCCAAAGCCAAATCTTCCCGGCCCATTTCCATGTATGCATTTCCGATATTATTAATGGCATCGATCAGACTTCCATTGGCTCCTATGGATTTAAAAAGATCATACGACTCAATAAAATATATTAGCGCCTTATCATATACCTTTTTTAAAGAATAAACAGTGCCTATATTATTCAAGGTAGATGCCTGTGCTTTCTTATCATCAATTTCTGTACTTATTCTTAGCGATTCAATGTAGTACTCCAAGGCTTCATCATAGACACCTTGATTCTTGTAGATTACACCAATATTATTTAGTGCAGCCGCCCTTCCATTAGGATATGAAATTTCGTTGGCCAGTTCAAGTGCCAGTATAGACTGCTCCAGCGCTTTGGTGGGATTCAGGCGATTGTAAACAATGTATAGCTTATTTAGAACGTCAACCCGGTTTTTGCCCTGAGCCGTTTTTAACGCATTCTCTAAGCTGTCTAAATTTTGAAATGCGTCAGATTTAAAAGCCAAAAAGACCATTAACAAAATAAGAAGACCTTTTCTCATAGATTTTTTAGTTGGTATAGTAAAGTTAGCATTATAATTGAAAGGTAATGAACTTAGAAATATAGATTATAATGGATGTCAGGAAATTGTATATTTGAATATAAACATGAAACTAATGAATAAGTTAATAATATCTTTTGCGCTTCTTTTATTTAGTACTAGTGCCATGGCACAGTCAGAATTGACTACTGTTATACTTGTGAGACATGCTGAGAAAGGTGTGGATGAAGCTGGGGATCCTGATCTGACGGAGTCGGGAATAGAAAGAGCTAAGGAGTTGGTGCGGGTGCTTCAAGGGCAGCCAATAGATGGCATTTATTCTACACCCTTCAAAAGAACCAGACAAACTGTAGCACCTCTGGCAGAAGCTAAGCAGCTTAAAATTGAAGATTACAACCCTTTTAAAATGCAGGAGGTTGTTGATCTAATATCCAACTCCAAAGGCAAAACATTGGTTTTTTCAGGACATTCAAATACCACACCGGCTATAATTAACCAAATCATAAAAGAGGATAAGTTTAAATCCCTTGATGAATCCGACTATGACAACCTATACATTGTTACTTTTTCTGAATTAGGAAATGCTAAGGTTACAGTGTTGGAATATGGCGCAGATAGTGAAATGTAACAGGGCTAAGAACACAAACCAATCTTGCAATAATAAATAACTAAGGGACCGACTGTCCCTTTTATTATGCCTTTCGCAAAAACTTTTGATTAAAATTTATCAGACCGCAAGTTTTAATTCTCAAAAGCATCCAACCTTTGTATTCGTTGTTTAAACATAAAGTTAAATGAAGACCAAAACAATAACGGGTCTCATCAGTTAAATAGTTATTATGCATAGAAAGTTACTTTCAGCCATTTTTTTATTGATTTTTGTTTCTCCAATTTTTGCCCAGAGACCGGGTGGAGGCGATTCACCTTTTGAAATAAAAGGACAACTTATTGATGAATCAACCCAGCAACCACTTGAGTTTGCCACCATAAGTTTGTTAAATGCTTCTGATAGTGCTTTAGTAGATGGAACTATAACGGATGCTACTGGTATATTCAGTCTCAAGCCGAAACCAGGTAAATATATATTGAAATTGCAATTCATCTCTTATGGAGATGTCTTCAAAACTGTTAGTCTAAGTAGGGAAAACAGGACTGTGGATATTGGCAAGGTGGTGATGAGCCCTGATACCGAAACACTCCAGGAAGTGGTGGTTACAGGGGCGAAAGACCAAATGCAACTGGAGCTTGACAAAAGGGTGTTTAATGTTGCAGAAAACTTAAATAACATCGGTGCCAATGCCTCTGACATATTAGAGCAACTTCCCTCAGTTGCGGTGGATGTAGAAGGAAATGTTAGCCTGAGAGGTAGTCAGAATGTAAGGATTTTAGTCAATGGCAAACCTTCCGGTTTAGTGGGTATTAATAATCAGGACGGCCTTCGTCAATTACAGGGCGATTTGGTTGAGAGAATAGAAGTAATTACTAATCCTTCGGCAAGATATGACGCAGAAGGTTCTGCAGGTATAATCAATATTATTTTGAAAAAGGAAAGGCAAAGGGGTTTTAATGGGGCTTTTACCACCAATTTAGGATTGCCAGCCAATTATGGATTTACAGGTAACGCTAATTATAGGTCTGGAGCATTTAACTTATTTGGTAGCTATGGCATCAACTACAGGGAAAATCCAGGCGGTGGATTTACAGACAGAAAATCTGTTTTCAATGACACCACTACCTACACTTATATTGATAATGACAGAGTAAGATCGGGAGTATCTCACAACTTCAGGTTTGGTGCAGACTTTTATTTAAATGACAAAAATATTATTACTGCTTCGGCAATGGTGAGAGTCTCTGATGAAGAAAATACTACTGACCTTCAATATACGGATAGAGACGAAAATTTAGACATTATTGGAAATACACTCCGTCAGGATTTTGAAAAGGAAGATGATGACAACTATGAGTATCAACTGAATTATACAAGAACCTTCGAGGAAGAAGGCCATGAGCTTACCGCACAGTTTCAATATCGTGATAATGATGAAACAGAGGCTTCTACTATTGGGCAGGCTGATTTAGAACAAAATGAGTCGCTCAGTGAATATCAAAGATCAATTAATATTCAGGGTGATAAGAACATATTAGCACAGGTTGATTATGTATATCCAATGGGCGAGGGCAAAAAGTTTGAAGCCGGGTATAGAGGAACATTAAGGGAGATTTCAAGTGACTATAGCGTTTTGGAGATAAATGATCAGGGAGAATTTGTTCCCATTGAACAAATATTTGAAGATCTCAATTTTAGTAATGAATTTATCTATAATGAGGATGTACATGCCGGATATGCCATTTTTGAAAATAAGATGACTAAATGGGGTTATCAGCTTGGCCTGCGCATGGAGCAGACTTATATTACTACTTTTCAACGCGAAGGTAATTTAACTGATGAAAAGGATTACCTGAATGCATTTCCAAGTGCTTTCGTTTCCTACAACCTAAGTAAAATCAGAACCATACAAGCGAGCTATAGCCGAAGGTTGTCAAGACCAAGGTTCTGGTATTTAAACCCTTTCTCATCTTTTAGCGATCCAAGAAATATTAGAAGGGGTAATACCGACTTAAATCCTGAATATACCGATTCTTATGAATTAGGTATTCTGAACAATCTCAAAAAGGCCTCTATCTATATAGGTAGTTATTACCGATATACTACGGGGGTTATTGACAGAATAAGTGTGGCGGGAGAATTTGCTGGGAACCCAAGTACAATTACAACACCATACAATATAGGTATTGAAGACGCCTTTGGTATTGAAGGTAATTTTAGCATTGACCCAACTGAATGGTTTAATATTAATGGTAACGCCAATTTTTATCGTGCAATTACAGAGGGTTCTTTCGAAGGACAGAAGCTTGAGCGTGATGCTGTTACCGCTAACTTTAGATTAAATACCAGGGCTAAGGTTGGTAAAATGAACTTTCAGGTAAGTGGAAATTACAGGGCACCACAAAATACAGTTCAGGGTAAAAGAAGAAGCATGTACTCAATGGATTTAGGAGCCAATATTGATGTATTGAAAGGTAAAGGCACACTTAACCTTAGCATAAGGGATTTGTTCAATACAAGAAAATACCGTGGTGATTTGGTTACGGAGACATTGGTTGAGACTAGCGAGTTTCAGTGGAGATCAAGACAGGCGAGATTATCATTTACCTATCGTATCAACCAGAAGAAAGAGCGAGGTGGCAAACGTGGAGAAGATGGTGATTATGATGGTGGGGGCGAGGAGTTTTAGAGAAACCTGACAGCATCATATGAAATTGGAGTAGTCAAATGAATAGGGGCTAATCCGTTTCGTGTTTCTCCATATATTTGAAAAAGTATTCCTTTAGCAGTTTTGATTTATTTTTTTCCTCATTAAAGTCATTGAGGAGTTCCGGATCATCAGCAATTAGATTCCTTAGAGAATCTTTATCTAAAATTTGAACAGAGCCATAAATGGCGTCCATCACTTTATACACTTTTTCCGTAGAGGTTGTTACAGTGGTGGCAAAATTGCTATTTGGACTTGTAAAGCGAGTTGTTGCTATGTTCTCAAAAAAACAATACCTGCCTAAATATTCTATTTTACTAAAAAGTGTATTCAAATCGAATTTAGCAAAACCCTTGTCTGCTGAGCCATATTTCTCATATTGAGGGTGTAGATATATATTATTACCATCGCAGAATCCGAATATTTTACCTATTGACTTAGACTTGGTTTTATTTATAAAGATTTTGTAAAACGTTAATTCCTTATGCCCTGAAAATGCTTCCTCATATTTCTTTTCAGTTGAAGAGATATCATAGTCAAAAGGAAGAGAAGGGTTGTTGTATTTAAATTCATTAAATGACAGATAGATTCCTTTTTTTAGCGTGTCGGCATTGATTATCAAACTCTTCTCATGCTCTGTCAGGTTTAAGTGCCTTTTATAATTTTGATCTTTCGAAAAATTTAAATCATGATAAATATCATCCTGCTTCGATAAATATCTTTTTTCATTGCTAAGAAATTCGATGGCATCAATTTTACTATACTCAAAAGTTCCATTTTTTGTATATAAAGTGTGGTCACTATGTGCAGAAACGATAGATTTTATTTTCTTACCTTCCTTGAGGGTAATTATAATTTCTTGTGAATGGGCTAGAAAAGAATTAGCGATAAATAGGAATATCAACAATGTTCGCATGTACAGAATGGTATAATCAATTTTTATAGTTGACAAACTTAAATTATCTATTTCGTTTGTCCATAAGATATTATTTAGAAAATACTGTCAGGAGTTTTAGAACTTACCCCCAACTCTTAATCCACCCCAGCCTGCAGTTGGGCCATTATTAAACTCTGGTGTAATGTAGATTCTACTATATTCAAAATACAGTTTTTTTGATTTAATGACTAATCCAAAATTATATTGGAAGGTGATTCTTTGAATAGAGTCACCTTCAATCGTATAGGGACTAACACTAAACATGCCACCTTGAAGTGTAGCATCAAATCCTATGAAATTAACAACAGGTTGTGAATAGATGTAGAAGTCAAACCTTTTCGACCTGTCATTGCCATTTAATATTGAGTTGAACTGCCCGAGCAACGTTGTAAATCCTGCTGATGCATTGGTGAAAAGTGTACCTAGATTGGCTGATGCATAAGTTTGTAATTCAAATAGGTTATCAATTATAAGCATTTGCTTTTCATGGCTTAGCTGATAATTTACAACAACATCATTGCTTATCTGATGTTTCCAACCTTGAGGTATTGTGCCATCAATAGCCCTGTGAATAGCGGTCTGCATCTCTTTGCCAAAAGCCAACGGGCCAATTGCTCCAAGGCTCAAACTTGTACATATCCTCGATCTGCCTGCGGTATCAGTACTAATGATAAAGCTCTTTAGCATTATCGCTGAGGCAAAGGGTCTATCTCCATATTGAATCTCTGACCGACCAATTTTGTTTGGCGTATAGCCAATGTGCTCAATCGATAGTCCGTATTTATTAGCCCAATCTTGATTTTTGAATAGTATATGGTTGATTGGGTTTTTTATCAATGCAGGAGCTACAAATTCAATATTATAGCCTTGTGTATAATTCTCATCAGATGAAGAAAAGTAGTCGTTATCGTAGTGGAATCTGAAATAATGATCACCTTCAGTATCTCTAAAAGCGGAGGTGTGATTGATTTTTTGTGCACTAACCTGGCTGAAGGCAGTAAGTAGTGATAAAATTAAAAGTATAAACTTCATTTCGTAAATACGAAAGTTTCATGGCAATAAGATTTTTCAATTGATTAATTTAGTTGAAATACATTGCTAACCACTTTTAAAGAATAGAACTTCCATGCCATTTGTAGATAATAAAGATTTGCCTTCTCATGAACTAGTTAAAGGATTTAATGCCCGATTTGTTCACACGGATGAACTTACTGTTGCCTATGTAGATGCATCAAAAGGAGGTATTTTACCAGAACATCACCATATAAACCAACAGGTTACTAACGTGTTGGAAGGTGAACTGGAGATGACCGTAGAAGGGAAAACGACAATACTCAAAAGCGGAATGGTGGCCGTTATTCCGGCAAATGCAAAGCATTCCGCTGTGGCTTTAACAGACTGTAAGATCATTGATGTTTTCCACCCTGTAAGAGAGGATTATAGGAAACTGTATGAGTAACGCCACCTTGAATCCCGATAGGGTGAGAGGTCTCCTATTAAGATGGAGACCTCTCGTTTCGTTACTAAGTGAAGTAACTAGTATAAAAAACTTTACTTTATCTCAAACACTGCTCTAATCTGAGCATTGATAGTAATGTTCTTAAAATCTAAGTTGCTTTGGTAGCCGCTGCTTTCCATCTTGGCATCCATCATCATATTGCTTCGATACATAGGAGCCTGCTGACCAAAATCAACATCTTGCACCTCAATGGCTCCACCAATTTCTTCATCAATAGAAGCTAATAAAGCAGTGGCTTTTTCTTTAGCAGACTTTAATGCCTTAATCTTAAGTTGCATTTTGTATTCCTCAATTTTTGAATGCGATACCTCCGCGATATTCATCCCATTTACACCTTCAGCGTCAAGCTTATCCACCAGGTCATTAATCATTTTTACGTCCTTAACTTTTAGAAGGAAACTTTTAGTAGATAAGTAATCATCTGCCTTTTTCTTCTTCCAGTCCCAATTGTAGCCATAAATATTGTCCACAGTTAAGCTTTCTTTAGGTAAACCTAATTGGTTTACAGCCTTTACAAGCCCACCTTCGAGCGTATTCATACTTACAGTCTTAGAACCGTTTTTGTATTCCTTTAATGTTATTCTGATTGAAATCTCATCAGGCACTATTTCCATTTCAGCACTTCCATTAACCTCAATCTGCTTTGTTTTCGAACTGTTGTTTGACTGCGCCATTCCTGTGAATGACATCAAAACTGCTGTTGTAACTATCAATAACTTTTTCATAATGTTTTTTCGTTTTTCTATATGATGCAGGGATAAATCAAATTCCATACCCAAACTTAATTTATTTTTATCAGGCCTAAACTAATGCAGCAAGTCATTGTTAAAAAGGCATGGAAAAAGCTGTTAAGAAAAAGGCAACCAAAGCATCATTGTCAGCTGTGGCAATAATGAAGGCCTATAAAAAACACCTGTTAACTGAAGGAAGCCAACCTAAATCAGTTTTTGTTTTTATGGAGCACCTCAATGAAGAGGAGGAAGAATTTTACAAATACTTTTCTTCTTTTGAAGCTATTGATGCCGAGTTGTGGAAGTCCTTTGCTGAAAGAACCATTAAGGCAATAAAATCTGATAAGGCTTATAATGGGTATGGTGCAAGGGAAAAGATGCTTGCATTTCTATTTACACTGGTTGAGGTGTTGAAAAAAGACAGAAGTTATGTTAAGCTCACTTTTAAGCGACCAGATAAACCGGAGCTGGTTCCTGCATGGCTCAGGGATTTTAAAAAGGAATTTGACGCTTTCTCTATGGAAGTAATAGAAGAGGGGATTGGCAGTGAAGAGATTGTAAAAAGACCGATACTTTCTGAAAGGTACTATGATGGTCTATGGCTTCAGATATTGTTCATCATATCTTTTTGGTTGAAAGACACTAGTAAGGGTTTTGAGCGTACTGATGCTGCCATTGAAAAATCTGCAAATCTGTCATTTGAGCTGATGGGCAGAGGGCCTTTGGATTTAATGCTGGACTTTGGAAAATTTCTTTATCAGAACAGGTAGATGAAAGACGAACAGACGAGCATTCCTACCTCGAAGGTACAGCGTGCAACAAGGTTTTTGAAGACAGGAGCCAAAGTGGGGGGTAATTACTTAAAGCACTACGGCAAGAAGATGTTTGATTCTGAATTATCAAGAGATCAACTTGATAATGACAATGCAGCAGATATTTATGATTCATTAAGCGAGTTGAAGGGCAGTGCCTTAAAGATTGCACAGATGCTTAGCATGGATAAAAACGTACTTCCAACGGCCTATCAGGATAAATTTGCCATGTCACAATACAGTGCACCTCCATTGTCCTATCCTTTAGTGGTGCAGACTTTCCGTAAGTATTTAGGCAAAACCCCTGATGATCTATTTGAAACATTTACCAAAAATGCCGTAAATGCGGCATCTATTGGTCAGGTGCATAAAGCTACCCTAGATGGCAAAACGTTGGCTGTCAAAATTCAATACCCTGGTGTGGCGGATAGTATTTCATCAGATTTAAAAATAGTGCGTCCCATAGCGTCTAGAATGTTCAAGATCGGTACGGCAGAATTGGAGCAATATATTGGTGAAGTTGAGTCTAAGCTCATAGAAGAAACAGATTATTCCCTTGAACTTAAGAGATCAATGGAAATCACTGGCCTTTGTGGGCATTTGGAGGGGATAAAATTTCCAACCTATTATCCTGAGTTGTCCTCTGACAGGATTTTGGTGATGGACTGGATCAATGGCCTGCATATTAAAGAGTGGTTAGCGACCAATCCAAGTCAAGAACAAAAGAATGAAATTGGCCAACGACTATGGGATTTTTATGACTTTCAAATTCATAGCCTGAAACAAGTGCATGCCGACCCGCACCCTGGAAATTTTATGATTACTGATGATAACAAGCTCGGTATCATTGACTTTGGTTGTGTGAAGGAAATACCCGAAGATTTTTATGAGCAGTATTTCAAACTGATGAAAGATGATGTGCTTAATCCTGACTATAATTTAAAAGACCTGTTTTTTGAGCTTGGCTTTTTGAGTGATAAGGACACAGAAAAAGAGAAGGCTTTCTACTTGGAAATTTTCACTGAAATGATTGAGTTGCTGGGCAGGCCATTCAGATCAAAGACTTTTGACTTTGGGGATGATACTTACTTTAAGCAGATTTTTGAAGTAGGAGATAGGGTTTCTAAAATGAAGGAGATTCGAAACTCTAAAACGGCCCGAGGCAACAGACATGGACTTTATATAAACCGCACTTACTTTGGTTTATATAATTTACTCAATGAGCTGAAGGCCGAGGTGATTACCTCCTAATAGATTAAGATTTTTTCAGCAGTCTGAAGTAGCTTTGAATATGAAAAATTTCATTGTGGTAGTGGTATTGCTTTTCAGTCTCTCCTGCGGCACCAACACCGAAACACAAAAACAGCGTTTCCTGATAAGGGGTAATGAAGCTAGTAGACAGCAGAATTTCCGCGAGGCTGTACGTTTTTACTCAGAAGCCATTAAGTTGGATCCATGCTATGCTCCGGCACATAATAACCTGGGTATAGTGTACTACAGACAGAGACAGTACGGACAGGCCGTTTTACAATATGATAAAGCCATAGAATGTGAACCAGAATATTATGATGCCATTCTCAACAGGGCCAATGCCTTTTATGAACTCAATGAACTTTACAGGGCTTTAGATGATATTGAGTACGTGCAGAAGAACCTGCCTGACAGTGCCGATGTGTATTTCAGAAAGGGGCTGGTGCAAACCAAAATGCGTGACTTTGAAGAGGCTGTTGGGTCGTTTAATATGGCATTAGAAAAAGACCCTGGAAATGCTGAGACCATTATTAATAGAGGTACGGTTAAATATTATTTGAAAGATTTGGATGGGGCAGAGGCTGATCTTAAAGAGGCGTTGAAAATTGATGCGCTTGAACCTAATGCTTATAATGCTTTGGCCCTGATAGCCATAGAGCGAAATGATCTGCAAGGTGCTATGAAGCTGGTAAACCAAGCACTTGACCTGGAGCCTGGACAGCCTTACTTCCTTAACAATAGAGGGTACATTTATTTGTTGATGGACAATCTTTCTGCGGCAAAAGAAGATATTAACAGGAGTATGACCATTGATGGTGACAATGCCTGGGTGTATAGAAACAAAGGCCTTTATTATTTCAAGACGGGAGATATAGAAAATGCCATTACTTTGCTGGAGAGATCTGCGAAGATGGACCCTTTTGTAGATCAGGTGTATAACTTCCTGGGGCAGGTGTATGAAAGCACCAATGACCTGAAAAAAGCCTGCAAAAACTATAAATTAGCGATTGAAAGGAAAGAGCGGGTGAACACTTCGCTGAGTTGCGCTTCATGAATGAACTAATCGAAAGGCTTTCTGATAAACTAAAACAGCCGCTTCCCGGAAGAGAGGCGCACTTGCTCATGATGCCCAAAGGCGCAGAACAGTCGCGGTTTGATGAAGCCAAAATGGCCAAAGCACGACTGAGTAGCGTGCTCATCTTATTTTATGAAAAGAATGGTGAGGTATACATTCCTTTGACCCAGCGCCATGATTATGGCGGCACGCATAGCGGACAGATCAGCTTTCCTGGTGGCAAATGGGAGGAGTCTGACCCTGATTTGATATTTACTGCCAAGCGCGAGGCCAATGAAGAAATAGGCGTGACCTATGAAGAGGTAAATGTCATTGGCCAGCTGTCTGATTTGTTTATACCGCCCAGCAATTTTAAGGTGACTCCAGTGGTGAGTTTTTCTGAAAGACTACCCCAGTTTGAAATAGACCCATATGAGGTAAAAGAGCTGATAGAAATGCCTTTAAGTTATTTGATTGAAGAAACTACAGTAAAACAAACTGTGATAGAATTCAGTAACGGCTTCAAGCTAAAAACCCCTTATTTTGACATTAACGGCCGGATAGTCTGGGGCGCCACTGCTATGATGTTGAGTGAGCTGAAGTCGGTTATAATTTCTTGATTTTATTGTCATACTGAGTTTGTCGAAGCATATTTATTGTAGAAGGTAGGTGCCCTTCGACAAGCTCAGGGTGATAATTTAAATTAGAATGTCATGCTGAACTTGATTCAGCATCTTGCTATCATGAACGTCATTCTGAGCCCACCGTTTAGTGGGCGTAAGAATCTCCTCATTAAACTATATCACATAAAGTTTCTATTTTTAGAAACTTTTATTATTTTGTGGTCGTTAGAGTGATCGATAATGTATGAGGTATTTTGAGTCAAGGTTTTTGGAGGAGGCCAATAAGTTCATGGCTGGACTTGACGCAAAAACTGTCAAGAAAATCTTATATAATATTGATTTAGCTGAACAAACCAATGACCCCAGGCTTTTTAAGAAACTTAAAAATGAGATCTGGGAGTTTAGAACAAAGTACTCGGGGTTACAAATTCGTCTTCTCGCTTTTTGGGATAAGACAGATAATAAAGAGACTTTGGTGATAGCAACGCATGGTTTTATTAAGAAAGTAGATAAAGTGCCTGGGAGGGAAATTGACAGGGCACTTAATTTGAAAGACAAATATTTTGACAATAAGTAACGGAATTTTGAGATGGCAACTAAAAAAATGAAAACCTACACGCTTGCCGAGATGAAAGATAAGTACATCGGCAAGGATGGTATTAAGGAGCGTGATGAATATGAGTACGAACTTCGGATGGATGTTTTAGGTAAAATGATCAAAGCTGCCCGACAGGAGAGACACCTGACACAAGAGCAACTGGGACAATTGGTTGGGGTCAAAAAAGCACAAATTTCAAAACTCGAGAGTAGTGCCAATAGCGCTACCATTGATACTATTATTAAGGTTTTTAAAGCGTTAAAAGCAGAAATAAATTTCAATGTCAAGTTGGAGAATGATTTTGTGAAACTGGCCTAATCAACAGAACCACACCACAATAGTAATGCCTTTGTTTTGTACAAGGAGCAGGTTCAGGCATGAGGATGATTTTCTTTAAATACCCTTCTACAAGCCCAAGGTGACAATTTAAGTTAGTATGTCATGCTGAACTTGGTTCAGCATCTTGTTAATGAGATTGGGGATCAAGCCTGCTGAATGTCTCCTCGATACGCAGTGAGAGGTCTCCACATTAATTCTCAAAAACTGAAGGGCACTTCTTGTATATAATTATTTTAATAAATTTATTACTTCGAGGCGTATTGGCGTATATTTAGCTATTATAATAATTAAGTTGTTTTTTGAATGGATAAGAAAGTTTTTATATCGTACAGCTGGGGAAGTAGCGATCACCAAGATTGGGTGGTAAACCTGGGAAGGAGGTTGATGTCCGATACGGTTGACGTAATTTTAGATAGATGGAGCCTAAAAGATGGTCATGATATTCATAGTTTTATGGAAGAAATGGTTAAGTCCGATGATATATTTCGTGTCTTGATTATTTGTAATCAAAAATATTCTGAAAAGGCTGATGATAGAGAAGGAGGTGTAGGTACAGAAACTCAAATTATATCTCCAAATTTATATTCAAACATAAAACAAGAAAAATTTATTCCTATTTTACTTGAAAGAGATGAAAACGGGGAACCATATCTTCCAATTTATTTGTCAAGCAGAAAATATATTGATTTCTCTCAGGAGGAAGGTTTTGAAGATAGCTATGAGGAATTGCTAAGAAATATCTTGGAAGTTCCATCAATTCCTAAACCCTTATTAGGAACAAAGCCACCAGTTTATATTACAGAAAATAGAATCAATTTATCTGATACTAATAGTAAAATTAGAACTATTGAAAATCAGTTAAAGAGAAACCAAACTTTGAATCCAAAGTACGCATACGATTTTACCGAGCTGTTTCTGGAAAAGCTGTGGAATTTTAATCTTGATAAAACACCTAATAATCTTGATGAGTTTGGAATGGTTTTAACAGATACTTTGAAATCTTTTAAACCATTAAGAGAGGACTTTTTAAAGTTTGTAAATATTCTTACTAGTTATCAATTGGACTTTGTAAGTGATCCAATTATCGAATTTTTTGAATACCAGCCGCTATACTTAAGGCCGAAAGATGATAGAGGTGGTTGGTCCCCAGCAGAATTCGACTCATTAAATATCATTTTTCAAGAGTTGTTTATTTATACTGTTGCATTGGGTTTGAAAAATAAAAATTATGAATTCGTATCGGAGATTCTTAACTCAAAATACTTTATTAAGGATCCCCATCAACGAAATGAGGAGCCGAGTACTTTTGCATTCTTGTATAATTATCATAAGAATTTAGAAGATTACCTTTGGAAGACTTATAATAAGGTCACTGGTTTTGGTG
This sequence comes from Fulvivirga sp., assembly GCF_040218215.1. Lineage (NCBI taxonomy): Bacteria > Pseudomonadati > Bacteroidota > Cytophagia > Cytophagales > Fulvivirgaceae > Fulvivirga > Fulvivirga sp. The sequence continues at coordinate 31,973 of NZ_JAVJQL010000029.1, forward strand.
ACTATGTGATTACTAATTTGTCTGATCAGCTATCTAAAAATCAGATTATTTTAGGGGATACTGTTTGCTATGCAGTTAGTTATTTGAACAATGAGGATTATCACGATCGCTGGTTTCCAAGTACGTACTTATATGGCGACAAGCATGAAGCTTTTGACTTTTTTAGCAGAATATCTTCAAGGAAACATTTTGAAAAAGTTAAGTGTATTTTTGATGTGGATAACAAAAATGACTTCAGAAAAAAAATTCTTGATCTTAAGGAAAGTTCTCAAGATAGAATTAGATATTCCCATGGGGTATTTAATGATGTATCATTTGTTCATGAGTTAATTAATGCTGATACGATAGCTTTATATAGATAAAACAGATCAGTAATTCACTCCTCCCTCTCTGGCACTGGATCATAGCCATGTGTTCCCCACGGGTGGCATTTGCTAATCCTTTTTAACCCCAACCATAAACCTTTAACTGGCCCCCAGATTTTGATGGCTTCTATGGCATAACGCGAGCAGGTAGGGGTATGGCGGCAGTTAGAACCTAATAATGGGCTAATGGTCAACTGATAAATCCTAATCGGAAATATCAGTATCGCAGAAATTACGCCCTTAATCGATAGTGTATTCGGTTCCTTCTTTGCCATCTTTTAGTGAAACACCCAAAGCCTTTAAATCATCCCTGATCTTATCAGTCACAGCATAATTTTTAGCAGCCTTGGCATCGTTTCTTAGCTTTATCAGTAAGTCCATCACGCCATCAACCAACTGGTTGTCTTCGCCTTTTTCTTCTTTTAGACCCAGTACTTCAGTTATAAAGCCCTGGTAGTACTTAATCAGGCTATCAAAAGTTTCTTTAGACAATTGACCTGTTTTGATATTACCAGCCTTGAAGTTATTCATGGTGGTAGTCATTTCAAATAATACAGCTAAAGCTTTAGCTGTATTAAAATCCTGACTCATATTATCAAACAGGCTGTCAATAGTAGCTTTAACATTAGTTTCTAATTCCCCATCAACGGTTCCTTCCGCATATTCGAGCCCATTGGCTATTTTATAGCCCTCCATCAACCTTTTATAGCCCTTTTCAGCGGCAGTCAATGCATCGTTAGAGAAGTCTAGCGTACTGGAGTAGTGCGACTGCAACATAAAGAAACGCACCACCATCGGGCCATAGCCACGCTCAAGAAGTTTGTGCGTACCTGCAAATAGTTCATGCGGTAAAAAAGAGTTGCCCAATGACTTACTCATCTTCTGACCATTAACAGTCAGCATATTGCTATGCAGCCAGTATTTAACAGGCTCTTTGCCAGTAGTGCCAACAGACTGGGCTATCTCACATTCATGATGCGGAAATACCAAATCCATTCCGCCACCGTGGATGTCAAAAGTCTCACCTAAGTATTTGGTACTCATTACAGTACATTCCAAATGCCAGCCCGGGAAGCCCTCACCCCATGGCGAGTTCCAACGCATAATATGAGCAGGAGAGGCTTTTTTCCAAACAGCGAAGTCAATTTTATTGCGCTTCTCATCCTGGCTATCCAGCATACGACCGCTTTCCATCATCTCTTCGATATTCCTTCCTGAAAGCTTACCATATTTATGGTCTTTGTTGTACTTGGTTACATCAAAATAAACAGAGCCGTTTACTTCATAGGCGAGGCCATTTTTTATTAAATCCTGCACCATTTCAATCTGCTCCATAATATGTCCGGTAGCCGATGGCTCAATACTGGGAGGCAGGAGGTTGAATTGTTTCAGCACATCATGGAAGCCATTGGTATAATGCTGCACAATCTCCATTGGCTCCAGCTGTTCCAGTCTTGCCTTTTTTGCAATCTTATCTTCACCTTCATCGGCATCATTTTCCAAATGCCCAACATCGGTAATGTTTCTCACATAGCGCACTTTGTAACCCAGGTACTGAAGGTAACGGTAGATAACATCAAAACTCATAAAGGTTCTTACATTGCCCAAATGCACATCACTATATACCGTTGGCCCGCAAACATACATACCCACGTGGTCCTCATGAATGGGTTCAAACTTCTCCTTCTTCTTGCTAAGCGTATTGTAGAGCGTGATTGGATACTTGTCCTTTAATGACATAATTGATGTTATAATTAATTCCTTCTTTCAGGGCTCAAAAATAACATCAATTAGTTAGCATTCGTAATGTGCGACCTAGAAATTGATGATGGCACCAAAATATAGGGTCCTTTGCGAAAATAACGAGCTGCTTCTTTCGGTATAATCAAAATTGTAACGGTATGTTCTTATGTTTTCTTTGTTTAGAATATTATTGACCGAACCAAAGCAAATGATATTCAGGTTTTCATTGACTGGAATCATCCTGGAAATGCTCATATCAATGATGCCATAGTCTGGCAACCTGGATTGATCAGTTAATGATGAATATTCAGGTCTGTATACTTGCAGGTTTGAATCGAATGTGCTAGTTATAAGCGGTTGATAAAAATTTCCTTGCCGGAATGAGAATGTAGAGTTAGCTGTCCAGTTAGCGTTAATGCGCCATTCAAGATTACCACGTACAAAATAGTCTAAATCATATTTGTTAGGATATTCTTGACCGTCACTTTGTTTAGATATCCCATCAATGAGAGAATAAGAAATTTGGCCTGTCAGTTTATTGACGATTTTGCTCTTAACAAATAGCTCAATGCCAGCTACTTCGCTGGTTATGCCATCAGTGATTGACTCTTTACCAAATGCTGAAGCTGTAAAATTCACCTGATTGCTTTCATAGCTGTAATCAATGGATACTTGTTTGCTTTCATTAAGGATAGCTTTTTCATTTTGAGGGAAATCAAAGCGGTGGTAATTGCCAATGGCGAATGTTAGTGAACTGTTAATGTCGAGATTGTACTTTGTGCTCAGCTGACTGCTTAGAAAGTTACTTTGATTATCAACGGGTAAATTTTTACGTAGTCCGCTACCTAATGTCCATTTGTCATTAATGAAATAGGTAAGAAACCCATACACTTCAGGCCTTATTAGCTCGGTTGTATTAGTTGCGCTTGCCATTGGGTAACCTTCACCTTCGGCATAATCTATTATGTAAAATGTGCCATCAAAGTGCTGCTCTCTATAATCAAAAGCAGCTCCGGTTTTAAAAATTAGATTAGTTGTAGCATACTTATAATTGGCAGAGGCAAAACCATCAAAGTAATTCAGTTCAATATTGGCATCAGCATAGTTGAATTGAGTTTTAGTAAAGCTGATATTATTGTTAAAACTTAGCTCCGATTTACCAATTTTCTTTCTGAGGTTGGTGATCGTGAAGTTCCTCTTTTTACGCTGCTCGAATGTTGTTGTTAGCGTTGGCGTTTGGTAGTTAAAATCATATCCTTCCAACAGGGTGTAATTGAATACTTTTAGAATGGTAGTTTCATTAATGGCATTCAAATAGCTCAGGCCAAGATCGACAGAATTAAAGTCCTTGATATCGTTTAGCGCTTCAGTGTTAAAAGCCTTTATAATTGCGGCAGGCTGATAATTGCTAAAAACAGTAATGGCCTGTTTTTTATTAAGCTTCTGACTCATTAGCAACCCATAGCTGGCCAGCGAGACTGTAGCTGTTCGTACTTTTTCTTCAGGAATATCTTCAGCAGTTTTTATGGCTATGAGACCTGAAGTTGTGTTGCCATACTCTAGAGGAGGATTGCCAGGAAACACCAGCATTTCATCAACAATGGCCGTATTGAAAATCCCAAAAGTACCGATGCCATTCAATTGAGAAAATCTTACAGCATCGTAAAGCGGTACATTATTGAAAAAGACTCCTGTCTCGTCCGGGCTGCTGCCTCTGAAACTAATGTTTGCTGATTCGTCAAGTGTTGTGCTGGAAGGTAAAGAATTAGTTGCCAGCAAAGGGTCAGCTTTGGCACTTGGATTTAGATAGATGTCCATACGCTTCACCTTTTTGTATGTGAACTCTTCAGCTACCATTTTCTCAGCGGTAATTGTTACCTCAGCCATGCTCTGAACAGTAGGAAACAGCTGAATAGTTAAATGTTCATCCCCCTTAAAAACAACCTCTTTCTCCTTATAGCCGATGTATGAAACTATCAAAGTGTCACCTTTTGTGAGGTTCGTAATTGTAAACTCTCCATTCAGGTCAGTGCTTGCACCGATCTTCCAATTGCTTTTTGAAAAAATATTGGCGCCAATAAGTGCTTCATTTGTGGAGGCATCTTTTACAATACCCTTGGTTGCAACTTGTGCCATGGCAACCAAGGATAATGTAGAAAATAAGATGATCAGGACGTATTTCATTTTATTTAGATAATGATGGTAATAAGGCATATTTTACCCATCCGAAATTAGGCTCTACCGCCAAAGCCTTTTCATATGTACTTTTGGCTAATGCCTTCTCTCCATTTTTCTCATAAACCTTTCCGAGCCACGCGAGAGCATCAAGGTATCTCCAATTGGATTTGGTTAAATTGTTGTCTTCATACAGCTTCACGGCCTTTTCATAGGCCTTTTGAGCCTCTTTTGTATCACCACCAAACATTGAAGGCGTGAAGAACTTAGAAGAACCATATACTTGCCACACAAGAGGTTCATTAGGCGCCAGTTTGGTTGCCTCTTCAATGTTAGAGCTGCTTTTTCCTCCAAGGAACATTCCCTTATAGGAACTGTAGCCCATTTCCCAACCCCAGATGGCACTTAATATGGCCTTGGAATTACCTGCCTGATGGTCAGCGTCAATAAGCTTTTCTACATTGTCCTTGGCACTTTCATAATGTTCATCAAAAAGATCTTCGTCCTGGTCAGACATGGTAGCGTTTAGCAGACCATGCTGAGCCAATAAAAGTGCATATAGATTGCTGTTGGTTTTAGACTTGTTGTAGCTTGCCTGTTCTTTAGCAACGAGTTGTTTCCATAAACTCTTATTGTTGCTCGTGTAAGCAAAATAAGCCATTTCATCAGCCTCGGATTGTGCTGGTACTTCAATACTTAGAAAAGTAAATAGGGCGATTATGATGAATTGTAACGATTTCATAATAGTGGTTTTTAGGGTTTATTTAGTTCTTGGTAAGGGTCATTTCGAAAAATGGATACCATTGCTGGCCATCAGGGGAGAAGTTGCCTTTCTCTGTCCATGTGTCATCTGAAAATTCGGCATCATATTTTATCGTGCCGCCCGGTACGTCAAACCACCATGAAAACTTATTAAGCTCGACTGAGAAGCTGGCCAAAGTGTGGCCGCCTTCCTGAGTATGGGCAGTCATCTTATATTCGCCAGAAGCTTCTTTGTAAACAATAGCGAAAGCTTCAAAAGTGATCTCTCCTGATTCGGGGTTTTTGCCAATACCGTTAATTACTAGAATGTTGTCTTTTAGCTTTAATTCAATCTTTTCAGTTTGATTGAACTTCTCGATTTTACCATCTGGAGTGCGAGACCATCCACTCCCAGACCAGTTGCCAACAAGTGGTTTCAAGTGTTCAAAATCATTGGATTGAGCTGACGTGTTTAGGGTAAATCCTAAAAAGAAGATTAGGGCAATTAAATACTGAGCGGTTTTCATAATTATTAAGTTTAGTTATTCATTATTTTGACTAATTATAAAGTAGTTTATATTATAAACTATAAGGATAAAAAAATTAAGGTTTTAAATATTGCTGCATTTGGTTTACATAGTTCTCAAAAGCAGTGATTCCCACCTTTGTAATCTTACAAGTGGTAAGTGGTTTTTTTCCTTTAAATGATTTAATCACTTCTATATAGTTGGCGCTGCTGAGCTTATCAATTTGCACGCTTAGGTTTCCGGCAGTAGCACCGGTTTTCTCTTTTATGTACACAAAATCAGCCGATTGCACACTTATCAATAGCGACATGATTGATAACCTGAGTTGTGAATGAATTAATGGGTCTAAGTCGTTCATCCCTGCCATTATGCATTTCTTAGTTTATAGCCAGGTATTAAATAACCAACTATTACCGCTAGTGCAGAAACTGGTAAGCTATAAAGCGGCCCGACTATGAATGAAATTACTGCAAATATCCAGAAAGATGACCCACCAATTATCAAGGGTTTGAATTTTAATACCATACCAGTCATAAAAGTAGACATACCGGCAAGTAGCAACATCAATACTGGTATTGTAGGCCCAAATTGTCCAGAGAAAATGACGATAACAGCGCTAAAGGTAAAACTTAGCCATATCCATAGAATGAGGCCATCACTGTAGGTGGAAACACGCGAATTCTTTGACTGTCTGTAGCCGTATAGCATGCTTGCGATCCAAGCTGGAATGGTGATAAACCAGATATAATAAGGCCTGTCAAAGGTGGAATATTCAATTAGTGCAAAGTGGCCAAGGTTCCCGATAGCAACCACCCAACCCCAAAGTAAAAAATGAAAGCTGCTACCTTTTATATTGCCTTTCGCGGTTGTAATCATACTGGTGATGATCTTTAAACTTTCTTCGCTGCTTAAGTTTTTAGAATCTTCCATAATTAAATATTTTTCTCAAATGTAAAGTAGTTTATATTATAAACCAAATTTATTTTTATTATCAATCAGGCAGATTAACTTTGAAGCATGTTTACAGGTATCATAGAATCAATAGGCACGATCAGACAAATACAGACCGAAGGGAAGAACAAGCACTTCCAGGTGGTCAGTGACATTTCCAAAGAACTCAAGGTAGACCAGAGTGTGGCGCATGATGGTGTTTGCCTTACCGTCACCAAAATTGATCAGGACACTCATTGGGTGACAGCAATAGATGAAACATTAAAGAAAAGTAACCTGGATAAGTTGATGCCTAGCAGTGTGGTAAACTTAGAAAGATGTATGTTAAACAATGGACGATTTGATGGTCATATCGTTCAGGGCCATGTAGACCAAACTGCAACATGCACGAGGATAGAAGAGAAGGGTGGAAGCTGGGAGTTTGACTTTGAGTATGATCCTGCATTACAAAATGTAACTGTTGAAAAAGGCTCAATAACTGTAAACGGAACCAGCCTGACGTGTTTTAATTCAGATCTGAATAAGTTTACCGTGGCTATCATCCCGTACACTTACGAGCACACCAGCATCAAAAATGTGAAAGTTGGCAGTGTTGTAAACTTAGAGTTTGATATCGTGGGTAAGTATGTAAAGCGACTGATGAATCTTTAGGCAGTCACTTAGGAGAAATACTTTGTGTGCACTTTCCTGCTCAGGTGTTGAAAAAGGTATCCAAACCCTAATCCAATAATACCGCCAACCAATATATCTCCCGGGTAATGCACACCCAGATAAACCCTGCTATAAGCTACTATTGTTGCCCAGACAAACATGAGACCAATCCATTTGTACTCTCTAAACAGCATGAATATAAAGATGGCAAGGGCAAAGGCATTGCCTGAATGTGAGCTGGCAAACCCGTATTTACCCCCTCTGTAATCGTTAACTATATGTACCAGCCCCTCTAACTCGGGGTCGCGAGAGGGTCGAAAACGCTCAAAGTACCCTTTCATAAAACCTGATATTACCTGATCAGTAAAGGTGATGGCAAGTCCTACTCCCAAAAGGTAAATGATTGATTTCCATTTATAGGTCTTGACTATCCAATAAGCAATTAACACATAGAATGGGATCCATATTTTCTTATCAGAAATCCAAAACATAACCTGATCCAGCCATGGGGTATTTAGCCCATTGAGGAAGAAAAATAAACTTTTGTCTAACTCGATTATTAAATCCATAGTATCAAAACTTAAGGCGCTGATCAAATTTAATAGGCTCAACGGAAACTATCTCTATCTTTGCCATTTGAGGGTGCACAGGGTTAACCAGAAAGTTACTCTCATATTCTGCTTGGGCAGAAGGTACTTTTAACAGTAAGGATTCATTACTTTCAATCCATTTTGATGTTATAACTTGCACACTTTCAAGGTAAGGATATCCATCCCATTGCGCAGGTAAGTCTTCCGGGTTTATTTGCTTGATAGTAAATGGAGGGTTAATAGAAACGGTGATTAACATCATATTTTTAGGCCTTACTATTGAATTGGCTATAACTTCTAATTTAGCCAATGATACATGCTCCGAAAAATAAAGGATCTTCGTACCTTGTTTGTGCCATCGGCCATCATAATATAGACCACCCGCCCCGGAAAGATCATAGGAGTGCTGTTGTTTGCTAATTCGAAATAGGCGCATGTAAAACTATGAATAGATGCCCCATTCTATGCGTCCAAGAACTTTTTTGATTTCTTCTTGACCAATAGAAGAACTTAAAAGAGCAATGGGTCTATTTCCTCCTAGTGCTTGATTTTCGGCATGAAGCCACGTTCTAAAGTCATCTTCATCTTCGAACACTTCTAAGCCTTTAGCCCAAACAGAAGCCAGTTGAACAGCACTCTCAGATTGTCTTTTATCAAGTGGTTGACTGCTCCTCAACCTACGCTGCAACGTACTTTCTGACATGTCTAAAGCTTTGCCCATTTCTCTGTTGGTAAACTTTGTATGAGCTTGCAGTCGCTTCAATACATTAATAGGAAAGCCCTGCTCTGTGAGGGTTAATAAATCTAAAGTGTTTTTAATCTTATCTGATAGCTGATTTAAGCCCAGGATATGAATAAGTGTTTGAAGTGGGGATTGAGAAAGCGCAAATGTGCCAACCGGCTCGTTTACAACGATGTCTTTGTTCTTTATTTGCTCATATGACTTATTTCCTTCTGTCATATGACAAATTTACTACTTTTATTTGGTTTTCAAATCCATTTAATCCCTTTTTTCAAATGTTTAACAGTCTCTTCCTCTTCGGAGCCAGCCATTGGCTTGTGGTCATAAATCCAATTGGCTTGAGGTGGCAAACTCATCAGTATTGACTCGGTTCGGCCATCGGTGTCAAGCCCAAATTTGGTGCCTTTGTCCCAGACAAGGTTAAACTCAACATACCTGCCGCGCCTTACCTTTTGCCACAGTTCATTCTGCTCAGTATAAGACAGTGCTGAATTTTTGGCCATGAAATGAGTGTAAATAGGGGCAAATGCCTGTCCTACATCTTTTACAAAAGCAAAAAGTTCTTCTTTGGTTTTCCCCGTTGATTCATTCATCCTGTCAAAGAAAATACCACCAATGCCTCGGGTCTCATTTCTATGCTTGATAAAGAAATATTCATCAGCCCATTCCTTAAATTTCGGGTAGTAGCTCCCATCATGTTTGTCGCAAACTTCCTTTAGGGTATTATGAAAATATTTCGCATCTTCTTTAACCACATAATGAGGTGTAAGGTCTATGCCACCGCCAAACCACCAGGTCGATTCACCTGATTTAGACACCGTTTCAAAATACCGGACATTCATATGAATGATTGGCATCATTGGACTCTTTGGGTGCAAAACAATGGAGACACCGGTAGCATAAAAATCAGAGTCTGGCAATTTTAAAGCCGTAGAAATCTTATTTGAGAGTTGGCCATGAACTGCTGAAAAATTAACACCTCCTTTTTCAATTATTTTACCATCGGTCAGCACCCTTGATCTCCCGCCACCACCTTGCTCGCGTTCCCAGACATCCTCTTTAAAGGTTTCTTTCCCATCAGCAGTTTCCAGCGCTGTGCATATTTGATCTTGAAGTTGTTTAAACCACTCGGTTATGGTTTCTTTTGTAGGCATGCCGGCAAAGCTATTGAATCATTTTCAATTATTTAATTCCTGTTTAAACAGCCTTCTTTTTTGTAAATTTTTTAACTTCACAAACGATTGAAATAATCAGTTTCTATATATGTCTTCAACAGCAACAGCTAAGTCAAAATCAAATAAAAAAAGCGTCAATTCTTCTAAAATAGATTCAGACATACTTTTAAAAGCTTATCAACTCATGTGTACAGCCGAAAGGATGGCACATACCTATGATGAGTTTAAAGAGGTTTGCAGCAAATATGTGCATAGCACCTCCAGGGGTCATGAGGCCATTCAACTGGCAGCAGGTATGCAGTTGAAGTCTTATGACTTTGCATCTCTTTATTACAGGGATGAATCTATTCTCTTAGGTATCGGGATGCAGCCTTATGAGTTGATGATGCAATTGATGGCTAAGGCTGACGACCCGTTTTCTGGTGGAAGGACTTATTACGCGCATCCTTCATTGAAAAGAGATGGTTTTCCTACAATACCCCATCAGAGCTCTGCTACTGGCATGCAGGCCATACCGGCAACCGGAATGGCTCATGGATTACAGTATTTGGAAGGACAGGGGTTGTTGGAAGGTGATAATAAACCCATTGTGCTTTGCTCCTTAGGGGATGGATCGGTCACCGAAGGAGAAGTGTCTGAGGCTTTTCAAATGGCGGTACTTAAGGACCTACCAATCATTTATCTGATTCAGGACAATGACTGGGGCATCTCGGCTACTGGTAAGGAAATGAGAGCCATGGATGCTTATGATTTCGCTGCCGGATTTGTTGGTATGTCGCGTATGCGTTTAGACGGGTCTGACTTTATTGATTCCTATCAGGGAATTAAAAAGGCCATTGATCATGTAAGGAATAGGAAGGGGCCAATTTTGGTTCATGCCAAATGTCCTTTGCTTGGTCATCACACGTCAGGGGTAAGAAAAGAATGGTACCGTGGCGATGCAAATTTGAAACTGCACTCCAAAGATGATCCTATCATTAAGTTTGAAACTTATCTAAAGTCAGTTGGTATCACAGCCAAAACTCTCAAAGACTTAAAGCAGTCAGCCCATGAGTTAGTGGTTAAAGATTATGAATATGCTTTAAATTCGGATGATCCCGCTTTGGCGTCATTTGATAAACACGAGTTTGAAGAGACACCAATTATAGAAGAAAAAGGGGAACGCAAACCCAAAGGTGCTGAAAAGGTAGTGATGGTAGATGCGGCACTTCATGCCGTTGAAGATATTTTAAAGAGGCATCCTGAAGCGTTATTTTATGGGCAGGATGTTGGCGGTACGCTTGGTGGCGTATTCAGGGAAGCAGCTACATTGGCCCATAAATTTGGTGATGAAAGAATATTCAACACACCTATTCAGGAAGCATATATTGTAGGTTCTACCGCTGGTATGTCAGCAGTAGGCGCCAAGGCCATTGTTGAGATACAATTTGCAGATTATATATGGCCGGGAATCAATCAATTGGTTGAGGAGCTATCAAAAAGCTGTTATTTGTCAAATGGTAAATTTCCAATTCAGTCATTAATCAGAGTCCCTATTGGTGCCTATGGAGGAGGAGGGCCTTACCACTCCGGTAGCATTGAATCTACCTTGCTAAATATCAGGGGTATAAAAGTAGTATTCCCAAGTAATGCAGCTGATATGAAAGGTTTAATGAAAGCAGCTTTTTATGACCCTAACCCTGTTGTGATGCTTGAGCACAAAGGCTTGTATTGGTCTAAGGTGCCAGGCACTGGTGATGCCAAGACCTTTGAGCCTGATGAGCATTATATTATCCCTTTGGGTAAAGCTAATACTGTTTTGGAAGCGAATAAGGATGCTAATAATTCTACAGCAGTAATTATCACCTACGGTATGGGGGTGCATTGGGCTAAAGCTGCCGCTAAGTCTTTTGAGGGTAGGGTTGAGATTCTGGATTTAAGAACTTTGAATCCGATAGATTGGGACGCTATTGTAACAGCTATTGAAAAACATAACCGAGCGTTTGTACTGACTGAAGAACCTCTGCTCAATTCATTCGCTGAATCTCTGGCTGGTAGAATTTCAAGACATTGCTTTGAACAGCTTGATGCTCCAGTAGAAATTATGGGAGCGGTGAGTTTACCTGCTATTCCTTTAAATGTCGATCTTGAAAAGCAAATGCTACCAAATGCTGAGAAGGTAAAAGAAGCTTTAGGAAATCTGTTGGCTTACTAATAATGAGAACTCATCTGTTTAAAAAGGGTATCCAATTCCAATGTTAAAAACAATTGGTTCTGTGGCTTCACGGGTGAATGGAGCATCATAGAAGCCATCACTCAGGATAAACCTGCTTTTCTCTGGCCTGGCAGGATCATAGATTTTCAGACCTGCATCTAGCCGTAATACCAAGAAAGAGAAGTCAAATCTCAAGCCTAAACCTGAGCCTACAGCAATTTCTCTAAAGAAATTGTCTGTTTTGAACTGGGCTCCAGGCCTGGATTCATCTTCTTCAATTGTCCAGATGTTTCCATAATCAACGAAAAAAGCATAATCAACAAACCCAACAAGATTCTTGCGCAACTCAAAGCTACCCTCAAGTAAAATCTCACCAGGTCGTTCAAAATTGTATGATACCAGACCAGTTTCTGAATCTACTTCATAAAAGGATCCCGGTCCTAGTCGCCTTGGTCGCCATGCCCTGATACCATTGCTACCACCAGCAAAGAAATATTTTTCATAAGGCAATACACCATTGTCACTATATGGCTTTACATAACCTACATTAAAACGGTAGGCCACCGTTGTGTTTTTATTTACCGGGTGTATTTTTCGATAGTCGAAATTGAATTTATAGTACTTATAAAATTCAAGGGCTTCATTATCAAGAAATTCTGTGTTGATAAAATTCAAGGATGTTCCGCCACTTTCCAGATAAACCCTAAAAAAAGATGAGTTGGAGAAATTCAGGCCATAGCTATTGAAATTCCAGGTAGCACTGGCACTCATATTGGTAACAAGAGAAGGCCTGAATGAATTAATTAATCTATTACCAAGTCGCTCTAGCTCATCAAGTCGGTCCTGAAAGGATTGTTGATTAATTTCAGATTCTATTAAACTTATATCAGTAATTGTCACCTGATAAAATGTGTTTCTTGCATTCTGCCAGCTGTAGGTGTTTGAAAAATTATAATTCTCCCTATTGTATTCTGGTCTGTCTGTGTAAGTGTAACCAGCAAGTAATCGCGTCTTTGGGTTGACCTGACCTAATCGGGACTTCAGATCATTGCTTATTGGCAAGATAAATTGAGGGAAAGTTAAACTGGCATTTACCCCAGCTTCGATACTTCTGTAGACATTTTGAGCACCAGATATGGAGGTTACACCTTCAACACCAATACGGCCATTCATTTCAAATATTTCAAGACCTCTAAAGATGTTACGTTTCTTAAAGGAAATGTTGTAGAAAGGACCGGGGTAACCTTGTGTTACATTTACTCCAACTTCATTGGTCCACTGATACCGGTTCAACGGGCTGGTAAAGATGTTTGCAATTAATTGTCCGCCAGTAGAATCATAGTTGATATTGATGAATCTAAAATGGTCTAAATTGGCAAGCTGTCGCTGAGTGCCATAAGATTTTGATTTACTATATAAACTGTCTTTTTTGATGAAAATACGCCTACTTAATACTTTTTGACTATACGCTTTTTCGAAGTACCTGAAGTTAATGCCTTTGTATTCGTTAGATTGCCTTATTGAATCTGGGAGTGTTTTGGCATTGGCATTCGTGGTAAATATAACTGAGTCAACATGAAAAATTTTATGAAAATCCCTTTTGGCTGGTTTGTTTACACGTGTTAGCACGGCTACTTTCTGAGCTTCCTGATATGATGTATCAACTTCAAATTGGATGTACTGCCTGCTAAAATCAAAGTATCCATTATCCTTCATAAGAAGGTCTAGCCGTTCTCTTTCTCTTGTCAAATTAGCCTGTTCATAATTTCTGCCTACTTCAAGGAAGCTCTCATCCGCATGTTTTTTGATAAGCTTGGTAATTGCTGTGTCGGCTGTTTGTAAAAAGAGGGTGTCAATTTTAAATGCAGGGCCTGCATCTATTGTAAATATTGTTCTTACCCGATCTCCAACTACCTTATTCTCATAGTCTACTTTAGCATTAAAATATCCTTTGGAGTCAAGATATAGGTCAAACCTGTCTTTGGTATTCTTAGTTAATGATGAATCATATATGGCCAGTGGCTCCCCAATCCTCATGCGCCAATTGCCTTCGGTAATGGTTTTATTGACTTTATCTAGCTTGTTTTTCTTTTTACGTTCCAGTCGATTTTCCTTCTTGGTTTTATCTGTTTGAGCTATTTTTTCGTCAAATTTACTTGTGATGTCAACCTTCTTTTGTTCATATTTTTCAATGTTATATGACCTTTGCCCCCAATAGTATAGCCATACATATGGAGCAAAAGGCAGAATGGGAAACTGTCTGTTTGGTTCTTGGGCGTAAAGCTGATTAAGCTCGTCTTTATCAATATTTTTGCTAACCTTTACACTTTGTTTGTAAAGTAGTTTTTCATCCTCTTTTAAGTATTTTGATCCCAGACATCCGGAGAGAAGGAAAGAGCATGTAAGTAGTAATAATTGATTTTTATCAAGCCTCAATATAGCGTTCTATTATGATGTCCAAATCGGTAGCGAAGTTCATTAAATCACTGCAATTAAAAAAATACAGAAAGCAGGAACAACTGTTTTTAGTGGAAGGGTCAAAAAGTACTTTGGAAGTCATAAACTCTCATTTTAATGTAAGAACGGTATTGTGTACAGAACAGTTTTATGAGCAGTTTTCGAATCAACTTAAAGGTTTGGAAGTATTAAAGGTTACTGAAAAACAATTAACAGACGTAGGCACCTTAAAATCTAACAATGCTGCTCTCGCGGTAGTCGAGATGCCAGTTGCAGATGGTAAAAAAGCAGATGCTGATAAGCTTTATCTCGCCTTGGATGACATTAATGATCCCGGCAATCTGGGAACAATTTTAAGGGTGGCAGACTGGTATGGTATCAATACTATTTTAGCCTCGGAGGAAACGGCAGAGTTGTATAATCCAAAAGTGATCTCAGCATCGAAAGGATCATTTACACGAGTAGAAGTAGTTTATGGGGATTTAGAAAGACTTATTAAGGAATCTCAGCTCCCTGTATATGGCACATTTATGGCGGGTGACGATATTCATAAAACCCGTTTTAAGAAAGGCTGTATAATTGTTTTTGGCAATGAAGCCAATGGCATATCACCAAGAATTGAAAAGCTGGTGGATCACAAAATTACTATTCCAAAAATAGGTGGTGCTGAATCATTGAATGTAGCCATGGCCGCGGCCATAGTCTGCGACAATGCAATCAGAAGTTAAATATCATCAGCAAGCTCTCTTAAATCTACTGGCACTACTCTGGAAACACCCTGCTCAATCATGGTAATGCCATAAATAATATCAGTGCTGGCCATTGTCCGCTTATTATGCGTCACAATGATGAACTGAGAGTCTTTCGAGAAAGTTTTTATGATGTTATTGAACTTGTCAATATTTGCATCATCCAAGGGTGCGTCCACCTCGTCAAAAATACAGAAGGGTGCTGGTTTGATAAGGTAAATGGCAAAAAGGAGTGAAGTCGCTGTAAGTGTCTTTTCACCACCAGAGAGCTGATTGATAGTCAATGGCCGCTTACCTTTAGGTTTGGCTATAATTTCAATGCTTGATTCTAATGGGTTTTCAGGATCACTCAGTCGAAGATCACAATCATCCTCTTCCGTAAACAAACTTCTAAATACTTTTACAAAGTTCTCCTTGATTTTCTCATAAGCTTCAAGGAAGGTCTCTTTCGCTACTGTGTCTATCTCATCAATAGTTGCCAGTAGCGATTCCTTGGCCTTATGTAAATCTTCGCGCTGCTCTACAATGAAATCATTTCTTTCTTTTATTTCGTTATAAGCTTCCATGGCCATAGGATTAATAGGCCCTATTCGCTCCATACGATCTCTTATTTTCAGAACATCCTCACGCAAAGAAGACTCATCAACCGACTCCTCTTTAGTGTCAGCCTCTTCCTCTTCCATCAGACTGTCCAAATCGATATTGAACTCTACAGAAAGCCTTTCTTTTACAGAGCTTAACTCTAATTTAGTTTCATTGAGTTTGTTTTGTAGT
Organism: Fulvivirga sp.; assembly: GCF_040218215.1. Lineage (NCBI taxonomy): Bacteria > Pseudomonadati > Bacteroidota > Cytophagia > Cytophagales > Fulvivirgaceae > Fulvivirga > Fulvivirga sp. The sequence goes on from NZ_JAVJQL010000029.1 coordinate 47,807, forward strand.
TCCATAATAATGGCATCTACATTCTCTCTGCTACGCTGAATCTCCCTTTCACTTTTATCAATTTCATCAATACTACCTCTAACAGAATAATATTCTTTTTCGGCTTCATTTACGCCTTGCTCAATGCTTTCTTTCTCAGAATACATCTCCACCAACTCATCATCATTGGTTTCATTTTTGGCAAGTAATGCCTTTATCTCCTCATCAGTTTGCTTTAGCTCATCCTGATTTTTCTCAATCCTTTCTTTACTACTGTTAAATGCATCTTGCTTATATTCAATCTCCTGACTAATGCTCTTAACTCGGTTATCTTGCTGATGAAAAAAGATGTTTTGTTCGTTAAAAGCAGCACTTTTTTCTTGCAGTAACTCTGTCTGTTCTGTAAGGTCAGCCGTTAATGAAGAGAGTTTGGTATCTGATATTGCAAGCTCTTTTTCTTCCTGCTCAGCCCTTGGCTTGCTTTCCTGAATTTCTTCATTCAGCTCATCAATTTTAGCAATGATGTCCTCTTTACGCATATCTGCATCAGAAAGCATCTTGCTAAATTGCTCTTGCTTGGTTTTTATCGAAATATACTCTTCATTGACATGGTTAATGTCCTCCTGAGTAGTCTCTATTTCTTCTTTTAAAGAGCTGGACTTAAGCTTTCCCAGTTCCTTTTGCTTTTCAGACAAGCTTTGCTCAACCTCGCTAAGCTTTTTGCTCAACTGCTTTATTTCCTTTTCTAGCTTCTCCAGGTTTTTAGCACGACCTATTTTCTTTCCTTCAAACAGGCCAACTGATCCACCCGAAAGACTGAACCTCCGTTTTGTAACTTTTCCATTCTTGGTAATGAACGTATTGTTATCATCCTGGGGTAAATTCTTATAATCGCCTTCAAAAATGTAAACCCCATCAAGTATATAGGCCATGAGCTTTCTATACTTACCGTCATACTCCATTATTTCTGTAGCATGGAATGCATTGTCATAAATTTTGGCATCAGCGGCCGTAAACTTTTCAAATGACTCCAGAATAAAGAAGTTGGCTTTTCCTTTTGCTGCATCGCTAAGGATATTAATGGCCTCATAGGCATCGGCTTCTTTGTCAACTATGTAGTAGTTGAGTAAAGGCTCCAAATAGTTTTCTACTGTTACACGATATTCTTCATCACAGGTAAGGATATCAGAAAGGAGAGGGGCATTCTTTTTCCATCCTGCTTTTTTCTTCAGGAATTTGATAGCCTCCGGGAAGCCCTCTAGGTTTTCAACCAAAGATTTGGTCAGGTTAAATTCGTTCTGACGGGCATCAAGTTTCCTGTTGGTTTGATTTAGCTCTTCTCTAATTACCTCAATGGTTTTTTCAGTCGAGGTAATTCTATTTTCAAGGTCAGTCTGTGCTTCCTTTCTCTTTGCCTGCTCCTTGTTTTTAACTTTCAGTTGCTCTTCAAGCTCATTTACTTTTCTGTCAAATTGCAACAAACTGGCATTTTGTGCAGAAGTATCTGTTGAAGTTTTCTCTAGCTCTTGCTTTAAAGAGGATAGCTGCAGCTCCTTTATCTCCACAGATTTTTTCAGCTGATAAACTTCCTCCTGCTTATTTTTAAGAAGTTGCCTTACAGTATTCTGTTCTTCCTGTAACCTTGAGGTTTTTATCTTTTGGCTTTCATAATCTTCTTTCAATAAAGCCACTTTAGACTCTATTTCAAGAAACATCTTTTCAGCAGAGTTTTTTTCCTGTGTAAGGCTTTCAATACTGAATGCCGCCCTTTCATTACTTTTCTTGTCCTGCTGTATCTGGTCTCTCAGACTCTCAGACTTATCATTTAAATAGCGAAGACGCTCATTTTTGATCTTCTTTTCACTCTCGTACTGACGAATCTTGTTGACATGTTCGTTCAACGCCTTTTGACGGGAAGCCAGGGTTTTCTCTTTTAAAATAAGATCGGCTTTAGACTTTTCAAGCTGAGCTTCTTTTTCTTTCACCTGTTTGTTAAGGCTTATCTTCTTATCATTTTCAGCCTCTATGTTTTTTGATAGAGATTGATAAAGTTGTGTAGACTTTTGGATTGTCAATCGGGCCAGCTTAATGCTATAGGCTTTATATTCTTCTTTTAGCTCATAATATTTAGCAGTCTGCTTGGCCTGGCGCTCCAGCGACTTCATGTTTTTCTCTATCTCAAACAATAAATCCTCTACACGCTCGAGGTCAGCATCAGTATCTGTAAGCTTTTTTAAGGTCTCTTTCTTGCGTTTTTTGAATTTGGTAATCCCTGCAGCTTCTTCAAAAAGGCCTCTGCGAGAGTTGTCCTTATCGTTAAGCAGGTCATCTACCATTTTCAGCTCAATAATGGCATAGCTGTTTGATGCAATACCTGTATCTAAAAACAAATTAGTGATGTCCTTTAATCTGCAAGTGACACCATTAAGTAAATATTCACTTTCACCTGACCTATAATACCTTCTTGTTAATGTTACCTGGGAGTACTCTGTGGGCAAAAGGTTTTTAGTATTGCTAAAGGTCAGCGATACTTCTGCCAGTTGCGTAGGCTTGCGCTTTTTAGTGCCATTGAAAATGACATTCTCCATTTTCTCAGAACGTAGTGTTTTACTGCTTTGCTCTCCCAGCACCCATCTTATTGAATCTACAATATTGGATTTTCCACAACCATTAGGTCCAACAATACCGGTGATACCTTCATCGAAATTGATGGTCACCTTATCGCCAAAACTTTTGAAACCTTTAATTTCAAGCTTAGATAATTGCATTGAACAACAATAGTTTGTGTTATGAATTTAATTTTTGACCTCTAAACAGGCCGTATGAGGCATATTCTTAGAAGATCAGAAGTTCTTCACTATTCTAGTTATAGAATGAAGAAAGGCCAACAAATTTATAATTTAAATTGATAAATTTGTCATACTATGGATGATATTCAAATAGTCGTATATATAATCTTGATTCTGTTTGGCATTGTATCAAAGGTGCTAAAGAAGAAGAAGGAAGTGCCCAATAAAACAGCAACACCAGCTACGGGACAGCGCAAGACTAACCACTCAAGCGGCCAAGGCCAGAAAAAAGCGCCAATGTCTTTTGAAGACCTGCTTAAAGAGTTTACCGAAGAACCACCGAGTGCTCCGAAACGTCAGGAGCCTGAAGTGGTTGATTACGAAGATTTTGACTATAAAGATGAGACAGAAATCCAACGAATATTTGAAGAGTCAGTAGCGGCTTCCAAAAAGTATGAAGAGGCCTCCCATGGAGATGATCGTCATACCGGAAATTTCACACATTTTGAAGGTTATTCAGAAGAAGATACTGAGGAGGAAGAAAGTGAGTATGCAAAGCTATTGCAGGATGACGAAAGTGCTAAAAAGGCTATAATCTTATCTGAAATATTAAACAGAAAATACTAAATATTATCTAAATATTTACTTTTCATCTTTAAAAGAGGTGTTTTTCTTGATAAAACCTCTTATTTCCTATAATTATATTACTTATATCGCTAAATTGACCGATTAGGTGGCTTTATGATTTGAAATTATGAAATAAACGCACATCTTTACTTTTTAGTACACTGTTAATAAAATGCAATTTTTAAAAGACGGTTACTTTGATTTTTTAAACTATATATAGTGGTGTCAAATCATTACTTTTTTTGAGATGTACAGATTGTTTTTAATACTCTTCTTAATTTCCTCTTTGTCGGGATACAATGCTCTTGGATTTGATTTAGGGGATTGTTCAAACTTTAAAGTGGAATTGAAAATTACAGATTCTACTAATGGACTAGATAATGGAATAGTGGAATTTGATGTCGAGAGTTCTTCCGAGGCAATAAGTTATTTTCTTTTTGGACCTGATGATCAATTGGTCTCGAAAAATCAAAAAGTAGTTGAAAATTTAAAAAAGGGAAAGTACATCTATTTTGTCATTGATAAACAGGGATGTAAAAAGAAGTCTGAATTTACTGTTAATTAATGTTTGATCAGTTATTTTATGCTTAGGAAATTAATTACTCTTCTCTTTGTTGTTTTAATTGCGCCATCTTTGAAAGCGCAAACTACTACTTTTACTTCTGGAGCACTTGAAGTTGATGTGTTTGTTAGCAATCCTTGTGATGGATCAAATAATGGTTATATAGATTTTACTTTAGTTTCAGCGAATGCGGCATCTGCCGATTTAAATCCTATTATTGGCCCCAACCCATCATCAAGTAATTTCGGAACAGTATCAATTAATGTTGGGGATACCTTCACTTGGCTGGGGCAGGCAGGTACCGGACTACAAAGTGGAGAATTTAGGTTTTATATTTCAGACGGCACAGATGATATAGACAGAGGTATTTTTAATGCTCTTGATGGAGTGTTTTTATTTGATTTAAATAATATCTTAATCTCAGCAACAGCTAACACAGGTGACAATAGTACATGTCAACTTGCACCTTTTGGACCGGATGGACAAGTAGAAGTGCAAGTGACCGGAGGGTCACTGGATTTAGTAGGTGGCGGTTCGATTAGTTATACTTGGAGTTCTGATAATGGACTGACTGGTCTTCCTTTAACAATAAATAATGTTCCAGCAACAACATCCATTACACTTGATCTGGCTACAGATTTAGGCGTAGTTGGTTTGCCAGGAGGACAATATGAGATCGAAGTACTTGATGATTATTCGGTTTGTAGTGCTGAGTTAATTGATGCTACGATAGCGTTGTCAGATCCATCACCAAATACTTATAGCTTGCAAAATACAGGATTAAGGCAAGTGTGTGACGGTGAAGGAACAGACATAGTGCTGTTAGGAAGTGACCTGGCTGTAGCCCCTGAACCAGATGTGGAGTATAACATTTATATCAATGGATCTATTGCGGCTTGTGCAGATTGTTTCGAAACCGGAAATGGTGGTAATCTAACCTTTTCTCTTACTGATACAGATTTTGTGGATGGTGATGTCATCACCATCATTGCATCTCAAGGATCGTGCTTAGATCAAACTATGACAGGGTCAGTAGAAATAGATATAGTGCCTGCCGCCACTGTTGATGCAGGCAGTAATGAGGCAACTTGTGTTAATAGTCCTTATAATTTTTCTTCACAGAGTATTGGAGCAAGTGCTTCGAATTTCGCGAGTTTATCATGGGTGCATGATGGATCAGGAACGATCACAGGCGGTACAGAAACGACCTTAACCCCAGAATACAATCCAGTTCCGGCTGATGCAGGGGCAACAATTACTTTTACTTTAACAGCTTTTGCTACAGCACCTTGTGTCAATGCTCAAGATCAAATGACTCTAACGATTACAGCTGAGCCAACGGTTGATGCAGGAGCAGCAGATGAGACGTGTAGTAATGCAGCGTACACGGTTACTGATGCAGTAATCACGAATGAATTAAGTATTTTGTGGACGCATGACGGTGCAGGCACGTTGAGCA
>NZ_JAVJQL010000012.1:0-247018 GCF_040218215.1 Fulvivirga sp.
GAAGAGAGGTTCATTCCACTTGGTAAGTCCTATTGCTGGCAGGTTGCTCCTCAGCAGAGCCTACTTCCTCTTCAGATTTACAATCACAAAATAATACAATGATCCACTAAAAATCACCAACCATTTTTGGCACCATTACCATAATTACATTGTCGGGCTTTTTTTATGTGGTAGATATGTGTTTTATCAACAATCGCTTTGCTATTGGAACCAACGTAGGTTGATAAGGAAACATCATTTTGGATTGTATAAGATAAGTAGCCGGGTTTGGTAAGTCAGCAAACTTTCTGATCAAATTCAATTTCAGGTTTTCAAATGTCTCCCCTATCCCTTTATTAATCCTGTCAATTAAAGTAGTGTTAATACCTCTATAGGTCTGAGCAGGACTTTCAAATTTCATCATTTGATATCTATGTATGGTAAGTTCTCCAGTAGCATTGCCTAAAAAGAAATACCCCTCATCAGTATACAATGGCAGCAGCCCTATAGGTGTTACCTCGCATTGAGTTTCTACAAATTCATATATTTCCTTACCTTCCTCCAATGTGCCTTTAAACATGGGCAATGCATACTCAACAATATCCTCAAGCTCCTTCATAATCTCATCATCATGAAGCATCTGCTTGTAAAATATTTTGAGTTTGGTCATATCAAGACCATTTACTTCTTTTGGAAACCTGCTTTCTATCGAGTCCTTCCCCTCTTTGAGTTTATTCAGATTGTCATAATGTTGTATAAGTTCGTTTAAGACAGGGTATAATTCTACTTTGTTGAATGACTTTCTTACCTCCTGAAAATATGCGAGTAAGGTGTATTTCTTGTATTCAAAATCAATCAATCCATCGGTTAACCAGTCACTATTTAGCTTCTCCATAGTAAGTCTATTTTAAACAATAACAGAATTTACGCATTGTTTTGAAAAAAGCAATGATCACCACCCTGACAAGTTGCCATGACAGCAACGGTGCTTTAATGTCACATCTGTCATCGAAAGCAATTTTTAACCTAAGTTTCCCTGCAATTTTGACCGTGTTTAGTGGCAATCAAACGTTGGCACAAAAACTGATAAATAGGGCTTAGAAACATGTAAACGTTTAATTTTAAACTTATAAAAAAATGTCAAAAGTAAACATCAAACCTCTTGCAGACAGAGTTCTAGTAGAAGCTGCTGCTGCTGAAGAAAAAACAGCATCAGGTATTATCATTCCTGACACAGCTAAAGAAAAACCTCAGAAAGGTAAAGTAATTGCTGTTGGTAATGGTAAAAAAGACGAGCCCCTAACTGTAAAAGCAGGTGACGAAGTTCTTTATGGTAAATATGCAGGAACTGAGATCACAGTAGATGGCAAAGAATACTTAATCATGAGAGAGTCGGACATCTTTGCGATTGTTTAATCTTGATTATTTTAAATTTTAACGTAAAACTAAATAACCAATAAAATGGCTAAAGAAATATCTTTCGACACATCAGCTAGAGACAAACTGAAAAAAGGTGTAGATAAGTTGGCAGATGCCGTAAAAGTAACATTAGGACCAAAAGGAAGAAACGTAATCCTTGATAAGAAATTTGGTGCTCCTAACGTGACTAAAGATGGTGTATCTGTTGCTAAAGAAATAGAATTAGAAGATGCAGTTGAAAACATGGGTGCGCAGCTTGTAAAAGAAGTAGCGTCTAAAACAGCTGATGATGCTGGTGACGGTACTACTACTGCTACTGTACTAGCTCAGTCTATCTTCGCTCACGGTATCAAAAACGTGGCTGCCGGAGCAAACCCTATGGACTTAAAAAGAGGTATCGACAAAGCAGTTAGTGTTGTTGTTGAAAACCTTAAGTCTCAATCAAAAACCATAAAAAACTCTAACGAAATTGCTCAGGTAGGTACTATCTCTGCAAATAACGATAGCGAAATCGGTCAAATGATCGCTGATGCTATGGACAAAGTAGGGAAAGATGGTGTTATTACCGTAGAAGAAGCTAAAGGAACTGAAACTGAAGTTAGAACTGTAGAAGGTATGCAGTTTGACAGAGGTTACTTGTCTCCTTACTTCGTGACCAATGCTGACAAGATGGAAGCTGAATTAGATAATCCTTACATCTTGATCTACGATAAAAAGGTTTCTTCAATGAAAGAATTGCTTCCAATCCTTGAAGCAACTGCCCAAACTGGAAAGCCTTTATTGATAATTGCTGAGGATGTTGACGGTGAAGCCCTTGCTACACTGGTAGTTAACAAAATCCGCGGTGCGCTGAAAATCGCTGCTGTTAAAGCTCCTGGTTTTGGCGACAGAAGAAAGGCTATGCTTGAGGATATTGCCATCTTAACTGGCGGAACTGTGATTTCTGAAGAAAGAGGTTACACCCTTGAGAAAGCTACGCTAGAGTACTTAGGTACTGCTGAGAAAATCAACATCGATAAAGACAATACAACTATTGTAAACGGTGCTGGTAAAAAAGCTGATATTACTGCAAGAGTAAATCAAATAAAGCAGCAAATAGAAAATACTACTTCTGACTACGACAAAGAGAAGCTTCAGGAGAGACTTGCTAAGCTTTCTGGTGGAGTGGCTATCCTTTACATAGGTGCTGCTACAGAGGTGGAAATGAAAGAGAAGAAAGATAGAGTAGATGATGCCTTGCACGCTACAAGAGCCGCTGTACAAGAAGGTGTAGTTGCTGGTGGTGGTGTTGCGCTTATCAGAGCCATTGAAGCCCTTGACAAAGTAGCTACTGAAAATGAAGACCAGGCAACTGGTGTAAACATCGTAAGATTAGCACTTGAGTCTCCGCTTAGAACTATTGTTGAAAATGCCGGAATGGAAGGATCAGTAGTTATTCAGAAAGTAAGAGAAGGCAAAAAAGACTTCGGTTTCAATGCTAGAAATAACAAGTATGAGAATATGATCGCTTCTGGGGTTATTGACCCTACTAAGGTTACAAGACTTGCTTTAGAAAATGCAGCTTCAATCGCTGGATTGTTATTGACAACTGAAGCAGTGGTAACTGAAATAAAGGAAGATGAACCTGCTATGCCAATGCACGGTGGTGGCGGCATGCCAGGTATGATGTAATTCACATCTTAAACCATAAAAAAGCCCGGACTTTATGTTCGGGCTTTTTTTGTATTTATCTGTCCCGACTAGAAAGGACCTGACGGATTTTAAATTAATTGTTAAATCAGTCGTTCTTTATTACTACAAGCTCAATAGGTACTTTAATAATTTTTCTAAAGTCATCACCTGACTCCTGCATATCTTCATCTTCTTCTTCATAGTGCCAGAAGATTCTAACTTCAGAACTATCATTAATCTTCTCTAGCTTTCTAAATACTTCAACAAGACATTTTGAAGAACTTGTATTAAAATATTCCAGATTAATAGTCAATTTGGTGCTGCTACTTGGAGAAGTCACATAATTATCCAACCATTCCATTAGCGGTCTATAAAACTCTATTGAGTTTTCAGGAATCGATCTTCCGGAAATTTCAAAATCCCCAGACTGACTATTAAAATATAATCTCGGTGTTTTTGGTGTTGGTGTTAATGTATAATTATCCATATTCTATTTAAATCTCTTTATTCAAACTTATATTATTAAACTTCTACATTCATCTCAAGAGTGAAAAACACATGTTTATCATCTACTTCATCAAAATTATAAATCAACTCTCCGGTTGACTTTTTAGCCATATCAATAAATCCTAATCCTGCTCCTCCACCTTCAGATGTGCCTCCAATATCAAGTACCCCCCTATACAAATCTTTTAGCTCATTGGCATCCAAAGAGTTTACTATTTGTATTCTTGATTCAATGCTCTTGATATCCTGCTTCCGCATGAAGTTACCGGTTATAATCTTATATCCACCTTCTACTTCATTAACAAAGACAAATGATTCTAAAAGGTAATCGTCACTGGCTTTGCTCCTTAAATATCCGAAGATGTTTTGAACCCCTTCAACAAGAATGTTATATATTTTTTTAATGGCTAACCTGGACGACAATGAGTTGCTTAGCGCAGCCTCCAATCTTTCTAAAATATGATCCAACTCCTTCTGCGTAAGGCTGCCCAAATAGCTATAAATGGTCCTATTGCTAATAAACAGGTCATACTTATGTTTTATGTCAAAAGCGCTAATATTCACATTAGATTATTTATTAGGAGTAAGGTAATAATTTTTGCGATATTGCTGAACTAATAACCCAAAAAAAGGAGTCCCATTTAGAACTCCCTTTAAAATATCTATCAATATTATTCTACCTTATCCGGTCTTGAGTAGCCCTCATCTTCGATAGCCACTACTGGAGACACCTCTTCAGCACCATGTGTGAGACGCTTTAAAGGTTTAAGAATAGCTATTACAAGCAAACCAAAAACTGCACAGAATACAAATATGACAGTAAACAATTCAAACTCACCAAGCGTAGTAGACCAAACCCCCAGCATTCCCGCCAACTTATTACCAAGTCCTGTTGCTGCGAAATAAGCTCCCATCATAAAAGAGGCATATTTAACAGGGGCTAATTTTGTTATAAAAGATAAAGCCACTGGAGAAGCACATAGTTCTCCTAAAGTATGGAGCAAATAGGCTAATACTAACCAGTACATAGCTGAAGAACCACTTTCCTGATACTGCATTGACGCCCCTGACATAAACAGGAAGCCAAATCCCATAACAATAACTCCAACAGCCATTTTAAATAGTGATGATGATTCTTTGCCTTGCTTTTTCCACCAATACCAAAATCCTGCTACAACTGTACCAAATGTCATAATAAAAAATGCATTCACCGACTGGAACCAAGCGGCTGGAACAGTAAAGTCTAAAAAGCCAATGAATCTATCAGTTTTTTGTTCAGCATATAAGTTCATTAGCCCTCCTGCTTGCTCAAACGCACCCCAGAATACAATAATGATTAAGAAGGAAAGAAACATCACTAACATTCTATCCTTCTCAATTTTGGTAAGGGGCTTCTTCATCAATTCTTTATTAATAGAATCTGCCGCTCCTTCAAAATCACCAACACCCTTTAGGTATTTCTGCCCATACATAAACATTATTTGACCTACTAACATACCAATACCGGCAAGACCAAACCCGTAATGCCATCCATATTGAACCGCAGCCCAGCCCGTGGCCAATGCACCTGCAAATGCACCAATATTAATTCCTATATAAAAAATGTAAAACCCTTTATCTCTTCTATCATCACCGGGTTTGTACAAACCACCTACCATAGTAGATATATTTGATTTCAACCCGCCTACACCGGCAATAATAAATGCAATACCAGTATAAAATGCCCACATGGCTTCAATAGCCAATACAGTATGTCCGATACATAATAGTATGCCACCAATTAAAACCGTTTTCTTCTGTCCAAGAAACCTGTCGGCAATCAAACCGCCAGGTATGGTAGCTAAATACACAAGCATGGTATAAGTACCATAAAAACTATATGTTCTTGCATCATCCCATCCCAAACCCGGATTATCTCCGAGTAAAGGTGCCGCAAGATATAGTGTTAATAAGGCCCGCATACCATAATAGCTGAAACGCTCCCACAGTTCTACGAAAAAAAGATAGTATAATCCCATCGGGTGCCCCCACAGCTGCTTCCCATTAGCACCATGATCCGGATGATCTATTGTAATTGATGACATATAATTAAGTTTTCATTTAAAAAATACCGCTAAAGCTACTATTGTTAGATTATATAAACAAATAAACATTTACTGGTGAACACCTTAACAGAACATATGCCTAAATTTGCCTCGCAAACGATTGAAATATCATTTTATACTATTGCCCAAGTAATTTATTTACTACTTTTGCAGTCTTATTTTCAACTAACATATAACAAAACAAAAACAGTATCATGCAGGAAATAGGCGTAAAATCAGAGAATGCATCTGTAGAAGCGTTGGGAATTAAAGGTGCAACTGCTCACTGGAATTTATCTCCAAAGAAGCTTGCTGAAATTGCCGTTAATTTAGGACAGGCAACCAGAACTAACTCAGGGGCAATTTCTGTAGACACCGGTGAATTCACTGGTAGATCTCCAAAAGACAGGTTTATAGTTAAAGATGAAATTACAGAAGATTCTGTTTGGTGGGGAAATATAAACATCCCTTTTGATGCTGATAAATTTGACGCATTATACGACAAAGTAACAAACTACCTTTCTGGTAAAGAAATATATGTGCGCGATGCCTATGCATGTGCTGATGATAATTACAGAACTAATATCAGGGTAGTTAATGAATTTTCATGGTCAAACATGTTTGCTTATAACATGTTCCTCAGGCCAACGGAAGAAGAAATTAAGTCATTCTCTCCAGACTGGGTTGTAATAAATGCTCCGGGGTTCAAAGCAAACCCTGAAGTGGACGGCACAAGACAACATAACTTCGCTATTCTAAATTTTAAAAGAAAGATAGCCTTAATAGGTGGTACAGGTTATACGGGAGAAATAAAGAAAGGCATATTCTCAGCGCTTAACTTTGAGCTTCCGCATTTAAAAAACACGCTTTCCATGCACTGCTCTGCAAACATTGGTAAAGGTGGTGATACTGCCATTTTCTTCGGGTTATCAGGCACAGGAAAAACAACGTTATCAGCAGATCCTAACAGGCAACTTATTGGTGATGACGAGCATGGCTGGTCAAATGAAAACAGTGTTTTCAACTTTGAAGGTGGTTGTTACGCAAAAGTAATCGACTTATCTGAGGAGAAGGAGCCGGATATTTATAGAGCTATTAAAGAAGGCGCCCTACTCGAAAACGTAGTAATCAATGATGGTGATGTTGATTTCAAAAATGGTTCTAAAACTGAGAACACAAGAGTAAGTTACCCTATTGACCATATTGATAATATTGTAGAACCTTCAATAGGCAAAAATCCAAAAAATATATTTTTCCTGACTTGTGATGCGTACGGAGTATTGCCTCCAATATCGAAACTTACTCCGGGTCAGGCAGCTTTCCACTTCATTTCTGGTTACACTGCTAAAGTGGCTGGCACAGAAGCTGGTATTACTGAACCCGTCACGGCTTTCTCGGCTTGTTTTGGAGCTCCTTTTATGCCATTGCACCCTACCAAATATGCAGAAATGCTAAGCAAAAAAATGCAGGAAGCAGGTGTTAATGTATGGTTGATCAACACTGGCTGGACTGGCGGCCCATATGGCAAAGGTTCAAGAATGAAACTTTCATACACAAGAGCAATGATCACCGCAGCATTAAATGGTGAATTAGACAACGTAGAATTTTCAAACCATTCTGTTTTCCATGTGGCTATTCCGGCTTCTTGCCCGGGAGTACCTAGTGAGGTATTGAGCCCAAGGGGAACATGGAACGATGATGAAGGATATTATAAAAAGGCCAATCAACTGGCTGAGGCATTTAATAAGAACTTCGAGAAGTTCGCAGAATTTGCCAATGAAGATATTATGGCAGCGGCTCCCAAGATTAGGGAGATCGTTTCATAATTAGATAGTTAAGTAGTTTTTAGTTAAGTAGAGAGGCCCGCTCAATTGAGTGGGCTTTTTTTATATAAATGCTATCTTATCAAGTTTTTCTCAAAAAATTTATGTTGATTACAGCACATAATTAATATATAAATTAAACTATATGTTATTTAAAGGGATTATTGCATCTATTCTTTCCTATCTCATTCTAACAGGCTGCACAACTCGAGAAGCTTATGAAAAACCAATAGAAGAATATATGAAAAACAATCTTAATGATGCTTCAAGCTATGAGCCGATAGAATTCAAAGTTTTTAATTCTCTGTACGAAATGATTCAAAATATTCCAGACACTTATTCAAGCTTTATCGATTTTCAAAATTCATTGTCAAGAAGTATAAAAAGTGCTGATGAAATATTTAGTATAATAGATCCCAAAGACTCTAATATGTTCAACATTCTTAAGAACAACTTTATTCTATTGAGAAAATTCTCAAATAACACTGAGATATGTAATTATGCTAATCTTGATGACTTATTAAGTAATGCATATAATTCATCAAATAGGTTAATGACTGCTAAATTGGAGAAAAGAATCTTAGAACGAATAGTTAGAGTTCAAGGAAACCTTAAAAGAGCAATGTCTGAATATAAAAATCTAAAAAACAGCTTGAAACGAATTTCACCTTCAAAATCAATGTTATGCAAGGCCATTAATAATAGACAATTAATTTTTCACAAATACAGGGCTAAAAATCAATTTGGAGCATTAATTCTGTCGAGCAGAGTTTTCTATTTGGATAACATTAATTACAGTGTATATAAATCACTAGAAGCCAAATAATATTTAAATCAACCAAACAAAGCTCCTGCTATTGTAGCCGTCATCATGGTGGCCATGGTAGCTGCAAAAAGCGCACGCATACCCAATCTTGACAAATCACCCTGACGGCTAGGAGCCATCACTCCTATTCCACCCACTTGTATGGCAATGGAGCTGAAGTTGGCAAATCCACATAATGCATAAGTGGCGATAACAATAGATTTCTCGCTTAGTCCCCCACCCATTTTCATATCGGCTAAGCTCAAATAGGCAACAAACTCATTGATCACAATCTTTTGTCCAAGCAAACTCCCCACGGATATGGTTTCAGCCCATTCTACACCCATAACAAAAGCAAAGAGTCTAAAAACCTGCCCCAAGATATATTCTAAAGAAAAGCCTGTAAAAACACCATTAGTACTTGTAGCAACAAACTCATTTAACCCAGTCCAGCTGCCAATACCATCAACCAATATCCAGTTGACAGCAAAAATAATGGCTATGAATGCTAAAAGCATACCTGCTATATTCATTGCTAATTTAACACCCTCAGACGCACCATGTGCCAAAGCATCTATAAGGTTGACCCCCATGCTATCCTTAGAGACATTAAGGTTGGAATCAATAGCTTCCTTATTGGTTTCCGGGATTACCATTTTGGCAATAACTATGGCCGCAGGCGCATTCATTATTGAAGCACTTAATAAATATGCCGCATATTTCGAGCGCTCCACAGGATCATCCCCGCCTAAAAAGGCAACATAACCCGCCAACACCCCTCCAGCAATGGTGGCCATACCTCCGGTCATGAGACACATTAACTCTGAGGTGGTCATAGTTTTTACAAAAGGCCTTACCAACAATGGCGCTTCTGTTTGTCCAAGGAATATGTTCCCTGCTGCAGACAAACTCTCCGCACCAGACAACCTCATGGTTTTAGCCATTACCCACGCAATACCATAAACCACCTTTTGTAACACTCCCAGATAATACAACCCGGTAGAAACAGTAGAAAAGAAAATAACTGTAGGTAGTACCTGAAAAGCGAAAATAAATCCTAGTTTATCGGTCGCCAGATCACCAAAGAGAAATTGAGCTCCATCTGTAGAAAAGCTCAAGAACTTAACAAAGACATCGCTAATCCAATCAAAGCCAGTGGCCACAAACTCTACTTTGGTAATAAGCACCCCAAATATCAACTGAAGCAATATACCAATGCCTACTAAACGCCAATCAATGGCCTTCTTATTACTAGAAAACAAATATGCAATGCCTATTAACACTGCAAGACCTAACAAACCTCTTATGTAATCCATTGAATTTGGGCATAAAAATAGGCTGATAAGCAACTTATCAGCCTAGTATTCCTGTTTTAATTTCTTCTGCTTAGTTCGTCCCTGATCTTAGCAGCCTTTTCGTAGTCCTCATTTTCAATCGCCTCGTTAAGAAGTTCATTGAGTTTGTCTACAGACATATCTTTGAAGCCGCTATCGCTTTTCTTCACCTCCTCTTTTTCCTTCTTCGCTTTCGATTTCAGCTCGCTCTTAATTTCGCTAATGTCATCGTCATTCTCATCAGTAAGCACAATACCTGCTTCTGCAAGGATGGATTCATAAGTGTAAATGGGAGCATCAAAACGAAGGCCAATAGCAATAGCATCCGAAGGTCTGGCATCAATCTCAACCTTAGGTCCGTCACCAGCACAAACTATCTTAGCAAAGAAAACTCCTTCTTTAAGGTCAGAGATAATAATCTCCTCCACCTTATAAGAAAAGCTATGTGCAAATGATTTAAACAAATCATGTGTCATAGGCCTGTTTGGAATAATCTTTTCTATTTCAATGGCTATGGCCTGAGCCTCAAACATACCAATGATGATGGGCAATCTACGACTCCCCTCAGTTTCACCCAGTACAAGAGCAAATGAACCTGATTGTGATTGACTGGAAGAAAGTCCTAATATTTCTAAGCGTATCTTATCCACAAATCTCTACTTCGCTGCCTTAATGGCTTCTGTTAATTTAGGAATAACCTCAAAAGCATCGCCAACTATACCATAATCAGCTGCCTTGAAAAATGGCGCTTCGGGGTCTTTATTGATTACTACAATGTTTTTTGACGAATTAACTCCTGCTAAATGTTGAATAGCACCTGAAATACCCACGGCTATATACAACTGCGGACTTACTTTTACTCCGGTCTGCCCTACGTGTTCATGGTGTGGTCTCCAATCCATATCTGATACTGGCTTGCTACAACCTGTGGCTGCACCTAATACTTTAGCCAGCTCCTCGATCATTCCCCAGTTCTCAGGGCCTTTCAAACCGCGACCACCAGAAACTACTAATTCTGCTTCTGGCAACAGTATCTCCCCAGTTGCCTTCTCAGTTTTAGTAATATTTGCGCTAAAATCACCCTCAGAAGCTGAGCCTGCAAATGCCTCGACAGTTGCTGTTCCACCTATTTCTTTTACCTCAGCGGCATTCTTCTTAATAGCGAGAATCTTTTTATCCTTAGTAAGCTCCACATTAGCAAATGCCTTACCAGTGTAAATACTTCTTTTTACTTTAAAACCTGCTGACGTATCTGGCAATTCAGTAACGTTAGAAACCAAACTGGCATCTACTTTAACAGCAACTCTTGCAGAGACAGGGTTGCCCAATGAAGAGTTAGCCAACACTAATACGTCAGCGCCTTCCTTATTCATAGCATCAGCTATTACTGAAGCATAAGCCTGGATAACTCCCTGATTGTACCTATCGTCCTTTACATGCAAAACTTTTGAAGCACCATAGTTACCCAATCCTTGTAATTCTGAATCAGAAACTTCCGTTCCAAAAGCTATTGTTGTAACATCACCCCCCATTCCTTTGGCATATGCAACAGCCTCAAGGGATGTCTTTTTTATTTGTCCTTCCGCACTTTCAACGAAAACTAATATTGATGGCATATTCTTAATTTCTTTGTGAATAAATTAGATTAAATAACCTTGGCATCATTTTTCAATAAATTTACCAATTCGGCAACGTTATCAGCGTCCACCATTTTCACGGCACCTTTAGCTGGTGGCAATTCATATTTCTCAAGCGTAGTACCTGATTGGTTTTGAGAAGGCTCAACCACATTTAAAGGCTTGGTTCTTGCAGACATAATACCTCTCATGTTTGGTATTTTCCATTCAGCGATAGGCTCCTGACATCCGGCAACCAAAGGCATTTTAACCTCAAGCATCTCTTTACCACCTTCAATCTCTCTGGCCATCTTAGCAGTATCACCATCAATATCTAAAGTCATTACAGGTGAAATAGAAGGAATTCCTAAAATCTCGCCTACCATTCCATGAACCATACCTCCATTGAAATCAATAGATTCACGGCCCATCAATATAAGGTCATAACCCGCATCTTTAGCAACATGGGCGATTTCAGCAGCTACAAATAATGAATCAGTTGGTTCTGCATTAATCCTGATGGCATCATCAGCACCTATAGCCAATGCTTTTCTCAAAGTAGGTTCGGTTTCTGCACCACCAACATTTAATACTGTAATGCTTCCCCCTGACTGCTCCTTTAATTCAACCGCTCTAGCCAAAGCATAATCATCATAGGGTCCGATGATAAACTGAACACCATTAGCATCAAATTTTTTATCACCATCTGTGAAAGCAATGCGCGATGTTGTGTCTGGCACATGGGTTATACAAACTAATATTTTCATTTAAATTTTATGGATTTAAAATGTTGTAAATTAACCTTTTAATTTTGCCCGTGAAGATAGCGAATAATGGAGCAAATAAAAATTGAAACTGTGACGAATTCGAACCGATTAGAACAACTGCTGAAGTATCTTGAAGAAGATACAAATGATCCGTTTACACTATACGCCATTGCCATGGAATATATGAAAACCGACCCAGGCACTTCGCGGGATTACTTCGAAAAATTACTGGACATCCATCCGAATTATCTTGCCACTTATTACCAGGTAGGCCATCTCTACCAAGCTCTTGGAGAAGATGATTTAGCCATAAAAGCTTACAATAAAGGAATATCAGTTGCGCAGGATCAAGGCAACCAAACCACACTAAGAGAACTTAAAAATGCTCTTGATGAGCTTGAGTTTTAAAAGAATAATCTACTAATATTTTTAGTATTTTAAATTATAAACGTTTGATAATCAGATATTTTAAAATATCTTAACTCAAGTTAAAGTTTAATAATAATCTTCCCTATCTTACTTGAGCTGGCTATTTCGTCAAAGGCTCTGATAATATTGTCAAATTCAAAAACACTTTCCACAACAGGGACAATTTTATGCTTTGCTACAAAAGCCAGCATGTCCTTAAATTCGCTATCACTACCCATAGTACTACCCTGCAAAGTTATCTGGTTCCAAAACATCCTGTAAAGATCAATAGATGACGGAAGTCCATTGGTGGCACCATAAAAAACAATACGCCCTGCTGGTCTCATCAACTTAACAAACGTATTTATCTGATCGCCTCCTGCACTATCAATGACCACATCAAAACCTCCCTTGGTTTGCCAAAGGTTTTTGTACCAGTCAGGATCTGTATAGTTGAACCCCGCAACGGCACCCATTTGAATGGCCTTTTTAATTTTAGCTTCACTGCTGGAAGTAACGTAAACATTGGCGCCAACAGCCAGGGCAAACTGAAAGGCAAATTGGGCAACTCCTCCACCAAATCCAGAGATGAGAACATTGTCATCTTTCTTTATTTTTCCATGTGTGAAGCAGGAGCGGTATGCGGTGAGTCCTCCTAATGGAAGTCCTGCAGCTTCTTCATCTTTAAGGTGTTTTGGTATGTCATGAATGCGATCTGCACCTACTTCTACAAAATCAGCAAATGTTCCGTTTGATGGCATTCCCAAAATAGCATAATCGCGGGATTGAACCGCTTCATTATCTCCCCAACTGATATTAGGATTAATAATAACTTTACGGCCTATGTTCTTTTTATTAACTCCATCACCAACTTCCGTTATCTCCCCTACAGCATCCGCACCGAGGATCGATCCGAATTTAATATTTGGATATTTGCTTTCCCTAATAAACTGATCGCGCTTATTAAGTGCTGCCGCAGAAACCTTAACCAATACATTGCCTGTCCCTACTTTCGGAACTGGGGCTTGTATCAGTTTAATTACTCCTTTTGATGCTATAGATAGTGCCCTCATTATGTTTGATGTTTATAATGAAGTTAAGAAATGGGACTGAACCCTACAATATGAAAGAAGGATTAATTAGAATGGTGCGTCATCATCATCATCGCCACCAGTGTATCCAAATCCCCCGGCACCTGTCTGATCACCTTCTCCAGAATTTAATTTACTGCCGAAAGTCATAGTTTGGGCGTCATCAAACTCATTAGGTATACCACCTGATCCCGGGAAAGGCTCACCAAAGGAATGATTATCCAAATCTGTAAACTTGGTGTACTTACCGATGAATTTGAGCTGGACATTTTCAATTGAACCATTTCTATGCTTGGCGATAATAACTTCACCCACTCCTGTTGTCGGCATACCATTCTCATCTTCGGTAATACCATAATACTCAGGACGGTAAAGGAACATTACCATATCAGCATCTTGCTCAATAGATCCTGATTCCCTAAGGTCTGATAGTTGCGGTCTTTTGTCTCCACCACGAGTCTCCACTGCCCTACTCAACTGTGAAAGTGCAATTACAGGCACATCCAATTCCTTAGCAATCCCTTTCAAGGCTCTTGAGATAGAAGCAATCTCCTGCTCACGGTTCCCCCCTCCTTTAGAGCTATCGCCACTCATCAGTTGCAAGTAATCAATTACTATAAGCTGCACATCATGCTGAGCCTTAAGTCTTCTACATTTTGCCCTTAATTCAAGGATGGATAATGCGGGGGTATCATCAATAAATATTGGAGCGTTACTTAGTTTGTTTGTTTTATGAATCAGTTGTTGCCACTCGTAGTCTGCAAGATTGCCTTTCTTAATCTTTTCGCTCTCTAGTTGGGCTTCAGCAGAGATTAACCTATTCACCAGCTGGACAGAGCTCATCTCTAATGAGAATATGGCTACCGCGTGGTTAAAATCCACAGCAGCATTTCTGAGTGCTGACACAACAAAGGCCGTTTTACCCATTGCTGGCCTTGCCGCAATAATTACCAAGTCCGATTTCTGCCAACCAGAAGTTACCCTATCCAAAGCTGTAAAACCACTGGCAATACCAGTAAGGCCATCCTTATGATTTTTCCTTTCCTCCAGTTCATGAATGGCCTGAGCCATCAATGAAGTCATGCTATCATAATTCTTCCTGATATTGGATTCCGAAATCTCAAAAAGAGCACTTTCAGTTTTGTCCAATAATTGAAAGACATCTGTGGTATCTTCATAGGCATCCTGATGAATCTCTGAGGCCACCCTGATCAGCTCCCGCTTAATGGCCATTTCAGTTACTATACGGGCATGATACTCAATATTGGCCGCTGACGATACCTTAGAGGTAAGTTCCGCGATATAATAAGATCCACCAACAAATTCTAACTTACCACTTTTACGTAGCTGTGAAACTACAGTACGCATATCGACAGGCTCAGAGTTGTTAAAAAGCGTAACAATGGCACTGTAAATTTCTTTGTGAGTATCCAGATAAAAACTGCCGGGTGTAAGGATGTCAACAACGGCCGTAAGTGCGTCTTTTTCCAACATTAACGCACCCAAAACCGCTTCTTCCAAATCTATCGCCTGAGGAGGCAATTTACCTAACGTGTCGTTTATATCTTTAACTAACCTGTTAGACTTATGACCTACTCTTAGAGACGAAGATTTGTTTTCCATGTAGTGATTGTTGGATTATATTTTTAATGACAAGTTCAAACCTAAAAAGAAAATAAAAGCCGTACAATTCTGGTGAATTGTCTTTAAAAATAAAGTCTTGTTTATAAAAAAATCATCCCACCGCCAGCATCCCAAATTTTCCAACCACACCTTCATCATTTTCCACAGTTTAATAAGGCCTATTCACTTTTATTTGTGCAAAACTTGCGCTTTCATTCACAAATTTATATGTTATCCACATACTTATGCACAACGCTCAAAGTGTCTAAATAATCCCGAAATATTAATTTTTATTCTATTTTTGACCCTTAACATTTTCATTTCATGGGTACACCATCTCAAAATATTCACTTTATAGCCATTGGAGGCAGTATCATGCACAATTTGGCCATTGCCTTAAAGAAAAAAGGGCACCACGTCACAGGTTCAGATGACGAAATTTTCGAACCTTCCAAGACACGACTTTCAGTCAATGGTTTATTGCCAGATAAAGAAGGTTGGGATGCAAATAGAATAACCACTGAACTTGATGCCGTAATACTTGGCATGCATGCACGTGAGAATAATCCAGAGCTTAAGAAAGCTCAGGAGTTAGGCCTAAAGATATATTCATTTCCGGATTACATCTATGAGCAGTCCATAGATAAGCAAAGGATTGTAATTGCCGGTAGCCACGGAAAAACCACTATTACTTCTATAGTAATGCACGTGCTTAAATATTATAACAGACATTTTGATTACGCTGTTGGAGCAAGAATTGCTGGCTTTGAAGATATGGTTCAGTTATCTGATGCCCCGATCATAGTTATTGAAGGTGATGAGTACCTGTCTTCACCTATTGACAGAACACCGAAGTTTTTGAAGTACCATCATCATATTGGTCTGATATCTGGCGTATCATGGGATCATATTAATGTGTTTCCTTCAGAAGATGAATATGTAAGACAATTTGATTTGTTTGCAGATGCCACACCAAAGGCCGGAACTTTGATATACAGTGAGGATGATTCTTTAGGAACTGTCATAGGCAGTAAAGAGCGGGAAGACGTTGTGGAACTTCCATACAAGACCCATGCTCATATCATTGAAGATGGTGTTACCTATCTTACCAATGGCAATGAGAATATTCCAGTAAAGCTTTTCGGCAAACACAATTTGCAGAACATCAGCGGTGCCATGGAAATACTTAAAAGAATTGGTATTTCGACAGATCAATTCTATCTGGCTATACAGTCTTTTAAAGGAGCCGACAAACGCCTTGAGCTTATAGGCGAGAAAAAAGGTGTCTCTATCTATAAAGATTATGCGCATGCACCTTCAAAAGTGAAGGCAACTACTTTAGCAGTAAAAGAGCAGTACCCAGCGAGGGATTTGGTGGCCTGTCTAGAACTTCATACTTTCAGTAGTTTGAACAAGGAGTTTCTAAGCCAGTATAAAGGCACAATGAAATACTGCAATGTGCCCATTGTATTCTATAGCCCCTCAACCCTTGAGCATAAAATGATGGACGCTATCACTAAAGAAGATATTAAAAAGAGTTTTGGTGAAAGTAACCTCAATGTATTTGACGATAAAGAGGAGATGCTGAATTTCATAAAGTCTCAAAAATGGGAGAATAAAAACCTTTTAATGATGACTTCTGGCACCTTCAACGGACTTGATTATAAGGCATTACCTGACATGCTGAACTAAGCAGCAAAACTTATTTGAATGAAATTAAACCTAAAGAATCCGCTTACATTTTTTGACCTTGAAACAACAGGCACTAATACAGTTCAGGATCGAATTGTGGAAATATCCGTTGTCAAGCTTTTGCCAAATGGTGAGCGGGTTATCAAAACCCATAAAATCAATCCTACTATTCCCATACCTATAGAAACCAGCCTTATTCATGGTATCTATGATGAAGATGTGAAGGATGCCCCTGCATTTAAAAATATTGCAAAAAGCCTCGCACAGTTTCTTGAAGGCTCTGATCTGGCGGGTTTCAATATTTTAAAATTCGATGTACCCTTGCTCGTTGAGGAATTCCTAAGGGCTGATGTTGACTTTGATGTTTCAAAAAGAAAACTGATAGATGCCCAGAAGATATTCCATATGATGGAAAAGAGGACACTATCAGCGGCCTACAAATTCTACTGTGGTAAAACGTTGGACAATGCACACAGCGCGGAGGCAGATACTATCGCCACTTTAGACGTACTAGAAGCACAAGTGGCTAAATATGATGGTCAGGAAATGGTTGACAACCTTGGAAAAAGTATTGGAACAATAAAAAATGATATGTCTGTACTTCATGAGCTAACGTCATCAAACATGGTAGACCTGGCAGGAAGAATGATTTTCAATAATGAAGGTCTGGAAGTATTTAATTTTGGTAAACACAGAAATGTACCTGTAACCGATGTTCTGCAAAAAGAACCTAATTATTACAACTGGATGATGAATGGTGACTTCCCTCAAGACACCAAACGCAAGCTTACGGAGATTAAGCTAAGGAATATGAAGATGTGACCTATTTTTTGTAATTACTCTTGCCTTTTTTGCGTTTCGATATCTGTGTATCAAATAAATACGAAACCGACAACTGAAGTGATTTGCTACGGACCCTGAGATCATCTACATAACCCAAGACATCCGGAAACTCTCCTTGCCCGTCAGCTAAATAAGAGTGCCCAAGCTCAAGCCTTGCTTCTACCACAATGTAATTATTAGGAAGAGGCTCAAATACGGTACCTGCAGAAAACAATAGTCCAAACTGAAACCTGTTTGGCTCTACAATGTAAAGCATATCCTCAGGCAAGTCAGGATCATAGTTAAATTCTAGTCCATAATCCAGCACATCTATATCATTTTCATCAAGCTCACTGGACTTTAATGTTCCTTTGCCTGACATCCAATAATTAATTATTGGGCCAGCTCCAACATACCATTTAAAGTCCAAATCGCTAATAGCTCCTTTAAAGTCCACCCGATAAATTATCGGTACAGATAAATAGTGATAGGAAGCCTTATTTTCAAGGTTTGGATCGTCAACCCCCTCTATATACTTGCCTTTTCTTGCATATAAAATGTCCGTTTGAAGGAAAAAACGATTTCTTACTTTAATGGCTGTAGCCAAGCCAACATTATAGGCAAGCACTGGTTTCGAAGTAAATTCATCCTTATTTAAATCCGTCTCATGCTTCACCCATGAAACTCCTCCACCCACTCTTGCTCCTACTAAAAGCTGAGAATAGCTCTCATTGATTCCATAGAGAATGCTAAAAAACACAATTAAAAAAGACCTTGAAATGATGAATACGCCCTTGTTAATCATAAAATATGCACTGCGTTAAATTAAAAAATGGGCCAACTGTAAATACTAAGATAGTTAAAAGAGTAAAATCTCAAGAATTTTTAAAACCTATTAATTTTACTTTAGGGCAATCATGTTTACAATTCAGCTTCAAATTGAATATATTGCAATAAGAAAAGAATATATTTTTTAAACTGATATCGTTGGCTTATTTATAACGACAGTTATTTTAAACCAAAATGGGCAATTTTTTTAGTATACTATTGATTATAGTATTGGTATGTTCACACAAATCTCATGGGCAACAAACCCCTGTCTATAATCACTTTAATAGTAATCCATATTTCTACAACCCTGCCGAAGCTGGATCTAATGAGTTCACAAGTGTGATATTCAATCACAGGCAGCAGTGGCGTGCCTTTGACGGGGCACCTGTTGCTTCCACCTTAAGCTTTCAAACCCCTTTTGACTATAGAAAATTTGCGATTGGCGTAAACATAAGAAATTATGAAAGAGGACTGCTAACAACCACAGATGCCCTGCTTACTTATAGTTACACCATTTACCTTACCAAAGAATCCACCCTTCACTTCGGTTTATCTGGAGGTCTTACTACTAACAACATAGATATCAATGAAGTTGATGACCCTGGCGATCCCGCCATAATAGAATTACAAAATGACAATATTCAAACACTGGCAAATTTTGGCGTTAAGTTCAGGTCTAAAAGTGGCATTAATCTGGGAGTAGCATTACCAAAACTGCTCAACCCTGAATTTGCTAACCCACAAAGTTTTGAAACACCTGCCTTCTCGCCATTTGATGAAGTAACTGTAATGGCATATTTCAAGAGACCGTTGGAGAAAAAAATTGTCACTAAAAAACAAAAAGGTGTACGAAGAAGAGTGGCCGTTGAAAATGCCTATGCACCTCTACAGCTATATGCATTATATAATTACTCCAAGCTTGTTGATGAAAGGATTGAAGTAGTGGGCACACTCGATTTAGGTGATAATTTATGGGTGGGGGGCTCGTATAGATTAAATTATGGATTTTCAGCTCTTCTTGGGCTTAAGTTTCAAAGCTTCTCATTTGCTTACGCTTATGATCCATCAAGCAATTTTGTTTCTGGCTTTGATTTGGGGACTCATGAAGTTCAAATAGGACTTAATATTGGTGAGAGAAAAAAACTGGCAAGAAGCAAACCTATCTTAAGAACCATACAAAAGACGGAAACACATCAGGCCAGGTTCTCTCATGATGATGTACAAACCAATGAAAGTTTAAAAGGTGGCAAAGTCTTTTATGTAGTTATTAAGGAATTTAGGGATTTCAATAGTGCAGACAATTTTGTTAGAATGGTACAAGAGGAACAAGATCTAACAACAAACATTTTTTATAACAAGAACAACAGGGTTTTTTATGTATATATCTATCAAACAGAGTCTAGTAAAGAAGCAAACAAAGAGCTGAAAGCAGTAAAAGAGCTGACTAAGTTCAAAAATGTTAAAATTATCACAATCGAAAATTAGGTTACATATCGAACCATTTTGCTATGAATAACAAATGAAAAATAAACACCTACATCTTTCACTGATACTTACGCTATCATTACTATGTAATGGTGTTTTGCATGCTCAAATACCGTCTGTCAAATCTGTTAGCCCAGATCATGGGTATCCCGGTCAGGTAGTAGATATTAAAGGTTTTGATTTTGAAGCAGGTAGCCGTGTTTTTTTTGGTTCAGTGGAAGGCACAGTAGTAAACTCCTCAAATCAATTGATTCAGGCCGTTGTTCCATCTGGAGGAAGTTTCGAAAATATTTCTGTTTTAAACCCTTCTACTGGTCTCAGTGCTTTTTCTAATGATAGATTTTATGTTGCTTATGGTGGAACAAAAGGTATAAATCCGACTAATTTTGATGCACAAGCAGATTTTGCCGCAGAAAGCGGGCTTTTTGATTTATGCATTTGTGATTTAAATGGCGACCAACTGAATGACATTATTGGTGCCAATACAAAAAATACAAAAGCAACCATTTTGCGAAACTTTAGTACCCCTACTAACCTCAATTTTAGCAAAACACCCATAGAATTAGGCGCTACTACACTCAA
This sequence comes from Fulvivirga sp., assembly GCF_040218215.1. NCBI lineage: Bacteria > Pseudomonadati > Bacteroidota > Cytophagia > Cytophagales > Fulvivirgaceae > Fulvivirga > Fulvivirga sp. The sequence continues at coordinate 20,540 of NZ_JAVJQL010000012.1, forward strand.
TGCAACGTGCGCAGATCTAAATGGAGATGGTAAACCTGAAGTAATTTTAACCCAGGCAGATAATGGTAATAGAATTTTTTTATTGGAAAACTTTAGCACCTTAGCCTCAATTGCCTTTGTTATAAAGACAATAACCATCACTGGCGCCACAGTTAACAATGTAGTAGTAAATGATCTTGACCTGGATGGAAAACCAGATCTCATTGTTACGGATCAATCCAAGAACAGTGTTTATTTAGTAAAGAATTCCAGCACTGGTGGGTCATTATCGTTTTCATCGAGTATTACTACCTTAACAGTAACAGGTGCAACCAGTACTTCTGGCATAGATGTTCAAGACATTAATGGAGACAAAAGGCCTGACATTGTTACCAGCCAATTTCTAACCGATAATGGTGGTGTTTTCTTGGCCACAAATAATAGCACCGCAGGTACGTTTTCCTTCACAGGGTTTACAAAAATCAATACCCCTGGAACAATTGTTAATATCAAGGTTACCGATTTAAATGGAGATCAAAAGCCAGAAATAACCACAAGCCTTTTTTTAAGTAATGCGATGGGGGTTTTTACTAATCAAACTGCTGAAATTGGTGGCACTCCCGCTTTCTCGTCAGTGCAGAACCTGCCAGTCAATGAGCGGCCATGGGGATTTGATTTTGGAGATTTGGATGGGGATGGGATAAAAGACTTAGCCGTATCTACTGTTGGAGCCAGCCTTTCAGTAAATGTGCTTAATGGAAACTCTGCCTCCTCTAATGACTTTCAAAAAGCAGATTTGCCCTCAACTTTCATAAACAGAAATATAAGATCAGCAGATGTTGATGGTGATGGTAAACCAGATTTAATTTTTACGAGTGTTGATGATGAGAGTAAAGGCATAGCGGCATCAAAAATTTCAATACTACGAAACAATAAGTGCGTAGTACCTGTAATTACACCAATTGGGCCTTTAAATGCCTGTGCAGGAAATGAGCCCCGCTTAGAGACTCAATTGATAGCAGGTGCTACTTTTGAATGGCGAAGGGATGGTACGGTAGAAAAAACCAGCACTGATAACTTTATTGACGCAACAACATCCGGTAATTACACAGTAACTATTATAATGGAAAGTGGGGCTTGCTCCGAGACCTCGGGTCAAGTAGAAGTTACTATAGGTTCTGCTGCTTCTCTTCCTGCTCCTGTAATAACCAATAATAACCCCGTATGTATAGGTGGCACCATGACACTTACTTCTGATGATGTTGGTGCAACCGAATATCAATGGCGTGGCCCTAACGGCTTTACTGATACTGGAATTAATGCAGAATTAACAGATTTCAAATCTGAAGATGCAGGTATTTATTATTTGGATATCTATGCAGGAACCTGTCTTGTAGAAACCCAAAGTACTATAGTTGAAATTGTTGAATCCCCTGATTTCTTTTCATCACAATCAGGTTCAGGGTCTTATTGTGATGGTGACGCTATTAGCCTTAGCGTTTTTCCAGATGATTCAAATTTTAGCTATCAATGGTTTAATGAAAATGGTTCAATCGCCTCAGAAACCAATACTACATTCTCTCCTACCAGCTCAGGCTCATATTATGTTGAGGTTACTGACTTGGTAAATACCAGTTGCCCCGTTATTAAAACCAATGAGCAGGTAATCAATATCGTTAATGAGCCTATTGTGGATTTTTCTTTTCCAGCTTCAGCTTGCACCAACAGCGCTGTGGCATTTACTAACCTTTCAACAACAGACAACGCACAAAGTGCCAACTACCTTTGGGAATTTGGTGATGGTCAGACGTCTACCAGTCAAAACCCATCTCACACATACAATAACGCCAATTCATACAATGTTAAGTTAACAGTTTCATATGAAGGGCTTAACTGCTCTGCATCATTAACTAAAACAATAACCATAAACGGAAACCTCAATATTGAAATCCTGGCAGAAGGAAGTGCAATCTGTGAGGGAGACGAACTTGAGCTGTCATTAGGAACCGATTTTTCCAGTTATCAATGGAATACCGGAGAAACCTCAGAATCTATTATTGCTTCTGAAGGTGGTACTTTTTCGGTAGATGTTGTTGATAGCAATGGTTGTGTAGGAACTGATGAAATTCAAATTACTGAATTCCCAGCCCCACAAGTAACTATTAATGCATCAGAAAATAATGTAAAGCCGGGCACTGAAGTAACACTTTCAGCCACTGGACTATCACAATACCTCTGGGCACCAGATTCCAACCTCACCAACGCCATCGGTTCTGAGACGGTAGCAACAGTGAATAGTACAACACTGTATACAGTCTCAGGCAGTGACCAGAACGGCTGCGAAGGCACAGCTCAAATTGAAATTATAGTAATTCAGGAAAACCCAGAAGATATACTAAAACCAAAAAAGTTCTTCTCCCCTAATGGAGATGCCAGCAGTCAATATTGGATTGTGGATAATATAGAGCAATTCCCTGATTGTGGTGTGGAAATATACGATCAGGTAGGAAACAAACTTTATGAGGCAAAACCTTATAATAACGATTGGGATGGCCTGTCAAATTCACAGGTTTTACCGGAAGGTGTCTATTATTTTTTAATAAAATGCACGGGGGACGAAATTGTAAAATCAGGAACTATAACCTTACTTAAATGAACACTTTTTAGAATGGTTACTGAATAGAAGTGATTGAAAATCAATAATATGATTTCTTTTGTAACTCAATAATGCAGATTTTATTACATGTCATGTTACCTTTATAACACCTTATAATATTAAGAAGATAGAGAACACTTACAATATGACAAAATCCATTATTTAAGTTGCTCTCGTTTATATCTTACTTGATGACTAGCTTATGAAAAAGTTATTTTTTGTTTCTGCATTTGTCTTAGCAGTTGGAATGGTATCACAGGCGCAAGAGATTTGTGATGATGGTATTGATAATGATGGTGATGGGTTTATAGACTGTTTTGACCCTGATTGTGCCAACAGCAGTACTTGTGATGGTTTTTATACCGGAAATGATGCGTCCTGTGAAGCAGTTCCATCAGCTTTTCCAGCCTTTTCTTTAACCCTTGATTTTAAGTCTCCAAATAAATCTGCCAATCATATTGGTAGAATAGCCATTGGTGACCTTGACAGGGACGGAATACCAGAAATAGCTACTCAAAACAGATATACAGACGAGGTTTTCCTATTAAATGGGAATGACGGAAGTGTAAAAGCAACAGCAACAGTTGATAACCCAAGATGGAGAATCTCCATGGCCAATGTTGAGGATGATGATTGTGGTGAAGTCTTTGCTGTTGACTACAACGGTGGTGATTACAGAATAGTAGCCCTTGACTGTAATCTAAATGAATTGTGGAAATCGGAAAATCGAGACAAGGATCCTGTTCACCTGGGCTATGCTGACTTTGATCAGGATGGCAAAGTCGAAATGTACTATAAGGATGAAATTAGAGACCCCGTAAATGGAACAAGACTAGTTAAGGGAAATGATGGCAATTGGGATAACATTAATGGAGGCCCTGTAGCGGTCAATATTCTAGGCGACAGTAAATTGGAGCTGGTGAGTGGTGGCAAAATATATAGTGTGAATCTTGGATCAAGGACAGCAGATGCTGGCTCATTAACGGAGATTGCAACTATGCCTATCCCCTATGCTGTTAAGCACGGAGAAAATGCCACAAGTGTTGCCGATTATAACCTAGATGGATTTCTGGATGTAATTGTCTCAGGAAAAGATGATAACGGAATTACAACCGTATTTTTCTGGGATGTTCAAAACAATACTGTCAAAACATTTAATGACCCGCTTACTAATGCAGAAACCGGTTCAGACGATTATTTAAAAGGATGGAAAGGCGGCACAGGAAGGCTAAACATTGGCGATATGGACGGAGATGGCCAGTTAAATGTTTCATTTGTTTCTGGCCGATATTTATATGCCTTAGATGAAAACTGGGATTTATTCTGGAGAGTAGTAATTAACGAAGAAACTTCAGGTTATACAGGCTGTACTTTATTTGACTTTAATGGCGATGGTAAAACCGAGGTTGTATATAGAGATGAACAGTGGTTATATATCATTAAAGGTGATGATGGTACAGTATTTACACAACAAAGATGTATCTCAAGAACTAATGTTGAGTACCCTATAGTTGCTGACGTAGATGCCGATGGATCTACTGAAATATGTGTGCCTTGTGGTACTAATGACACAGATGCCTGGAATAATTTCAATGACTTAAGTTATTCTGAAAATTCACAAGTCAGAGTGTTTAAGTCAGGAGGAGAACCATGGGTGCCCGCCCGTAGGTTATGGAATCAACATGGGTATTTTAATGTCAATGTAAATGATGACTTAAGTATTCCGCGAGTTCAGCAGGACCATCATTTGGTGTGGTCTACAGGAACATGTACTGTTGGCCCTAACAGGCCGTTAAATGGTTTTCTAAACCAATCACCTTTCTTAAATTCCGAAGGTTGCCCAACTTATGCAGCGCCTGACTTGGCCATAGTTGATAATTCTTTAATAATTAATCAACCGGACTGCCCCGATCAAGAGTTTACCATATCTTTCGACTATGAGAATATTGGTGACGTTGAATTATCTGGAGATGTGCCGGTAACTTTCTACAACGGCAACCCTATTCTAGCCGGGGCTACCAAGCTAGGAACTGAAATATTAACCCTAAGTAAATTAGGTGTTGGCCAGGTAGAAACAGCATTAAACTTGGAAGTGACCGGGCCTGGATCTCCATTTACCTTGTTTGTTGTATTAAATGACGATGGATCAACAGTTCCAAGTCCTATTACATTACCCAATACCAACATTCTTGAATGTGAGTACAACAACAATATAGTTTCAGGTCTTGTAAATCCTAATCCATTTCCACTATCCACCGAAAAAACGGATAATATCACATGTTCTGGTGGTTCAGTCCCTCCTAATGGATCAGCAAGAGCTTTCAGACTAGTTGGAGGGGCCGAAAATACTTCAGACTACAATTTTTTCTGGTTCAATGGTACAGATGCTACTGGTACAGCTGATTTTACTGGAGCTATTTACACAGGACTAACTGCTGGTACTTATTCTGTATATGCCAGACATAAAACTGCATTTTGTAACTCAGATACAGTTCAGGTTGTAATCAATGACATTCCAACAACAGTAACAGGTGCAATAACTGAAAATCAATCTTTTGACAATTGTAAGAACCCTAATGGTGAGCTTCAGGTTGTCGTTAATGGAGGTGAACCAGCAGCTAATTATGACTACGAATGGTATGTTGGAAATACAGTAGGTGGTGGTTTAGTAATTAGTAAAAGCAATATTGCCACTGACTTAGACCCTGGTATTTACACCGTACTTGTAACAGACAAATTAACGGGCTGTCAAACCATTGAATCTGAAGAAGTGCAGGATTTATCTAATATACCCGTTGTATCAGCTACAGCAGTTGATATTGTATGTTCTGATGCCACCTCTGGTTCGGTAAGTGCAAATGTTGGTGGAGTAACCACTGGATTTACCTTTAAATGGTATAGAGGCACGAGTGTCAAACCCTCTCCTGACTTTACAGGAGCAACCGTAAATACTTTAAATAAAGGGAAGTATACTGTAGTTGCAACAAATGACGCGTTTTCATGCTCATCCTTACCTGTTACCGTAACAATAGACCAAACAACTGCACCGGTAATATCAAGTACATCAAGTACTGAAATGAACTCTTGTAACAGCTCATCACCAAATGGTTCTGTAAGTGTTACCTTTCCAGGAACTGCAAGTGATTTTACAATTAGCTGGTTTAGAGGGCAGAATACCAACAATGCCAATTTAGTCGGAACGGGAGCAACTGTCGAAAATCTGGCAAAAGGAATATATACGATAAGGTTAACTGATAATGTTACAGGCTGTAGTACTACAGATGAAGCCACTATTGTAGATAACGTGGTTATTCCAACCCTTTCATTCACAAAAACAGATGTTACTCAGTGTAACCCTTTCAATGGAAGCATAACGGCATCTGTAAGTGTTGATACTCCGGCAGATTATACGTTCTCCTGGTATGATGGGCCATCAGTAAAAGCTACTCCTGATTTTACTGAAACGGGCAACATTTTATCAAATCTTGCCCCTGGTGAGTACACTTTTAAAGCAGTAAATAATAACAGAAGTTGTAATGCTGCTCCAGTTACTGTAACTATCTTGGACAACTCTCCTGCCATAAACATTAATCAAAATAAAATTGCAGAAGTGCCCCCTTCTGACTGTAACGCCAATAATGGCGAGTTGTCGATTGAGGTTTCAAGGGCTGGAAACACTTCAGGTTTTGAACTGGAATGGTATAATGGATTTGATGCTACAGGCACACCTTTGAGGACAGTGACGGGAGTCAGTACAGATGCACTCACCGGCATTTCGGTTGGGGTATATACTGTACTTGCAAGAGATCTTGATACAGGCTGCGAATCGATTGATGAATTTGAACTTGAATTTATCAATCTACATACAGTAACCTTAACACCCATTGATGCAGACCAGTGTTCTCCGGAAAATGGTCAGCTTCAAATTAATTTAGATACTAAGACATTAGATCATGGAGACTTTATAATAGAAGTGTATGAAGGAACAGATTTAACACAAACCCCGGTAGAAACGATAAACGCAACCCCAGGTGTTACTGTGCCTACAGATTATTTTTCTTCGAATACACTGAGTTCAATAGAGTACACTGTTATTGCATTAAATACTGGTGTAGGATTCAATAATTGTAGTTCTGTTCCAAAAAGAGCTACTATTGAAACTTCGGTAACGAACCCAACTATTGTAACTGGGGTTACAGATGACTTGAATTGTGATAACACCTTAGGTATCGCTCATAGCGGTTTTGCTGAAATAACAGATCTGGATGGAACTGGAATAGTGAATGCTGCTGACTTTACCATCGAATGGTATGCAGGACAAACCACAGTGGGCACCCCTATTGCGACCGGTTTGCAGGCCAATGCATTAGAATCTGGCATTTACACAGTTTCAGTAACTTCAAATGTCAATGGCACGAGTTCATTGGGATGTAGCTCAATAACCGAAGTGAACATAATTGACAGTTCTCCCTTAACAACTGTTGATGTAACAGCAACTAACATTGTAGACTGTCTTGTTGATGGAAGCTTAAATAATGGATCAGCAACTGCTATTGCCTTTGAAGATGGTATTGACAACACAGGAAGCTATAATTTTACATGGACAGACAATGACGGTGCTGCGGCTGATGAAAGTAGCCTACCTCAGGGTAACTACTTCGTTTCTGCTATAAACCCTACTAATGGATGTTCTAGTGAGACGGAATTTGTAGTTGAGGATGAAACTTTCAATGACCCTGAAATAACCCTTCTTGACTTTCAAAACCCTACCAGATGTCTCCAGCTTAACAATGTTCTAGGGGAACTCTTCACAGAAGCAAGTGGTGGTGGTGCATCATACAGTTACAATTGGTTTGCTGGAACCTCGGCTACAGGCACACCTTTAGTAAGCGATGCAAATATTGTAGACCTGGTAGCCGGTGACTATACTGTTGAAGTCACCAATAATACTACTTTATGCAGGAGTACAGAAACGTACGAGCTTGTTTTGGAAACTTCAGAGGTTGACCTGACTGGTTCTGCCACTCCACTAACGGATTGTTCTAATAATAATGGGACTGTCTTTGCAACTGTAACATCTGGAGGAAGTAATAACTACAATTACATCTGGACGGATGTGTCTGGCGCTTCTATTGGCACTGGAAAAGATGTAACAGGACTTAATGTTGGTGATTACACTGTTGTAGCTACGGACATTTCAGATGCCTTCTGCCAGAACACTATTACAGTAACTGTAACAAATGAGCAAATTATTCCAAATGTGATAGCTACTGAAGTAGCCCCAATCACTGTTTGTGACATTACTAAAGCTGATGGTGTAGCCAGTGCATCTGTTGATGGCTCATTTATCGGGTACACTTTTGACTGGTTTGAAGGGACAAATACATCAGGAACACCTGTCTATACAGGAACTGAGTTTTTCGGATTGCAAGCGTTAGAGTATACTGTAAGGGCTACAAACAATTTGACAAATTGCTTTAACGAACAAACTATCACTATATCATCTGATATAGAACCAGTACCAAATCCTGATGTTACACTAATTGCCAATGACACACATTGTGTTATTGACAATGGCGCGTTATCGGCTGCGGTTAATGGAAACACCAGCAACTACACTTTTGATTGGTATTTGGGAACAACTGTTTCTTCAACAATTGAAAATACAGGGGAATTTTATGAAGACCTTGCTCAAGGTTTGTATTCAGTAACTGCTACTAGTCTTGTTACTGGATGTGTATCAGAGCCAGTTACCGGAGAAGTTCAGGAAATTCTGGTCTTCCCGGCTTTCGAATTTGAAATAGGCAACGCAAGTTGTAATAACGATAATGGATATGCGCTCATGAGGCTTACTAATGAGGTTGAAATTGATGAAGTGATTTGGACTGATTTGTCTAACAATGTGGACATAGCTGTTGGGCCTAACTTAACCGAAGTTCCTGTTGGTATGTATCATGTTGTTGTGCAAACAGCTCAACAATGCTCTGCTGAAGCTGATGTAACAATAGGCACCGAAGTAAATCCTTTTAATGGTATTTCAAGAAATGGTGATAATGAGAATGCTTTCTTCAAAATTGAATGTATAGAAAACTTCCCTCAAAATGTGGTTAAAATATTCAATAGAGCAGGTACACTGGTTTTTGAAGAAGAAGGTTATGACAACTCTGCAAAACTGTTTGATGGGTCTTCTAACAAAGGGATTAATCCAATGGGACGCAATTTACCGGATGGCACTTACTTCTATGTTATTGATAAGCGTGATGGTTCCAAAGCACTGTCTGGTTATTTAGAAATTGTTAACTAGTTTAGCTGAAATGTTTAAAAGCAAGCACCTGAGGTTTCTATTTGGTTTTATTTTTTTAGTAGGGGTTTCTTTTAATCTCTCCGCACAACAGTATCCTGTGTACTCGCAGTATATTTTTAACGGATTGGTGATAAATCCAGCATTTGCAGGTAGCCATGTACAGGTGAGTGCCACGGCAATGTACAGAAACCAGTGGGTAAATTTTGATGGTGCCCCAAAGACCTTTTCTTTTAGTATCCATTCAGCGGTAGCCAAAGAAAAAGTTGGACTAGGACTTTTGGTAACCAGTGACAAAATAGGCAGTTATAACAATCAAAACCTTTATGGGAGCTATGCATTTATCATCAAGTCACCTGTAGGAAAGTTATCTTTGGGCGTACAAGCAGGTTTTAATTTAATAAACGCAGATTTCAGCGATTTGAACTTAGACAACCAGGCTGACCAATCATTTTCTAATGTTAGCAATGAAATAAAACCTAATTTTGGTGTAGGGGCATATTTCAGCAATGATTTATTTTTTGCAGGGTTCTCGGTGCCATTCCTTCTCAACAGTGGTTTTGATAATGTTGACCTCGAAAATGCAGTAAATGATATCAGGTCGGCACGATATTATTATTTACGCGGAGGCATCACCCTTCCATTAAATAGAATGAAAACTGTTCAGTTGGTGCCTTCATTGTTAGTACGTGCGCAGGAAGGTTCTCCATTAAGTATCGATCTTAATGCCGGAGTGGTCTTTTATGAGCTGCTAAGTGTTGGCGTAAGTTATAGAAATGTTGATGCACTCATTACTTATATTGATTTAAAACTAAGCGACCAGTTTAATTTTGGCTATTCTTATGACTGGACTACATCAGACATCAACCAGTTTTCTAACGGTACACATGAGTTTATGCTCAACTACCGTTTCCGTATTAGGAAAATTCATGGTAATGTAGAGTGCCCTAATTATTATAAGTTTTAGTAGTTAATGAATTCAGTTTCAACAAAAAGGTTCAAGTTTTAGCTTGAACCTTTTTAGTTAATGTTTGAATTACATTTCAATTCACTACTTCTTATAATACTTCAGCGCCTCTGGCATCTGGGCATTTAAATCAGCAATTCTTGTATCCGGATTAGGGTGGGTTGATAAAAACTCTGGAGGTCTACTACCTCCACTATTGGCATTCATTCGTTCCCAGAACTTTGGTGCCTCTCTAGGATCATACCCAGCCATGGCCATAAATATCAATCCCATTTTATCGGCCTCAGACTCATGGGTTCTTGAAAATTTCAACATCCCGAGTTGGGAGCCCATACCTATGGATTGGAGTAATATCTGATTTGTAAGTGTAGGATTCTGACCCAAAGCGGCAGAAGCCCCACCTAATAGGCCATTAGCAACTAGCCCCTGGCTCATACGCTCACTACCATGGTTGGCAATGGCATGGGCTACCTCATGCCCCATCACTACGGCCACGCCTTTCTCATCCTGGCATATAGGCATAATACCTGTATAGAAAGCTACCTTACCTCCGGGCATACACCATGCATTGACCACATCATCCTCGATAACATTAAACTCCCACGAATATCCTTCCAATTGTGAGGCCATACCATTCTGGCGCATATAAGTATCCACCGCCAATGAGATTTTGGCCCCTACATTCTTTACCATTCTGGTATACTCGGCATTCGATGACATTTTACTTTCATTCATTACCGTTTTATACTGATCAAAACTCATGGGCAATAGTTCTGAGTTAGGCACTAAGCTGAGTTGTTTTCTTCCTGTTAAAGGCACTGTGGAGCAGCTAAAAACAAAAAGACACACCATTAAGATGGAAATTATTTTACTATTCATATCTACAAATTTTATGTTCGCGAAAGATTCGTCAATTTTATAAAAAATACTTTGAATCAATAACAATTTGGTGCTGTATTGTTTCTCAAAAGAGAATTTAAATAATTTATATGAAAATATTAGCGATAGGTCGGAATTATGCTGAACATATCAAGGAACTAAATAATGAAAAGCCTGACGAGCCCGTTATTTTCACAAAACCTGATTCAGCCTTGTTAAAAAATGGAGCAAATTTTTATTATCCGGACTACTCAAATGATATACATCATGAAATAGAATTGGTATTGAAGATTTGTAAGGTTGGTAAAAATATTGATGAAAAATTTGCCCACAAATATTATGAAGAGATAGGTTTGGGAATAGACTTCACGGCTAGGGATTTGCAGCAAAAGGCTAAAGAGAAAGGTCTTCCATGGGCCATAGCAAAAGGGTTTGATGGCTCTGCCCCTATTTCCGACTTTGTCTCCATTAAGAAATTTAAAGACTTAAACAATATCAACTTTTCATTACAAGTTGATGGTGATGTGAAGCAACAGGGAAATACAGGTTTGATGCTATTCAATTTCAATTATATGGTGTCTTACCTTTCAAAGTTCTTTACTTTGAAGAAAGGAGATTTAATTTTTACAGGAACACCAAAGGGTGTGGGGCCTATAGCCATTGGCCAAAAATTGGAGGGATACATAGAGGATGAAAAAATGCTGGAGGTACATATTAAGTAACCTGATATTTATTGTTGGAACACTTTCTTTTATAAATGCATCGGGTCAGCTGGCACCAGGTGAGATCGCTAAAGAATCATATTACATGTTTCCTATTAAACCTGGTGAGCGTAACACGCTTGCAGGCACAATGGGTGAGCTCAGGTCCACACATTTCCATACGGGTATAGATATAAGAACTGAGGGGCGCATTGGACTTCCAGTCTATGCCTCTGCAGATGGGTACGTTTCGCGCGTAGCTATATCCAACTCAGGATATGGTAATGCCATTTATATTTTGCACCCCAATGGCCATACTTCAGTCTATGCCCATTTGGACAGGATTAATGGTAAGCTGGCCAACTATATTCGTACGCAGCAGTATAAATCTGAGAGTTTTGAGCAGAACCTGATGATAAAAAAAGATCTGTTTCCTGTAAAAAAAGGAGATATTATTGCCTACTCTGGCAACAGCGGCTCTTCAGGAGGCCCGCACTTGCATTATGATATTAGAGATAAGCATCAAAACCCATTGAATCCCCTTAACTATGGATTTGAAGAGATTCTTGACAACACACCTCCGCTGGCAGAAAAAATAATTGTGAGCACCCTTAACAAGAATGCGCGGGTTGATGGACAATTTGGACAAATGACATATGACGCCAGGCGGGTAGGCAACAACTATGTGATAGATCAACCTATACACGCCAAAGGAGAAATTGGTATTCAGCTATATGCCTATGACAAGCTGGACAACTCCAGATTTAGATGCGGAATAAACACCTTAGAAATGAACATCAATGATAAGTTGGTGTACTCGTATGACATACAGTCTTTCTCTTTTAGCGAGCAAAGAAACATTCTTAAACATATGAGTTATGAGAACCTTCATTTTACGGGAACGCGTTATCATAAGCTCTACATTGACGATGGCAATAAGCTAAATTTCTATACTACAGATCAAAATCAGGGCAGAATAAAAGTGACCGTTGGACAAGAGCTTCCAGTAACTATAAAAATGACAGATGCCTATGGTAATGAAAGCATGCTGACATTTAAAATCATTGGCAAAGACTTTCCAGAATCACTCTACTCCTATGACAACCTGAAATATGATATCGATGTAATAGAAAACACTTTTGTATATAAAATACCAAAAGAACAGACCGAGAACGGTGTGATGCTCAATGGAACTTCAACCGTTCCTGACTATTTTATTAACAATACTGGCATTTACCTCCATGACATGCGCAGGGAAATACCCAAGGTGCTGCAAGTTGACAAGTCCTTCAAGACCTATAATTTTAAAGACAAGGTGCCTCATGAAATGGATTATAAATACTACAACAAGTTTTTGGACATCTATTTTCCCTCAAACTCATTGTTCGACACCTTATATTTAAAAACAGACTATAAATTAGACACTGTAGATCAGCAAGAATATTTTGAAATTGGTAGCACCTATGTTCCTTTAAGGAAGTCTATTAAGGTAACATTGAAGCCACAAGGTCATTACCCAAAAAGTAAATATGCCATCTACTCTGTGTATGACAATGGTTACAAAAGCTTTGAAGGCGGTAGTTGGGAAGCTGATAAAGTCAGCTTCTGGACCAGGAGTTTTGGTAAATACACGATACTATCGGATACAATACCGCCTAAGGTCACACCTCTTACACTAAGTTCTAACAGCTTAAGATTTAAAATAAGCGATAATCTGTCGGGCATCAAGTCATTTAAATGTTACGTGAATAACGAATGGGTATTGATGAACTATGACAGTAAACGCGCTCTTATATGGTCAGAAAAGCTAAATGATAACAAACCGTTTACCGGAGTTGTTAAGCTTTTAGTGGAAGACATGCAGGGCAATATAAATGAATATTCAAACACCTTAAACTAAATAACTATGGCGCTAAAAGCAGGTGATAAAGCACCCGATTTTAATGTAAATGATCAGGATGGGAATTCAGTTTCTTTGAAGGACTATGCTGGCAAAAAAGTGGTTCTGTACTTTTATCCAAAAGATAATACTCCAGGCTGTACTGCAGAGTCATGTAATCTTAGGGATAATTATCAGGCGCTACAGTCGGCTGGCTATGAAGTGCTGGGCGTCAGTACTGATTCTGAAAAGTCTCATCAAAAATTTATAGAAAAGCAAAGCCTCCCTTTCAAGCTGCTGGCAGATACTGAAAAACAGATACATGAAAAATATGGCACCTGGGTAGAGAAATCTATGTATGGACGTAAATACATGGGTACGGCCAGAACTACTTTTCTTATTGATGAAAATGGAACAATTGAGGAAATTATAGAAAAGGTAAAAACTAAAGATCATACCGCACAGATTTTAAAATAAGCATTTAACGAAAGGTCTGGTTATAATTAAGCCAGACTTTTCGTTTTTTTCAATATTACGCTCCTACTTCCCCGATAATTTTTAAATTCGCATCATTAAACATTTATCGATGAGCACTACTCCAAACATCCCGGAATTAAAGAAAATAGCTTCACAGGTTAGAAGAGACATTATAAGAATGGTTCATGCCGTTCAGTCAGGCCACATTGGTGGTTCATTAGGCTGCACAGAGTATTTCGTTTCAATGTATTTTCATATTCTGAAGCATGACAATGCCTTCAATCCTGATGGTATTGGAGAAGATCTTTTCTTCCTGTCAAACGGACATATTTCTCCGGTTTGGTATAGTGTATTGGCGAGAAGCGGATACTTTTCAGTAGATGAGCTATCTACTTTCAGAAAGCTGAACACAAGACTTCAGGGTCACCCGGCTACAGAAGAAGACCTTCCAGGAATCAGAATTGCATCTGGTTCTTTAGGACAGGGTTTATCTGCAGCTTTGGGTGCAGCTCAGGCCAAAAAATTGAACAATGACGACAATCTTGTATTTGTGCTTATGGGTGATGGCGAGCAGGATGAAGGTCAGGTATGGGAAGCGGCTATGTATGCTGCACACCACAAAGTTGACAATATTGTAGCTACCATCGACTTCAACAGACAGCAAATTGATGGCTCTACAGAAGAAGTAATGAGTCTTGGTAACTTAAGAGCTAAATGGGAAGCATTCGGATGGAAAGTTATTGAAAGTCAAGGTAATGATGTAGGAGCATTGATTTCAAAAATAGAAGAAGCTAAGAGTCTGACCGGTAAAGGTCAACCAGTATTAAACCTCATGCACACAGAAATGGGCTATGGAGTTGACTTTATGGTAGGAACACACAAATGGCATGGCATCCCTCCTAGTGATGAGGAATTAGCAGATGCTTTAGGCCAGTTAGAAGAAACTTTAGGTGATTATTAATCACCTATTCCAAATTCCTTTTAATTTGTAAATATTACCCTCTGCCTTTATTGGTTGAGGGTTTTTTGTAACCAATCGGGCATTAGTAAATGGTGATTCAGGAAAATATAGTGAGGTCATCACAAGCTCTCCACCATTCACAAAAATCTCCACAGAGCCCACATCCATTAGTACCCTTAAGGGCATTTCTTTAGCATCTAAATCATATGGTGCCAGTTGATCTCCGTTAAACTCTTCTGAGAAATCATTATTACCTACCTCATCTCTATTGATATAGAATGACTGACGCTCTTTTGAATAACCAAATCTTAGTGTGTCAGTATTGTTGTTATAAAATTGTAATTCAAACTGTCCCAGCGTTTCAGCTTCTGTGCTGATATTTAAATCCATATCTGCCAGTTCATAACCACTCTTCATCAAATCAACTTTGGTACCTGAGGAATTTACAGTCATGCTTTCTCCTCTAAGTTGCTCCAGCTCTTTGACAGGATAAGAAGTCAATATGTGTTTGTCATCCTTATCTTTAAGCTCAAAAGTTCGGGCCACCGTCATGGCACTACGCCATTTCTCTGTAGGCACTACCTGGGCATAATTCCAGTTGCTCATCCAACCCAAAAACAAAATCCTTCCATCTTCCTCAGGTACATTTGACCAGGTGACACCTGCATAATTATCCCTTCCCATATCTATCCAGCGGGTTTCCTGATCTTGTGGAGTGAAGGTCTTACCATCAAAGTCACCAACAAAATACTGAGTTGCAGAACCTCCGTTAGGTCCACCAGGATTGATGCTCACCAGCAACACCCATTTATCACCCATCCTTATCAAATCAGGACACTCCCAAACACCACCATGACCGCCTAACTCAAAGCCGAAATCGCTTTCTTTAGTCCATGATTTCAAATCTGGACTGGAGTAGAAAGTAATATGATCCAGCACAGCCAATGACATGACCCACTTCTGCCCTTCCTCGTACCAAAATACTTTAGGGTCTCTAAAATCCTTGATGCCTGGATTAGGCAGCACGGGGTTATTCTCATATTTAGTCCATGTACGGCCTTTATCAGTACTGTAGGCAATTCCCTGATACTGATAATCTATTTTGCCTGCCTTCTCCATTTCAGGTTGGTGATAGGTAAAAATGGCCACCAATGGTGGATTCTCTGCCGTACCTAACCCAGAAGTGTTGTTTTTATCAACCACAACACTACCAGAAAAGATATACCCCAAATCATCAGGATAAAGCGCTACGGGTAAATGTTCCCAGCTCACCATATCAGTGCTTACAGCATGGCCCCAGTGCATAGGTCCCCAAACAATACTGTCAGGGTAATATTGATAGAAAAGGTGGTATTCCCCCTCATAATAAACCATCCCGTTAGGATCATTCATCCAGTGTGCCTCTGGTGAAAAATGGAACTGCAAACGGTGCTGTTCTCCGTAATACGCAGTATTCTCAACCTCAACTACTACCTGCTCTTCCTTCTTTGGTGCACAAGCAGCAGCTATAATGCATAATCCTAGTACTATTCTTTTCATGGTGATAATTCTTTAGCAAGTTCTTCTAATGTTTTGCCTTTGGTTTCTGGCATTAGTTTCCAGGTAAACAGCAACTGTAGCACCATCATAAAGGCAAAGAATGCAAATACAGGCCATGGATTGTCCCCAAAAATTCCATCCTGCCTGTCAATGAAGATTGGTGTTAATAATGTGATAAGTGCCGCAAAAACCCAGTGGGTGCCCGTACCTAGAGCTTGACCATAAGCACGAACCTGATTGGGAAATATTTCTGAAATAAACACCCAAATAACCGCTCCCTGCCCAATAGCATGAGAAGCAATAAACACCAAGATGAATACTAATAAATAGGTAGGGTCAATGGCAGCATAAAAGGCATAGGCCGTGAGTACCAGGCTTATAATATAACCGATGGAACCAATATACATCAATTGCTTACGCCCAATCCTGTCAATCAGGTAAAGGCCGGCAAAGGTGAATAGCATATTTATACCTCCTATGGAGATAGAATTGAATAAAGAGTCTTTAGCGGCCAGACCCGCTATCTCAAGCAACTCAGGTGCATAATACAATATAAAATTGATACCCGACAATTGATTAAAGAAGGCGATTAAAAATGCCAACATGATAGGTCGGTAATGTTTCTGAGTAAAGAAATTGCTGTGCTGGGCATCAGGTTGGATATCATTTTTAATGTCCTGAAGGCGCTCTTGTGCCGTTGCTGGATCTATAATGTTCAGAACCCTTAAAGCTCCAGCTTCATCCTTTTTCTTCAGGTACAACCATCTTGGACTATTGGAAACTCCCAATATCATAACACAAAAGATAAAGGCAGGTATTCCTTCTACACCGAGCATCCAACGCCAGTCGTTTTCACCACCTACTCCTTTTAAGAGGTAGTTGGAAATGAAAGCTATGAGAATCCCAAATACTATCATAAATTGATAAAGCGCCACAAACTTGCCTCTGTTTTTAGAGGAAGTGATTTCTGAAATATAAGTGGGTGCCGCTACAGATGAGGCCCCAACACCGATACCCCCGATAAATCTGAAAAATGAAAATAAGTAAGGGTCTGGAGCCAATGCTGATCCCACGGCTGACACAAAATATAATATCCCAACCCAAAGGAGGGTTTTTTTTCTACCAATAGCATCTGTAGGTATTCCTCCAAACAATGAACCGATTACTGTACCCCAAAGGGCCATTGACATGATAAATGTACCGTGAAAGAATGGTGTGGTTTGCCATAACTCTTTTATGGGAAGGTTAGCCCCGGAAATAACCACAGTATCGAAACCGAAAAGGAATCCAGAGAGTGCTACGGTTAAAGACCAAAGTATTATTTTATTTTTCATCCGGGTAATTTACGATTTTTGTAAAAAATACAAACGATTCCCAAGTTCTAAAGGAAATTATTGCCCAAAATAATCGTTGATAACCTGATGCTAAGAATAACAACCGTAATTGCGCTACTGTTTATAACCACTTCCCTGCTGGCGCAGAATGTACAGCAAAAGCTCCCTGAAAAAACCAGAATACTATTTCTGTTAGATGGCTCGGCAAGTATGCTGGCCAAGTGGGGTCAGGAAACACGCATGGATGTAGCCAAGTCTTTGCTTTCAAACCTGGTGGACTCATTGAAGGTCAATCCTAAACTGGAGCTGGCACTTCGGGCTTATGGGCATCTGTACTCTAAGGGAGCACAAAACTGCAAAGACACTAAACTAGAGGTTGGCTTTGCACAAAAGAACCATGCCCAGATCATCAAAGAACTACAGCTGATTAGCCCAAAAGGCACTACGCCTATTGCCTATTCGTTGGAGCAGGCCGCCAATGATTTTCCGGCAGGTAGCTCAAGGAATATTGTTATCATAATAACAGATGGTATAGAATCATGTGATGGCGACCCCTGCGCAGTATCATTGGCCCTGCAGAAAAAAGGCGTTTTCCTAAGACCTTTTGTTATTGGTTTGGGGATTGATAAAGACTATACTAAAGAATTCAGGTGCCTGGGTGACTTCTTCGATGCCAAAGATTTGAACACCTTTCAGGTGGCGCTGCAAAAGGCCATTAAAACAAGTCTCGAAAAAACCACAGCTACTGTAGAGCTGCTGGATGTGAAAAATAAACCCACGGAGACCAATGTCAATGTGAGCTTTGTAAATAGTGTCACTAAGATTTCGGCTTTTGATTTTGTGCATTATTTAGATACTCAAGGTAAACCAGACACAGTAATACTGGAAGCCGTGATACCTTATGATGTTGTGGCCAATACCATCCCTCCTGTAGTTAAAAGAAATTACAGGCTTCACCCCGGAATTCACAATACCATTCAGCTTGCTACGCCACAGGGAACAATAGCTATTAATCAAAGAAATGCCTCCACCTACACTCAAGGGGTTAGAGTGTTGATCAGTAAGGGTAACAGACTAATCCACACACAGGACATTAACACCAGCCAAAAATACCTTACCGGAGATTATGATATTGAAGTATTAACGCTGCCATCCAGAAAGTTTAAGGTAAGCGTACAACAAAGCCAGCAGGAGCAGATTACCCTGCCAGCCCCTGGACTGTTAAATATTTATAACAATGCCGCTGGGTTTGGCAGTTTGTATGAAATTAATGATGATGGCAGCCAGCAATGGATCAAAGACCTTGACAACAAAGAATCGAAATCTACGATTGCTATTCAGCCCGGTAATTACAAAATTGTATTTAGAGTAGAAAAAGCCCCAGGCAGCAAGTACACCACCGTTAAAAACTTCACCATTAAAGAAGGGCTGTCAACAACCGTCAGATTGTTTGACTAATCTTAAAATAGACTATTATTTTAAGAAGATATGTATAAATTTGCCGCTTCTGTAAGGCGCTTATAACCTAAACATTTACATCGTGACTAAACTCACCTATACCGAAAAGAAAGACACAAGATCAGGCTTTGGAGCCGGATTGCACGAACTGGGAAAATCAAACAAAAACGTGGTAGCACTTTGTGCTGACTTAACAGGCTCATTAAAAATGGATGCCTTTAAAAAGGATTTCCCTGACAGGTTTTTTCAAGTAGGTATTGCTGAAGCCAACATGATTGGCCTGGCAGCAGGTATGACTATAGGTGGCAAAATACCTTTTACAGGCACGTTTGCTAACTTTTCTACCGGTAGGGTTTATGACCAGATCAGACAGTCAGTGGCTTATTCAGGCAAGAATGTAAAGATCTGTGCTTCACACGCTGGTCTTACCTTAGGTGAAGATGGGGCTACGCACCAGATTTTGGAAGATTTGGGTATGATGAAAATGTTACCGCACATGACGGTGATCAACCCATGTGATTATAATCAAACAAAGGCCGCTACTATTGCCATTGCAGATCATGAAGGCCCGGTATATTTAAGATTTGGTAGACCAAAATGGCCAATCTTCACTCCTGCTGATCAGAAGTTTGAGATTGGTAAGGCCATCAATATGATTGAAGGTAGTGATGTTTCTATTTTTGCTACGGGCCATATGGTTTGGCAAGCGATAGAAGCTGAAGCCATTTTAGCAGAAAAAGGAATTAGCGCTGAGATTATCAATATACACACCATCAAGCCATTGGATGAAGAGGCAATCTTGGCATCAGTTAAGAAAACAAGATGTGCTGTATCTGCAGAAGAACACCAAATGAACGGTGGTTTAGGGGATAGCATTGCTCAAACTTTGAGCCGCAACCTTCCCCTACCTTTAGAAATGGTGGCGGTTAATGACAGCTTTGGAGAAAGCGGAACCCCAGAAGAGCTATTGCCTAAATATGGTTTAGGCCCTGATGATATTGTAAATGCTGCTTTGAAGGCTATTGCCAGAAAATAGAACCTGTTAAAATGAAATCATTATTAGGATTACTACTTGCTATAATTTTCGTGCCTGCAGTTGGTCAAATTAATGCTGTAACAGATACCGGAGATGAAGTGCTACTCTATGAGGATGGCACGTGGGAATATGTAGATGGCGCTGAAGTTGAAGAAACCGAAATCCCGACCAACGAAACACCCTTTGAGAAGGATAAAAAATCCACCTTCCTTATTAAGAGTAAAAAACTGAATATTGGTCTTTGGATCAACCCAAAAGAATGGTCTTTTGAAAAGGGTGCTGAAGATGATGCCAGTGAATTTAAGTTCGTTAAGAAAGGTGAAGACCTTTATGGCATGCTGATCACTGAAAAGATAGAAGTGCCACTATCAACTTTAAAGACCATAGCGCTTGAAAATGCCAAAGGTGTAGCACCAGACACTAAGGTGGTTCATGAAGAGTATAGAATGGTAAATGGTGTTAAAGTATTGCACATGCAGTTAACAGGCACCTTACAAGGCATCAGGTTCACTTACTTGGGCTATTACTACTCCAGCGCTGAAGGCAGCATCCAGTTGGTAAGTTATACGGCAGATAACCTCGTGCAAACCTATAAAAAAGACATAGAAATTTTATTGAATGGATTGGTCGTACTTGAAGAATAGATAATTTCAATTAGGATACCACAAAGCCTTCTGGATATGATTCAGAAGGCTTTTTTGTTGCCTTTATGATTTAAAAACTAAAAAACATTAGATTAGTAAAATAGATATTAGTGATATAACAGAAGTTCTGTTACCCTGATGTTAGCAAGCACACCACACCGCACATGAGCCTACGGAAAGGAAAAACCAAAATAACTTTAGAAAGCTCAATTGAAGCCGCACTATTAGCTGTTGAAATTTATAATAAGCCAAGGACTCCTTTTCGAGTAGAGGGTTTTATCACACACATGATAATCGCCTGGACAAGGCTTTTTCATGCTCATTTTAATCATACTATTGGTGAAAAATATTACTACAAAAAGTCAAATGGGCGCTACGAAATTGTTGATGGCGAAAAAAAATCGTGGGAATTAAAAACCTGTGTGAGTAAATACGTTGGCCTTTCAGATGGTGTTAAATCTAACATTAATTTCTTCATTAAACTCCGAAATAAAATTGAACATCGATATATTGACAGAGAGGAAGTAGGCATAATGATTTTTGGAGAGTGTCAAGCGCTTCTTTATAATTATGAAAACACTTTGATAGAATTATTTGGTGAGGATTATGCTCTCAATGAAAGCCTATCATTTTCAATTCAATTTTCTAGAATCAGAAAAAAATCACAGTTAGAAGCAAGTAAAAAGCTTCTGTCAAAAGAAATAAAAGAGTTAAAACAGTTCATTGATACATACCGAACTGGCTTGTCAGATGATGTTTTCAACACACAAGATTACAGTATTAAGCTAATTCAACTTCCAAAAATCAGTAACACTAACAGAAATGATTTGGCCGTTGAATTTGTCAACTGGAACTCTCTTTCATCTGATGATAAAGAGAATTATGAAAAGGTAACTGCTATTATTAAGGATAAGGTTGTTAAAAAAGAGGCAATTAACCCAGGAAGATTAAAGCCTGGAGATGTTGTAAATCAAGTTAACGAAAGGACAGGCAGTAATTTAAATCACTTTGATCATAAGTGCCTGTATTATATTTTAATGATTAGACCTTTAAGATCAGATGTAGATGAAGACCCTTTTAACACCAATACAAAATATTGTCATTATGATGAGGTTCATGATGACTATGTATATCAGGATGAATGGGTAAACCTCTTGGTCCATATTATTGAAAATGGGCTTCTGAACAAGGAAATATGGAAAAAGAATTGGGATAATAAGACCCCTTTGAATATCACGAATTTAGAACAACAAAATGGTGAAGGCTAATGAAGATTTATACCAAGTTTAAACCCCAGCTCGCGCTCGTTTTATTAACGAGTGCAACCTTGAAATAAATTTACACGCGAGCAATCGCGCGTCAGCTATATAAACTGAATATTAGTGATATAACAGAAGCTCTATTATTCTAATGTCGTACCGTTCATGAACTCTCAAAACTTGAAGCTATTTCCAACAAAATCCCTAAACGTAGAATTGGAAGATCTGTATTCCAGAAGTTATGAAAAGCTTAAGGGGCAAACTGACTTAACTGATAACCTCATTTCTACATGGACCAATAAAGAATTTCGTGGAACGGTTACTGAACAAGGTTTTAAACTGATATCATCCGAAATTGGCCGTGGTGCTGTTTGTGTCTATATAGGTAACTTTCAAAACAATTCAGGTACAATTCAGGTGCGACTTAATAAAGCTTTTCAAATACTTTTCGGAATTCTTTTATCATATCCAATAATCGGATTTGGTTTATTGCTATTAACAGAGGGTTTTAACAATGCCCTAAAATTCATTCCAATATTACTTTTATTGTTCTTGTTCATTAGATATGTATTCATGGGGTTATCATTCTGGTTCATATCAAAAACTGGTTTAAAGAAACTAGCTCGAACGCTGAACATTAAAAGCCTAAATAACAAGGTATAACACAATAGATAAGGCATGCGCAACTTAATACCAATCTAAGGTTGTAGCAAGTGCAATGCAAACTCTAAGGTCCCCCCAGTTCCCGCCATGCTCTGCATGGTGGTTGTGAAGAATAATTTCTCCAGCGTTTGTGGCTCACGAACGCTTATCACATAAATGTAGTATTCAGAGGGTTGTGAAGACACAACCCTTGGCCTCCTCTCGCCATTTTTGCATTGTATAGAGAAGATTAATTTCCCCAGTGTTTGTGGCTCACAAACGCTTATCACCATAATTTGTAGGGTTGTGAGGGTTGTGAAAAGACACAACCCTTGGCTCGGTTGCTTATGGTTGATTCCTCAGATGGCGCTTGTTTGCTTAACGAATGCCATCCCTCTTTGTTAAAGATTGCATCTTATACCTAAAAGTTAATCTTTACACTTCATTGATAAAAGCCACAAGTTGTACTGAACAAAGCTTGCAGCAGGTAGCCAACTGACACAATATATTAATGCCCTAGCTGCTCATCTACCCACTGCATCTCAAGGTCTGTTTTATTTACCCAGTCTTGCCAGTTGTATTCCACAATATGATCGGGAATGGTGCCGCGACCCACATTTACATTGTGGTCAACGGCATTGGTATATTTTAATAGCGGGACAGTCATGCGCAGCCCCATAGGCAAATCAATAGATGGCATCAGTCCACTGGTATTGCCTTGATAGCCACCACCCGTCTCTTGCCCAACTACTACAGCTTTGCTGTTATAGGACATGAGCGCCACAAAGTCAGCGCAAGACGACATACACAAACCATCGCTGATTATATAAGTTTCTCCGTTATAGGGCATTTTCGCTGGTTGTACAGGCTCATAAAAGTCAAACTCTTTGGATAGCCACATCTTCTGCCAATGATAGCTACTATCTATCTGCAACGGCTTTTTATAAAAAAGTCTTACTGTCCCTTTAATTTCTTTAGCAGTCGCTTCGGTAACTTCAATTTTATCCCAGTAACGAAACGGTTGATTAAAAAAATAGCTGGCCAAGGCTACTGCATGCGAATCGCTGCCACCTGTATTGCCTCTTACATCGATCACGAGTTTATTAATACCTCTGGATTCAATTTGAGCAAAGGTATCCTTCATAAATCTGTTATATTTCTGACCGTGCCTTTTAATGGCTGAATTGGAGAATGTATGTAGTGTTAAGTAACCTACATTATTTTCGATCCGAAATGCCAAGAGCTTATCGAAGCCATATTCAAGTTCCTCAAATGTGGGGAATACCGCTTTATTAACCCCTTTCAAATGAATACTTTGCTGCCCTTCATTGGTTTGCACTGTGATTTCAAATGTTGATGATTCTCCCAAAGCAGTCTGATACCAACCCGCGAATTGCACATTTAAGAGCTTACGCTTTAGAGAGGTATTGTAACCATCGCTTGGTATTACTGCCATTATCTTCCTCAGAATAGACGCAATGGGTTCACCGTTGATGGTTAGCAGTCTGGTGCCGGTTTTAATCTGATGGCCAGAGTAATTGTGAGTAACGAAAGCCTCATTATTCTTGTTAATAAATAGTTCTAAAGGAAGTAAGGTGTCATGCGATTTCAATTCCTTTTCATTTTCAGCATTGAGATATACCCCTGTATGCAAACAGCCTATTTTAGCAAATAAAGGTTTGATTTTTTTATAATAAGCCAGTGTATTTAGTGGTCGGTCGATTGTTGCCAATGTAGAATCTATGGACTGGTCAAAATCTGACTTAATGGTATATCTATAAAACCCTGGGTGCTTCACCTTTAATTCTTTAAATACATTAAGCGTCCATTGTCTTAATGAATCCTGATGATAGGTTTTGGTTAGTTGACCGTATATTTGACCATAGAAAATGATACCACCGGATAGTAGTAAAAAGCGTAAAGTGTTTCTAGACATATAGTAGTTTTTTTTATCTCACTAAAGTAAGGTCAGCGTTCGAAACACCTTTAACAAAAATTGCTAATTTACCAGCTGTCTGTATTTCGATGGGCTAAGGCCGGCAATCTGTTTAAAGGCCCTACTAAAACTAACCAACTGATCGAATCCGCAACAACAACCTATTTCTTCAATACCCAGCACAGTTGAATTCAGAAGGCTTTTAGCCAGGTTGATTCTACAATGCATCAGATATTGATAAGGTGTAAGGTGGTAGCACTGATGAAAAATTTTTATCAAATGGAATTTCGATAATCCGGTTTCTAGTGCCAACATATCCAAGTTGATTGGCAGGTGCAAGTTATCATGTATGTAGTCTTTAGCACTCAGAAGACGCCTATATAATTCTTCCCGCGTACTTTTCTTTACCCGGTCTAAAGATTCCATTTGATTTCTCATCCTGAATTGAGCACGTAATAACTTTTCAGAGAGATTAAAGTACCACTCTTCGGGCAAATAGTAATCTTGATGCAAATAGTTTTCGATATTAGAGGCAATCTGTTTTAGGGTAACCCCGAAATCATCTTGTGATGAATATACATGCTCAAAAAAATTCACCTCACCTGTAGCGATAATATTGGGCTCTGATAACAACGTATTGTGCGATTTATTAAGATTGCCATATATTGTTCTTAATACATGTGGATCAATAAATATTGATATACCATCGTTTGACCCTTTTATTGAAGTATCAACTTCCTGACCGTCATTAATAAGTAAATACTGACCTTGGCTTACAGTATAGTTATGCTGATCAAAAGCATAATGCTCTTTACCCTTCAGTACGAACTTAATAGAAAAACTGGAAGTATAAGAAGCATATAATTCAGGCATGTTTTGAAGTGAGGAAAAATAAAATTTATTTCGAAATTGGTACTGATTCCACTTCTTCTCAGCACTATCGAGTAAAATAACACCCTGTTCATTCATAAATAAACCATAAATGTGAGCTTACGTGATTGGCTTCAGAAAAGATGTTAGGAATTGCCAAAAATTTCTGGATTATCCCATTCCTTCCACAGCGTTTGTGGTTCACAAACGCTTATCACATAAATTGTAGTGTTCATAGGGTTGTGAAAACACAACCCTTGGCCTGGTGGACACGCGATGCAATCGCGCGTCAGCATATAAGATTAATGAGATCACTTCGTTCCTAGGGATGACGCTCTAAGTTTACTTACCCGCATTTTGCCACTACCGCTCTGGCTATCTTCTCTGCTAGTACCCTGTCTTCCTCATCATCATCTGAAATATCTACCACAACAATCACAACAACATCCCCATGAAGGAACGTTAACTCCGTTTGGCGCAGGCCAGTAGCTTTCTCACCACTGGCATTCACCTCGCTGTGCGCCTTGTCGCCAATATTGTCATACTCCTGAAAGCCCTCAAACTTCATCATGCCCACTACCTTTTTGGCTCCTTCTGCATTTTCCGGGTTTTGCTTATCGATCTCCTCTTGAATGGCTTCCTTGGCACCCTCAGCCACCCCTGCGTGAAACTTATCAAAATACTCCATCGGTGTGAGCGGGTCATTGTCTTTGTTCCACTTTGGATTGAGCTTCTTTTCAGTCAGTTGCTTAACATTAACTGCTACAAAGTCATTAGCGTCCATTGGCATCTTTTTTCCACCAATATTAAACTCTGCCCTGCGACCGCTATTCCAATTATATTGCACATTTTGGTACTTTGGGTTCGCTTTCTGCTCAAGCGCTTCAGCAGCCACACCGATTAAGCTCACAGCTTCTTCCATGGTCAGCAATTGTTCAGGGGTATCACCCATTTCCCACAGGCAAGAGTGCCCACTAGACTCTGTTGTTGCTTCGTTTTCAGTACTATCGGCTGACTGTTCGCTGCTGCTTCCACAACTGGTAAGTATCAAGGCGGCAAGAGGAAGGTAATTTTTCATAACTTGTTTTTTGTTGGCTTGTAGTGGTAATATACAAAATAAACACAACATGCTTATATTGGTCGGTAGACACTTCCCCAGCGTTTGTGGCTCACAAACGCTTATCACCATAAATTGTAGGGTTGTGAGGGTTGTGAAAAGACACAACCCTTGGCTTGAGATCGCTTCGTGCCTCGTGATGACAGCCTAAACCAGCTTGTTCACAGTAGCATAAGAAATAGCCTCGCTGATATTGGCCACATCCATTTTTTCAAACATCTTCTTACGATGGAATTTCACCGTATCGGGAGAAATAAATAATTTTTCGGCTATCTCATTAATGGCATAGCCCCTTATCGAAAATTGTATAATCTCCTTTTCTCTATCGCTTAATTCTATCTTATCCAGCGTCTTCCAATAGTTCTTCTCCAAATCGTAAGCTACGGTTGTATTGCTACCATGTTTATGAATGGTAACATTGCCTGACTGCTGTGCCGTAGACAGCGAAACAATGCACAAGGCCTTCCATATTTTACCGTTTTCTGTCAGGAATATAGGTGTCAATTTTTGGTTGATCAGGATGGGCTTGCCCTCTGCAGTTTTTAGGAAGAAATCGTACGCAATGGTGTGTTCCTTTCTTTCTTCAAGTGGTATTTGCTCATAATACTCAAAACCAGCGGCATTGATCTTTAAGAGCATCTCCAGATCTTCCGCAGGTACATTTTTGAAGTAAAACCCGTAACCCATTTCAAGTACTTCCTGAGCTGTGTGGCCGCTCAAAAACAATGGATTGTCAGACACATATTCAAAACCTTTCTTTTCATAGTCAATCACATAGATGCTTCTATTGGTTGCCCTTGCAAATGCCGCTATTCCTTCCAGGTAATTGGCCAACTGAGCAGCATCAGTTTCGGTTACATTCCTGACCGTGTTGTTAGAAGAGAAAAAGGAGTTTACATCTGCCATAATCTTTTAAAAACTAAGGTTTCAATAAAGATAAAGTTTTTAGAACTACTCTTGAGTGTAGTCAGATAGTCATTTTGTGAATATAGCTTTGAAAATAGCATCAAGTTTAAAATCAGTCATGAAAAAGGTTATCTGGATTATATTCGCCATTCTATCTACCCTCATTGGCCTCTACCCTACCATCTATTTTATCTTTGACAAACGCTTTGGGTTGTTGGGGTCAAAAACAGAAGCCCTGTTAAACGACAATCTATACAATGGAACCTTTTACACTCATATTGTGATTGGGGGTTTTGCGCTATTAATTGGATGGCTGCAGTTCAGTAAGAAATTAAGGCGCACCAATATGACCCTTCACCGGACTATTGGCAAGGCTTATATCATTGCAGTGCTAGTCAGTGGTCTTGCCGGCCTTTATATAGCCATTTTTGCTACCGGTGGGATGATCAGCAAGGTGGGCTTTTTCTCGTCAGGTATAGTTTGGCTCACCACAACAATTTTAGGATACACTGCCATTAGAAAATTCAATATTGAAAAGCACAAAAAGTTTATGATCTATAGTTATGCAGTCTGCTTTTCTGCTGTAACACTAAGAATCTGGTTGCCGCTATTGACTATAACAATAGGCGATTTTATAACGGCTTACAATATTGTAGCGTGGTTAAGCTGGGTACCGAATGTCATATTCGCCTATTTTTTAACCTTTAAAAGAAGATCGGATAAGACGAGTAGCGAAGCCATCTTTTTATTGAGGATGCTCGGCTTTCTGGCAGTAATGGTTTATGTATCTGTGGCTTAGCTCCGACTTAGCTTTGGCCCGTGCCTACCAAACCCATCATCTCATCCCCATAATCATCACTAAAAATCAATTATAATGGCCGAACTACCGCTTGAGTATTGGAATAAACTTTCAAGTCAATTCATTTTAATATCAGTATTTCTAGGTGGGTTCTCTATAGCCATAACTGCCAACCTGCTCATAAATGAATCGGAAAAGCGACTTTATAATGTGATTTTAAAACTGGCTACTACTTCAGCATCTGGTTTTTTAACCACGGTATTTTCAATGACCAAGATTGTGCTGGCTACTGCAGAGGGATCCCCTATTGCAGTCACACAAAGCGAGCTGAATACACCAAGAGTTATTGGTTTCCTAGGATACCTTGTAGGGGTTCTGTCACTCCTCACTATCATAGGGTTGTCAGGCTGGACTAAATCTAAAAGCATTGGGATTTTCACAACAGTGGTAAGTGCAATTACCTTTATCCTTTTTATTGTTTCGGCAATATTCTAGCCTTGCGAATAACAACGAGTTCTTTGTAATAAGATGCCAACCAGAGCTTGTCTAAAACGAATGCATGTTGATTATTCCCCGTTTATCAAATATTAGAAATTAACACGATCTTAATCCCATTTTGGTGAACAAGACCTTCATTAATTACGTTTGATTTTGAGTGTTGAAGTACTTTTTGCTTCAGCTTTTATACAAATCAACAATCAAATTAATCATTATTATGGCGACTTTAAGACTTGGAGACGAAGCTCCGAACTTTACTGCTCAGACAACTGAAGGAGAAATCAATTTTCACGAATGGTTAGGTAACTCCTGGGGTGTCTTATTTTCACACCCTGCAGATTATACCCCTGTTTGTACTACGGAATTAGGAACAGTTTCAAAATATACGGAAGAATTCAATAAGCGAAATACTAAGGTAATGGCCCTTAGTGTTGATGGATTAGCCTCACATAAAGATTGGATCAAAGACATCAACGAGACTCAGGCTACTACAGTCAACTTCCCTATTATAGCAGATGAAGACAGAAAAGTATCTGGCCTTTATGATATGATCCACCCTAATGCTGATAGCAAGCACACGGTAAGGTCTGTATTTGTAATTGGTGATGACAAGAAGATAAAGCTGACCATCACCTACCCTGCTTCTACAGGAAGAAACTTTGATGAGTTATTGAGAGTCATTGACTCATTACAGTTGACGCAATACCACTCGGTGGCTACTCCTGCCAACTGGAACAATGGTGATGACTGTGTGATCGCTCCTTCTATCAGCAGCGAAGATGCAAAGACAAAATTCCCTAAAGGATTTAAAGAGTTAAAACCATATTTGAGAATGACTCCACAGCCTAATCTTAATTGATTGGGTTAGAAAGCAAGTTTGAAAGGGCTGTTTCAGTAGAATTGAAACAGCCTTTTTTATTTTAGTATTATTTATTCTATTAGATTAGTAAGCAAATGTTTTTGGTACAATCCACAAAGATGCTTAGAGCTATTCGTAAGTTCATTAAAGGTTCATATACTATTGAAACTGAAAAAACTCCTGATCAAATCAAGCAAATAATTGCGCGAAATACTCAGAAATCTCCCTCATTCTTTGAAGTACACCTTTTTAAACCAAAACATAACTTTTTTGCTGAATTTGGAGACAATTATATAAACCTTTCTGCGATTCACATGCTTCTTCATTGGCCATTTATTGAGCTGGAAATGAGAGAGCACATTGAACCGAGGTTAAAAGTAAAGTTTCAGGGAATGTTACTATTCACTTTTCTTTACATCATAGTTTTTCTTCCGCTTCTATTTTTATTATTTGATTCACCTTCAAATATTGATGATTCAATCGGGAGATTTCTTTATATAATCTTAGTGTTTTTCATACCATACTATGCATATAGGGTTCAAATGAAATCTAAACAGTGGTTGATTGACTTGTTATCTTAAACTTAACCCAGTTTGAATAATCATTCTGCCCCAGTTGGTGTTGTCACCACCTGATATTCTTAATTTGTTGGAGGTAAAACCATATGAGACCAAAATCTATTGATCAAATACATTGTCTGGCTTAGAAGAACGAATTAGTTGAATATTTTGTAGCTTTAATATATGGATAATCAACATTTAAATCGAATCACGGTTAACCCTGAAATCTGTCATGGGAAACCTACAATAAGAAATAAGCGATATACCGTAGATTTGATCCTTGACTTATTATCTGCAGGATCAACCCACGCAGAAATATTAGAAGACTATCCAAGTTTGACAGAGGAAGATATTCTTGCATGTCTGGCATATGCTTCTAAAATAACCAAGTATACCAGCTATACTAAGATTTCATGAAGCTTCTTGTTGATGCTCAACTTCCAACAAAGCTCACAGAAATACTAAACAACCTAGATTTAGAATCCCTTCATGTAAATGAACTCCCAAAAGGAGATGAAACATCTGATAAAGAAATTATCGAGTTAGCTGATCAGCAGAACCTAATTGTACTAACTAAAGACTTCGACTTCTATCATTCGCATATGACCTTAGGTAAGCCTAAAAGACTGTTCCTGATAACAACTGGAAACCTGAAAAACCGACAGTTATTTGATTTGTTCAGAAACAACATATTGGTCATTAAAAGTGCATTGAATAAAAGCACTTTTATAGAACTGAACAATGAAGGGATAATTC
This sequence comes from Fulvivirga sp., assembly GCF_040218215.1. Taxonomy (NCBI): domain Bacteria; kingdom Pseudomonadati; phylum Bacteroidota; class Cytophagia; order Cytophagales; family Fulvivirgaceae; genus Fulvivirga; species Fulvivirga sp. The sequence continues at coordinate 51,553 of NZ_JAVJQL010000012.1, forward strand.
AACATGAATAAACAGCCTTTTTATTTTTATTAGAATAATAGCTTGTCAATGAATTAGTTTAGCAGCATAGACATACTTTGTTTTTATGAATCTTGAAGAAAAGTTGGATAAAATTAATGCCGAAATAGAAGCTGGGTTAAAATTAAAGTCAGCAGATCGACTAAGAAATTTGATTAATGAGTATCCTAACGAACTACATATTTGGGAAAGGCTTGCAGAACTATACTATGAATCGGGGTTTCTTGATGCAGCAGGTCGATACTGGATTTTGACAGAGCCAACTGATAGCAGGATCAAGAAGGCCACCGAAATTTATTTAGATTCGGTTAATCATTCAGGAACTCAAATCCTTCAGGACATAACCTTTCGGGGAGATAAAAGCGCTCTTCCAGACTATGCTAGGAAAAAATTAGATGAATTTGAAATTGATAGTAAATTAAAGTCTAAGTATGTTCCCACATTCAAACCCAAACAATCTAAAAAAGGACATCAGAATTCAAAGTATAAGGAAACACTACAAAGCAAACTAATTGGATGGGCCATTGGAGCAATCCTTATCCTGATAATTTTATTGACTATTATAGGATTTATTACAGTAATTCGATGGTTGTTCTGAAAGCCCTGACAATCGTCATAGCTAGGAACGAAGCAATCTCACTTTTCAGCAGGAGATTGCTTCACAACCATAGCAATAATGATTAGCTTTTGAAACAGCCTTTTAATTTACTGCTTATCCATATAATACGAAAAGCCTTTACCATCAGCACCCAAGACCTTTACTAACACACGACTGTCAGATACTGGCTCGTAGATAATTTGAGTTGGAAAATCATGCTCAGGATTTTCAAAAGAAAGTATTTCAGTCTTGTCAGCATTTAGTGTGAATGGTATAGTCGTTCCATTATTCTGATTGGGCACTGTGGCTCTGTAGATTACTTTGCCTTCCTCCTCTTTTATTTCCAAGGTTTCTGTTGTTCTCTTTGCACCATCTTTTATGCCGTAGGAAGATCCTGTCAGACCTGAGTTATCACTTTCCCAAACCTCATACTTCTCCTTGCCCTCAATTTTCCAGGTGCCTTCAAGTATTTTATAACTGACCTGAGCCTGGCAGGCAGTGATGGACATAAAAAGAATCAGTAGAGTAAATAGTTTCATTTTCATTGATTTAGTGTTTGTTATGAACGCTAAGCTATCACGTGGCTGATACTATACATTGTAAAAAACCGACACAGCTAATTTTTACTCTTTAAAAAGAAAGAAATTGGCCATATTCTTTTCTTCAAAACCATAGGCTGAGGGACTCTCACCAGTAAACTCTTTAAAATTTTTAATAAAATGAGCCTGATCATAATACCCGGAATCATAAGTGATATCCAGCCATGGCTCCTTCCCCCGTTTGATCTGAAAAAAAATATAAGTGAACCTGATAATCCGACTGTAAAATTTAGGACTCAAGCCTATTGCCTTTTTAAACTGACGCTCCAGTGTTCTTTCTGAAACTCCCAATTCTTCATAGAGCTGGTTTAAACGGACATTGCCATTAGTTGCTATTAGCTCCTGAACAGCTCTATCAACGGGACTCAAATCTGAAGGTTGAATTGAACTGGTTTCAAACCACTGCTCAATGTGACTTTTACATGCTTCAAAGTCAGCACACTTTAACAATTCATCTGCCAGTTCGAACAATCTATCATACGACTTATCAACGGCAATAACATCATCAATAAGCTCGCTCATATCTAAGCCGAAGAGTCTATGTACTGCGGCCGGTTGAAACTTAATGCCCAGCATCTTGGCTACACCTGTATTTCTCAAATGAAAATGCTTTCTAATCTGTCCTGCCAACAAGAACTTAGCCTGTGCTTCCCACCTACCGGAAATATTAATTTCAAAAGTATCACCAAAATGGATGATAAACTCAGGATAGCCGTCAGGTACTATTTTTTGAGTTTCAATTGCTGCATCACCCTCGCTGTCTATCCACCAAATGGATTTGATGATTTTGTCTAACGGTGCATCTGGAACAATTTGGTCGTAGATCATAGGTTAAATTAATGAGCCTAAATGAGGTTAACAATATTAACAAACGCCTCTAACTGTCATCTCGGAAATTTTATTCATTCCTTTCCTAAAAATGAATAAAATTATCCGTGATCTCACTCGCATGACATAGGTTTTTAGCATCTATATTCCCAGAATTTACTTTATTGCAATACCAACCCTGCAAATTATGAAACAGTTGTTAACCGCATTGCTGATTTTACCTTTCCTCGTCTCAGGTCAGCAGAAAACACCACTTATCCAAAGCCTAAAAGGGTTAAATGAATCCCGCGGCAGTATCGCCAATTACTGGTTGGAGATGGGAACCGACAATTACGGAGCACCTATTATGGTTCCGGTGGTTTATATTCAAGGAGCGAAAGAGGGCAAGACCTTAGGGCTAACAGCCGCCATCCATGGAGATGAGTTGAATGGTATTGGCATTATCCATCAATTGAGGGAAACTATAGATGTGAGCAAGCTCAGCGGCAACATTATTGCCATACCCGGACTTAATGCTTATGCCATACAAAATGATCAAAGGAGGTTTATTGATGATGAAGATTTGAACAGAAACTTTCCAGGCAAAAGGAATGGTCATAATAGTCAACAATATGCCCATAAGATCACCGAAAATATATTGCCTTATTTTGACATTCTTATTGATATGCACACCGCCAGCTTTGGACGCACTAACACCATGTACGCACGAGCTGATATGAGCAACGATACACTGAGAAGTTTAGCAGAAATGCAACATGCAGACATCATTTTGAACAGCAAAGAAGCAACCGCTGGCTCTGGAGGGCAAACCATGCGAGCAACAGCGAATCAGTTAGGAATTCCTTCGATAACAGTAGAGTATGGCAATCCTCAGGTATACCAGGAAGTAATGATCAATCGTGGTATTCAAGGTATTACTAATACCTTAAAATGGTTGAAAATGTATAATAACGGCCTGCCTATTCCAAGACCAGCACAGAAAGTCGTTTATTGCAAAAAATCCTATTGGATTTACATGGAAGAAGGCGGCTTTCTGGAGGTAACGGTTGAACTAAACCAAAAAATTAAAAAAGGAGATAAAATAGCTATTGTTAAAAATGCCTTTGGGGAAACCATCAATACTTATTTGACACCGGAAGATGGTATCGTTATTGGCAAGAGTACCAATCCTTCAAACATTAGTGGCGGGCGCATTATTCATCTTGGCATTGAAGAATAACAACATCCCAAAACCGCTAAGAAATATTGTATTGCAAGCGGCTAAATAAATGACTACTTTCCAATTTCAACATAAGCTTACCTCCTCATGAAAAATCTGGTACTAATATTTTGTGTTTTAATGGCCGCCTGCCAACCTAAAGAAAAAGAACAAACTTCTGAAGAAGTGGGATGGGAGCCTATTTGGAACGGAACTGATCTCACCGGTTGGCACTCCTACCTCAACACCCCTTATCAAATGAAGGAGGACAGTGCCGGCAATCCAATTGAGGCTTTTGGCATAGACAATGATCCTTTGGAAGTAGTGAGTATTGTAGAGACTGATGACGGCAATGCCATCAGAATATCGGGAGTTGCATGGGGAATGATTTACACAGAAAACAGCTATAAAAACTACCATCTAAAACTAAAGGTAAAATGGGGCGAGGCCATGCATAAGCCAAGGGAAAATGGCCCCAGGGACAGCGGATTGTTATATCATGGCCATAGCAACATTCCCGGTTCTGAGCTCTCCCACCCGTGGATGAATTCTCAGGAGCTGCAGGTTCAAGAAGGCGATATGGGTGACTATTGGCCTGTTGGAGAAGTGGAAATTGATGTGCCTACAGTAAAGAAAGACAGTCTGTATTACCAGTATAAAGAAGGGGCAGCATTGCATACTTTCTACTGTGCTCAAATACTGCCCACAGCCACGCAGGATAGTTTGGCCAAGCGAAGAATATTTAAAGCTTTTAATGCAGAAAAACCTCATGGGGAATGGAATGATGTTGAGCTGATTACGCTTGGAGATAGCAGCATCCATATCGTAAATGGTGAAGTGGTAATGCGACTGTATAATTCAAGAATTATGAATACCGATACTCCACTCAACTCTGGCCGATTGGTAATACAGTCGGAAGGTGCTGAAGTGTTTTATAAAGACCTATATATAAAAAGTATTTCTGAAATACCCGCTAAATACAAGGAGTAATTGGAATTCTGTTTTTAATTAAAATTGATTAAAATTGGCTATGCAAAAACTGGGGAGAAATGAACCGTGCCATTGTGGAAGTGGTAAAAAATATAAAAACTGTCATCAGAAAGAAGATAGCCAGAAAGAGAGTTCTAAAAAGAGTACTTTGATGTACGGGCTTATTGGCTTGTTTGTAATTATTACTGCATTCGCTATATATATCACGATGACCAAAGATGACGCACCTGGCAATGCCCCAGAAGGCAAAGTATGGTCACCAGAGCATGGCCATTGGCACGACAAATAACTACTTAAGACCTGTTATTTCAATATCCATAAGTCCTTTATGCAAAGTGCTTATTTGAGCGCCATGGATGTCTTTCCAGTCTTCCCATGTAAAGTGCATCCCTCCAATGGGGACGATGCTCGCCCAGAATTTCCAAGCCGTGGGTCTGTAATTATCATCTACTATCCATAAATAGCTATCACCAGGAGTAGAACCACCACTAGTGTATTGAACCAGAAGGGCTTCCTTGTCTTCATATTCAACTACTTTTCTAATTGTACCAGGATCTTTGATTTTGTATGGCGCTATGAGCCAAAATGAATCGTTATTGAAGTAAAGGATGGCATCCTTTATCAGATCATTATCATCAACTAGTTCTCCCTTTACAAAAGCTTCACCTGTGCCATCATCAGGCCTAAAAACCACCTTCTTATCATCCCAGTTGGCTTCTACCTTCCCTTCTTTCTTATTCCACATATAATGATGATCTCCAATGGGGTATGTCCACTCAATAACTTCCAAAGAATCCCAAGCCGGTTTGTTCAAAGTGGCTAGTATATTATCTGCCAACTGTTCGGCCTCCGGACCTTCCTGTCCTTCCGGTATGGGCTCATCAACTATCACAAATATTAAAGCCAATATGGCGGCAACAGACAATACGATTATTAAAAATTTCTTCATTTGAATTAGGAGCTGGTTTCAAAATTTAACTAAAATTAGAAAATCTATTTACGGTATTGTCAAAAGAAGCTATAAATAGCTGCCATAATTATTGCCATTACCTCTTTTAATTCTTTTAAATTACAACCGATGGAAAATAAGCTGACAGACACGGCCAATCTTGCGGTAAACTATATCAATGCTACCAATAAAAGTATTTTCCTGACCGGCAAGGCCGGGACAGGTAAAACCACCCTCCTGAAGTTCATCATCGAAAATACACATAAAAATGTAGCGGTGGCAGCGCCTACAGGTATAGCGGCCATTAACGCAGGAGGTGTAACACTACACTCCCTACTCCACCTTCCGTTTGGCACCTACCTGCCGCAAAACGACAGTTTATCGGGCAGCAGTTATGATGCCCAAGTCAATACTCCAAAAAGCTTCCTCTCCCAATTTAAAATGGCGAACACCAAACGCAATATGCTGCGCAGCCTTGACTTGCTCATTATAGATGAGGTAAGTATGCTGCGTGCCGACATGCTGGATTGTATAGACCTTGTATTGCGGACCATCAGGAGAAGTCAGGCCACTTTTGGCAACCTTCAAATTCTGTTTATTGGAGACTTGAATCAACTGCCACCTGTTATCAGGAATAGCGAAAAAGCATTGCTCCAACCCTATTACAACAGCGGTTATTTCTTCGAAGCGCTGGCTTTAAAAAACAGTGATTTGATTTATATCGAACTGGATAAGATATTCCGACAGTCTGATCCGGTTTTCATCGGCCTGCTCAATAAGTTAAGGACAAATAACCTTAACCGTGAAGAAGTAGCAGAACTCAACCAACACTACATTCCCAACTATGAAAAGGAGAACCTTGAAGGTTATATTCATTTAACTACACACAACAGAAAGGCCGAAGAAATAAACCAAAAAGCCCTTAATAAACTTGATAGCAAATCATATACTTTTAAAGCAGAAGTAACTGGTGATTTCAATGAAAACATGTATCCCCTACCTGAAAAATCAACTTTCAAGGTAGGTGCACAGGTTATGTTCATTAAAAATGATACCTCTGGCGAAGGGCTGTATTTTAATGGTAAAATTGGTGAAATAACCAACCTGAGCAGTAACGATATTGAAGTAACCATTAAAGATTCGGGAGATGCCATAATGGTGCAAAAGCACTTGTGGGAAAACAAACGCTATAAGCTCAATGCTGAAACAAATGAAATTGAAGAACAGGTAATTGGCACTTTTAGTCAATTTCCTATCAAGCTGGCTTGGGCCATAACAGTGCATAAAAGCCAGGGACTAACTTTTGAAAAGGCCATCCTCGATTTAGCAGATTCATTTGCTCCGGGGCAGATGTATGTTGCGCTATCTAGGCTTACTGGCTTAAAAGGATTGGTGCTTTCATCAAAACTACCTACTACTGACTTTGAAAATGATATTGCCCTTAACGATTTTGAGGAACGGAAACCTGAACTAAACCAACTCCAAACCAGACTGGAAGAAGACAAAAAAGCCTATTTATTTGATCTGGCTATTCAATCATTTAGCTTCCAGCAGCTTCACGATGCTTACATCTCTCATATTTCAGGCTTTTATAAGGAAGAAAGTCGTTCTGCAAAGCAAAAGCATTTGGAATGGACACAAGCGCAGTTCAAACAAATTGTCGAACTATCTGAAGTGGCTAAAAAATTCACTTCCTCATTAAACAAATATGCCCGGGTAGACAATGGTCATGAATTATTAACAGAGCGAATAGAAAAGGCCAATGAGTATTTTCAACCCGCCCTGAAGGAATTAATAAAGTCACATAACCAGCATATCGCTAAAATTGCAACTCAAAAAAGAATTAAAGGATATCTTAAAGAACTTGATGAGCTCGGAAGCGCATTAACTGTAAAAGTTAACATTCTCCAAAAAACCGGATTATTTTTTAAGGCCACAAAAGAGAACCGAATACTATCAAAAGACGACTTAAAAGAGCAGTTGATATCAGTTTCTAAGCTTAAATCACCCATAGAAAAAATTAAGAAAGTGCCCACTGCCGAGATTTCGTTCAAGCTTTATCAGGATGGCAGGTCGGTTGAGGAGATAGCTAAAGAACGTGAGTTTGTCACTGGCACCATCATAGGCCATTTATGTAAATATATAGAAACCGGTGAGGTTAAAGCTCAGGATTTGATTAGTAAGGAAAAACTAGAAACCGTACTCAAAGTCATAGGTGATGCAGAAGTCATTTCCCAATCAGAGATCAAAGCCAAACTAGGTGATGAGTATGAATATCAAGATATAAAAGTGGGTCTGGCTTATCGTGACTATTTGGCCGCCAAAGGTAAATAACAGGATAGCGACTCTGCTGACTTAACCTATTTCGAACTATTTAACACTATGTTATTCATTAAAACCTCAGGTATTCGTTTTTTAGGATAATTATAGCTTCTTTTGGCCTCTATTTCTTTTTGACAATGTCTTTAATAAAATTAACAGTAGGTGGTGTACCCGAACACTTTAACCTGCCCATACATCTGGCCAATGAAAGCGGTGCCTTCGAAGAAGCTGGAATCGAGTTAGACTGGAAAAACTTTGGTGACGGAACCGGAGCTATGACCCAAGCGCTTAGAAACGGTGATTGCGACATTTGCATTTTACTTACAGAAGGAATTATTGCTGATATATTAAAAGGCAATACTTCCAAAATCATTAGCGGTTATGTCAAGTCTCCTCTAACATGGGGAATTCATACTTATGACAAGGAGGTAGCACCTAAAAAAGAGAAAATCTTCGAAGAGAAAATAGCCATCAGCAGAAAGGGATCTGGCTCACACCTTATGCCTATAGTTGACGCACTACTTAAAGGCCAATCCATTGAAGATGATCAGTTCGTTATAACAAAAGACATTAACGGTGCCTTGCAATCGCTCGACAAAAAGGAAACCTCAATATTCTACTGGGAGAAATACACTACAAAACCGTATGTGTCAAAAGGGCAATTAAGGCGTATAGGAGAATTTATATCGCCATGGCCATGCTTTATGATCGCTGCGCGAGAGGAAGTAATAGCCAAGTACCCTGAGCAACTGGATAAATTTCTAAGAGTGATTCATAATTCATGTGAGCAATTTATGAAAAACCCGGATGCCCCAAAACTGGTGAGCGAGAGGTACGGCCTTAAATTAAAAGATGCCGAATATTGGTTTCACAGTACTGAATGGACTACTGATAGCTGGGTAAGTGACAAAACCTTAACAAGTGTGGTTTTCGCTCTTAAAGAAGCGGGAATAATAGATTCTAATAATAGTGTTGAAGAATTGGTTTGGAAAAGAACTAAATAGTACTCAAGAGAAACGCTCATCTAAAACGAAATTGTCTTTGTACTTGCCTTCTTTATCCCTATAAAAGTCCATAATTATTTTCATGTCTTCTTCTATGTTGCCCGATGGCATGAAACATTGTGCTATACCGGTAGTTCTGGTCTTATAATCCATAAAGGCCATACAGATAGGCACCTTAGCCTCCAAAGCTGCATAGTAGAAACCTGTCTTCCATTTTGGTGAAGGAGACCTAGTACCTTCAGGCGTTACCAGCATAGATAGTGGTGCCTCAGCCTCTGAGAAGAGTTCAGCCATCACCTGGGTCATACTCTTGCGCTCAGTTTGCCCTTCCTTGGGGCTTCTGTCAATCCAAAGGGCACCCATATTGGTAATCATCTTACCAAATGGAAATCTATTAAACTCCTTTTTAATTGTAAACCTGGGGTTTACCCCAAGTTGCTTTAAGGCCGTTAGGGCATAAACAAAATCCCAGTTGCTGGTATGTGGTGCAGCTACCACAATAGCATTATAAGCCTCCTTGGGAGTAGGCAAATAGAGCTTCCAACCTTTGAGCTTGAATATAAATTTGAAAAGTGATAGCATGCTTGTGTAAACTAACTGATTATAAAACTTTTAGTTCTTAAAATTATTAATCATTTCTATATAATGTTGAAAAAAAGTATCTTACTACATTGAATCGAAACTATAGTTGGCAATTATGAATTTTAGTGAAATCCTTAACCTCTTCAGACAAGGGAAAAGCTCGGCTCACAGCCATATGAAAAACCTTATTGAAATAGCTGCTGCAGATGGTAATTTTGATAAAGTTGAAGCCGAATTACTTCATAAAATTGCTAAGAAAAATGGCATATCATCATCAAAGTTAAAAGAGATCGAAAAAAAGCCCGGAGAGGTACTTTTTGAGGTGCCTGAAGATGACTTTGAGAAGTTTCATCAAATGTACGACCTTGTGCACATGATGATTGTAGATAACGAAGTGCATCCTGAAGAAATGAAGCTGTGCAACATTTACGCCTCCAAATTTGGGTACCCTAAGCCTAATATTGATGAGCTCATCAAGACATTAAAAGCTAACATAGAGAATGGGAATGACGCCAAAGACACTATGTCCAGGGTAAAGTGGATGCTTGGTTGATTTTATTTTTTTTCGGATTTTTCCAATCAAAATTTTCTTTTTGGCGTTGTGTATTCTGTACACGACTAAAGAAGCCAAGTGAAAGAGGAATTTTTACAACAATTATATAAGCATCATTTAAATGCCCAGGAATGCCCATCACCAGAAGCGGTAATTAAAACATTCCAGAAGATTTTAAATATCATATTCCCTGAATTTTCAAATTTGAGTTTTAAGTCCTTTGAAGACTTTAAGGAACATTACCAAAGTATTAAGCTGGATATTGAAAATCTCTTAAAAAAAGATGCTTGTGACGCTTCTGAGCCTAAAAGTACATCAGAAGCAATTTTCTTAGCACTACCACACATTAAAGCGACATTAGATAAGGATGTAACCGCCATATTTAAAGGTGACCCGGCAGCCAAATCTAAAGTTGAAGTAATTAAAACCTACCCTGGGTTCTATGCAATAGCAGCTCACAGGATAGCACACGAATTTCACAAGCACAATTTAACCTTGATACCGAGGATAATCAGTGAGCATGCACACAGTAAAACTGGTATAGATATTCACCCTGGCGCGCAAATTGGTGAGCACTTCTGCATAGATCATGGTACCGGAGTAGTGATTGGTGAAACTACAATAATCGGTGAAAATGTAAAGATATATCAGGGTGTGACTTTAGGAGCACTGAGTGTGCGTAAAGAAGATGCCAAAACCAAACGGCACCCAACTATTGAAGATGATGTGATTATATATTCTGGTGCTACCATACTCGGTGGCAAGACTTTAGTCGGTCAGGGCAGCATAATTGGTGGTAATGTATGGCTTACCAAGAGTGTACCTCCAAATTCACGACTATCTTACAGTGAAGCTATAAACAAAACACAAATCATTGAATCAAAAATATGACTATCGAAAACCTGATTGGTAATACCCCATTAGTAGAAATATCACATCTCAACCCGTATAAAAATGTAAAAATCTACTGCAAACTAGAGGGGCAAAACCCTGGAGGCAGTGTAAAAGATCGTGCCGCTTGGGGAATGATCAATGGAGCGCTGAAAAGAGGTGATATAAAAAAAGGTGATAAGCTTGTGGAAGCAACCAGCGGTAACACTGGCATTGCACTGGCTATGATTGCCAACCTAAAAGGCTTGTCTATGACCCTGATCATGCCAGATAACTCTACTAAAGAGCGTGTTCAAAGCATGACTGCTTATGGTGCAGAAGTTATCCTCACCCCTGCTGAAAAAACAATAGAATACTCAAGAACGTTGGCCGAAGAAATGGCGGCCACCGGAAAATATTTTATGCTCAACCAGTTTGGCAATGCCGATAATTATATGATGCATTATAACACCACTGGCCCTGAAATATGGAATGATACAAAAGGAGAAATCACACATTTTGTGTCAGCTATGGGTACAACGGGTACTATTATGGGAGTTTCAAGGTATCTGAAGGAACAAAACCCTAATGTTACAATTGTAGGGACACAACCAACAGACGGCTCAAGCATTCCGGGTATCAGGCGCTGGTCAAAAGAGTTTCTTCCGAAAATTTATGACGAACAAAGAGTAGATAAAATTGTTGATGTAAGCACAGAACAAGCTACTGAATACACAAAAAAAATGGCTTCTAAAGAGGCTATAATGGCAGGAATGAGCAGCGGAGGTGCACTTTTTGCTGCACTGGAAGTCGCAAAAGGTCTGGAAAGCGGTATTATTGTTTGCATTACTTGCGACCGTGGAGACCGATATTTGAGTTCTGGGCTTTTTGAGTAATGAGAGGTAACTAAAGTATTGAATTTCAAGCCCTCTAAGGCAATACAACTACCTGTATTTGGAGATCATCTCTTCTATGACCTGATCCATCAAGCCGTATTTGGAAGCAAACTCTCTGCACACTTCCTCCTCTTCAGGGTCAATATTACCATCAATAGCCATAAGGGTAAGAAGGTCAGAAAACTGTTCTATCCGGTCATCATACTTTTTAGGAAGAACAAACTTGACATTTTCTAAGTCGTTCTTAATGGCCGCTACATTTTCCTCAGAAAGGCCTAGCCTGTGAGCAATAGCCACTAGCAAATGCTCTTCTATCTCTGCAAGATGTCCGTCAGCCATGGCTAAAACCATTAAGTTCTTTAAATGGCTCTCGTTCACCGACTTATCTTCTTTATCTTTTTTCTTAAAAATCATAGCTTCATATCCAATGGTAATTTACTTAGAATTCAACGAATTTCATTGCCTTTTTTTTATACCACCACCCTATTATAATTATTTTATTACCTTTAAATAGATCTAAAGACCTACTATGAAAATCACTTTAATAGCTCTTATTTACTTGGCATTCAGTTGCCAAACTCAACAAGGCACTGGGCAAAAAACTGGTAATGAGGAGCTTGCCAACCTCTTTGAACAGATCGAGAGTTATGGCAAGTCTAGCCAAGACAGCCTGTATATGGGCCTTCATCCCAAAGGGGAATGGGAATCATCTTCTTACGCTGCCCGACTAGCTGATGCTGATAGTCTACAACTATTTCTCGAAAGACTTGAAGCTATAAGTGACGAGTCATTAGATGAACAGGAAAAGATTAGTAAAACGGTAATGCTCATCAGGCTGAACAACTCCATTGACAATGTGAAGTTTAAAATGCTTTTCATCCCCTTTAATGCTGAAGGTGGTTTCTACAACAGTATGTCTTACACCTTATCCAACCTACCCTTCAAATCTGCCCAGGATTATTATGATTATTTAAACTGGTTGCCAAAATATCAACAATCATTAACGGATAATTTGGTGCTTATGAAAATGGGAATTGAGGAAGGAATGGTAGCCCCCAAAGTAATTGTTAACAATAATTTAAACCTGCTTAAACCTTGGGTAGTAGAAAATATGGAAGATTCTCCTTTTTATACTCCACTTAAAGAACTTCCTGAAAGTATAGATGAGACAGATGCTGAGCTTATTAAGAAAAAGGCTATTGAAGTGATTGGCTCCTTGCAAGACAGTTATACTGAGGTGCACAACTTCTTGGCTGATGAATACATGCCTGTAGCCAAAGAGCAGCCGGGTATAAGTTTTGTTCCTACAGGTAAAGAGTATTATGAGAACAGGGTGAAGCATTACAGTACCCTTCCCCTTACTGCAGATTCTGTTCATCAGCTTGGGCTGTCTGAAGTAAAAAGAATACGTGCTTCAATGGATAAAATTATTGCAGATCTAAATTTTGAAGGTTCATTTGCAGATTTTATTCAATTCTTGAGAACTGATGATCAGTTTTATGCTAAAACACCACAAGAACTGTTAAACCGCGCTGCCTGGCTAAGTAAAAAGGCTGAAGGGCAGTTGCCAAAGCTATTTAACAAGCTATACAGTTTACCATTTACTGTGGAACCTGTTCCGGCCAGTATAGCTCCTACTTATACTGGAGGCAGGTATGTGGAGGGCTCCTGGGAATCAAAAAGGGCTGGAATCTATTGGGTAAATACTTATAATTTAAAAAGTAGAACATTATACACCCTGCCGGCTTTAACACTACACGAGGCAGTGCCAGGTCACCATTTACAAGGTGCTGTTACTGGAGAATTAAAGGGTGTTCCTGAGTTTAGAAACAACTACTACATCAGTGCCTTTGGTGAAGGCTGGGGATTGTACAGTGAATATCTTGGTGAGGAAATGGGGATGTACTCAACACCTTATGAGCTATTTGGCAGATATACCTATGAAATGTGGAGGGCCTGTAGATTAGTGGTTGACACAGGTATACACACCAAGGGATGGTCAAGGGAAGATGCACTGAAATTCCTATCTGAAAATACTGCACTCTCAATACACGAGGTTACAACAGAGATTGACCGATATATTGGATGGCCAGGACAGGCACTCAGCTATAAGATTGGAGAAATCAAGATTAAAAGCCTAAGGAAAATGGCAGAGTCAGAACTTGGTGACAAATTTAATATTGGAGAGTTTCATCAGGCCATACTTGAAAATGGCTCTGTACCCTTGACCGTTCTGGAAGAGCAAATCAATAAATACATTGACGCTAAGCTGTCTGAAAATCCGTAAACCCTGAAGCACAAAAAACCCTGCCTCCTTGCGGAGCAGGGCCTTAATCAACTTAAACACTTTAATCTTAGAAAGATATTTCTTTGATCAACTTGTCTCCTTTTAAAACTTGAAAAGTGATAGTTCCGTTAACAGTTTCAATGTTGAATAACTGAGCAAACTGGTTAGCAACTACTTCTTCAGCAGTGTAAACTACTTCACTTTTGTGGTTTAAAATCTTGATTGTAACTGCATCATTAGATCCATTACCTAAGCCTAACAAAAATTTGTTGTTAGTATATTTGTTAACAAAAGCAGTAAGGTTATTATCAGACTGCATGTTGTAAGCAAATTCGAATGATTTTACTTCCTGGTTATCTGCAACTTCGATTGTGTAGTTACCAGCAGGTAGCTCGCTCATGTTGTAAGGTCTAACAAAACCATTTGAATTTTTGATGATCTCACCAAATACTTTTTTACCTGACTCATTGTAAATAGTTACTTTAACTCTTTGTGCATCCTGATTTGTGTAATACACTTTGAAAGTTGCAGTTGAGTCACTTGATACTTTGATCTTAGAAGATCCGGCTGCGAATACAGAAGCAATTGATAATGCAAATGCTAATACTGTTAATAATTTTTTCATTTCTTTTTTGGGTTTGTAATTATGGTGCAAAGGTATGCGGGCTAATTGCAACAAACCTTGTCATGTTTATACTTGCATGACTTCATGTAAGAAATTAAGTGCTTGTACATCAATATTTTAGATGTAAAAACACAAGAAATAATACCTTTTTGATAAATCAAGAATAATATTCTTATATAATAGCATTTCAAAGAATTTTATTCGTAATAAATACTTAATATGAAGGTATTACAAAATATAATATGCAATAAAAATTCCTGAATTGTTAACTTATCAGCTAAACCTTAACCTAAATCAAAGGTTAAACATTGAATTAACTCGGCCTAACACCTCTGATTTTTAGATAATTAAGGGAATGTGGATGGTAAATGTTGACCCTTTGTCGTACTTCGTTTCGAATTCAATAAAGCCGCCCAATTTTGAAACAGCTTTTTTTGTGATATATAAACCCAGCCCATTGCCCTGAGAAAGTTCATTAGCCCTGAAATACATCTCAAAGATTCTGTCAGTTAGCTCCTTCTCAATTCCCTGACCATTGTCACTTACTTTAAAAACAATATGACTATCTATTGTGGTAGTTTCTATGCTTATCCAGGAATCAGTGGCCTTCTTTTTATATAAAATGGCATTTTCAATAAGATTATCCATTATAATTTCCAACAGATCGTAGGAAGTATATACTTCTTTTATTTTCAAATCAAATTTAAAACTTAGCAGATTATCCTTCTTAAGCTTTTGATGTTTGTCAATAACCCTGTTCAGCAGACCTTCCAAATTCACCTGAGTGTATTTCAGCTTATCAAAACCAATAATACTAATAGCTTTAAGCTTCCCAACCATTCTATCAAGGCTTCCCGCAGTATCTTTTACTTTTTCAAAAAGCTCCAGCGCCTTTTGGTCTGTTAAAATTGTATTGGCTATTTCGGCAAGTCCAAGAAAAGTAGTTAGAGGCCTGCGAAAATCATGTGAGGCATGGTAGAAAAAGGTATCAAGCTCCTTATGCGCCTCGCGCAATTCTTTTGTTCTTTCATCTATCTTATATTCAAGTCCCTCGTTTAATGAAACTATCTCTTCGTTGGCCTCTTGCAGCTCCTCTGACTGGGCAGTAATCTCTTCTGCCTGTTCACTTATTTCTTTATTTAGCGCTTCCAGTCTTTTGTTATTTCTGCTTTTTATTTGAAGAACCCTGAAGGTGATAATTAGAAGCACAACAATACTTAATATACCCGTGCTAATAAACCCAATAAGTATTCTTTGATTGGTTATGGTTTGATTTTGAATTTCCTGGCTTTGCTTTTGGTTTTGGTTTTCAAGGCTCAAAAAGGCTATTTCTTTTTCTTTCTGCTCCAATGCATACCTCGACTCCATCTCAGCCAGCCGTACATCTTTTTCCCGACTGTTAACGGTATCTTTAAGAGCGGCATGTTGTTTGAAATATTTTAAGGCATTAGTGTCATCCCCAATAGCTTCATAATATTTGACATAAAGATTAAGACACTCAAGCAGATATGATAAAGCATTTATATCTGTTAAATGTTTATGGGCAAGATCTAAATATTTTTTAGCTTCTCGGTAGTTTTTCAGTTTGATATAAATGCCTCCAATAGTATACTCACTGATTGCAGAACCCAAAACATTTCCTAGCTTTAATTCTATCGGATATGTTCTAAGGTAAATTTCCAAAGCCTTATCATACATACCCATCTTTTCGTATACAAAGCCTTTGTTAAACTCAGCAGCGATGGCTCCCTTTTCATAATTTATACTTGTTCGTAACCTTGCAGACTCATCATAAGCTTCAATTGCACTGTCGTACTTTCCCATGCGATCATAAAAGACCCCTTTGAAATTATAGCCCGTAGCCTCCACTCCAACATCTCCTATGCTATTAGAAATATTGATCGATTGATTTATCAACTCCATCGACTTTTGAACGTCTTGTGCTGAGTATAGCCAGGCCAGATCGGCATAGGTCTCAGCAATCTCTTTTGTATTGGACTGTTCTTCAAATGTCTTGAGCGCTTTATAATAATAGTCAACCGCAATCTCGCCCTTACCCATTTCTGTGTACATAGAGCCTAACAGATAGTATGTTTTAGCGATACCATAAGGATACCTGGTTCCTTTATAAATCTCAAGGGCTTTATTTATAGCCAGGCTCGCAGAGTCGAAGCCCCCATAATTAAGATAGATCTTACCCTTCTCTAAATTAACTTCGGCCATGCTTAGAGAGTCACCACGGTACTTGTAAATGCTTAATGACTTATCAAGATGTTTTATAGCTGAAGCATACTCGCCTTTTATGTTTTCCAGAGTAGATTGTATGATAATGTAAGATGCCTGTTGTTCTATTGGCAGGCTATCAAAATCAATCTTCTCTAGCGTTTCAAAAGCCCTTTGTGCATTACCAGATTGTGCTATCACTTTTGCTTTAACGAGCAAAAATTCATGCTTTCTGAATAGTGGGGTTTCTGCAAGCTCGAGAATGGAGTCCACTCTAAAAATCACCTCCTTAAACCTCCCCTGTTTTCTTAGTAGATTTAGAGTATATATAAATATGATGTTCACATCTTTATCTAAGCGAGTGCCTAAATATATGGCCGAGTCATAGTACAATAAAGCCTCACTGTAGTTTCCTTTGGTATATTCAGCAATTCCTTTATTCGCAAGGACATCTACTTTTTGAGCGTTATTGAGGTTTAATTCGTTGGCAAGTTGATATGCGGAATCTGCATACAATATAGCCGTTTGAGGGGCGGAGTGCCAATAAAATTCTATGGAGTCAAGATAGTGCGCTATTTGTTGATTTGGTTCATCGGCCTTCTCCTGCATATTAACCAAGCTACCTGACGGCTTTTCATTAACCGTAAAAACAGTGATAAGAAGGGTAAATATAAAGTTCAGACCCATTTTATTTAAAAAAACCAAAATAACTTAAGTAATTTAACTTATAAATTAAGCAATATTAGCATATTATTAAACCTTAACTGACTACTCTTATATATTAAACTTTTAATATTAAACATTTAGACAGGAAGCAAAAGATTCTTAATAACTAAAAATGAAAAGCCATTCTCCTTTACCTACTTACCAAGCCATATTTGAAACCTGTGAAGAAGGTATCATAGTTGTGAATTCAGAAGGTAAAATCGTTCTGGCAAATCAAGCTTCGATAAAACTTTTTGGATATACGCTGGACGAAGCCTTAACATTATCTGTGGATGACCTTCTGCCGTCAAACCTAAGGAAGAAGCACGCAGAATTAAGAAAAGGCTATAGTAAAAACCCCCAACCACGAAGAATGGGTAGAGGCCGTGACCTTCAAGCTCAAAAAAAAGATGGTAGCTTGTTCCCTGTTGAGATTAGCCTGAACCATACATTTATCAATAATGAAAGCCATACTGTAGCTTTTATTATTGACATTACTGATCGTAAAGTGATGGAAGAAGCATTAAAAAATAGTGAGGAGCAATTAATAGTATATGCTGCAGAACTTGAGAAGCGGGTTCAGCTTAGAACAAAAGAACTAGATGAGACAATAAAAAAACTGGAAGATGTAAATCAGCACCTTGAAGATGAGATATTGGAAAGAAAAAAAGCTCAGGAAGATGTAATTTCTGCGTTGGAAAATGAAAAGGAACTGAATGAATTAAAGTCCAGGTTCGTTTCAATGGCATCTCATGAATTCAGAACACCCTTAAGCGCTATTTTATCATCAGCATCGCTGATATCGAAATACAATGATCCTGGAACTGAAGAAAAGCGACTAAAGCATGTTGATAAAATAAAGTCTTCAATCAACAACCTGAACAATATACTTAATGACTTTCTATCATTGGCTAAAATTGAGGAAGGAAAAACAGATATTCAGAAATACGAATTTGATATTAGCAATTTGGCCAAAGAAGTAATGTCAGACATTGAAGAAGTATTAAAAAAAGGTCAATATATAGAGCTAAGAAAATTCGGAACGGCAAGGAAATTACAATCTGATGAAAAGCTATTGAAAAATATCCTTATCAACTTATTGTCTAATGCCATTAAATACTCTCATGAGAACTCTAAGATTATTTTTGACATCATTTATGGCAAGAAAAGTATAGATGTGCATATTACTGATAACGGAATAGGAATAGATAAAAACGACCAAAAACATCTTTTCGAAAGGTTCTTTAGGGCCAAAAATGCTACAAATATTCAAGGTACAGGGCTGGGGCTTCATATTGTGAAAAAATATGTAGAAATGCTGTCTGGCACTATTAACTTTGAGAGTCAACTAAATATAGGCACTACTTTTAAAGTAAAATTACCTCTATGAAGAAAATACTAGTTATAGAAGACAACAACGAGATAAGGGAAAATATTGGTGAGATACTGGAGCTTGCAGATTATCAAGTGAGCCTGGCAGAAAATGGCAAGCGAGGTGTAGAAATGGCTATGGAAGATCATCCGGATCTGATATTATGTGATATCATGATGCCCGAGCTTGACGGATATGGTGTATTGCACATCTTATCCAAAAAAGAATCTACACAAAGGATTCCATTTATATTCTTAACAGCTAAGGCCGAGCATTCCGATTTAAGAAAGGGAATGTTGTTAGGTGCTGATGACTATCTCACCAAGCCGTTTGACGATATAGAGTTATTAGATGTAATAGAGTCGCGGCTAAAGAAATATGAGGCCATAAATAAAGATTACAAACCCGATACAAAGGGCCTGAAAAGCTTCATCTCTGATGTTAAGTCAGTACATAACCTGGAATCTTTCACCTCAACCCTCAGACCGCGGCTTTATAAGAAAAAAAATGAAATTTTCAGAGAGGGCGACTATCCCAATCACTTCTACATGATCTCTCATGGTAAGGTAAAAACAATAAAGACCAATGAAGATGGTAAAGAATTGATAACTGGTATTTATTCGGCCAATGACTACTTTGGCTATGAGGCTTTACTGAAAGAAACAGAACACATGGACTCTGCTGAGGCCATTGAAGACTCCGAAATAATTCAAATTCCTAAGATTGAGTTTTTCGAACTGCTTTACTCCAACAGGGATATAGCACAAAAATTTATAAAACTGCTTTCTAACAACGTGGTAGAAAGAGAACAGAGGCTGGTTGATTTGGCCTATAATTCTGTTCGTCAAAGAACGGCTGGTGCCCTGATAGAGATTTTCGAGAAGTTTAATTCAGATACTCCAGATCAACCCCTGAAAGTTTCAAGAGACGATCTCTCCAACATGGTGGGAACTGCTACAGAATCAGTGATCCGGGTATTATCTGACCTAAAAGAAGAAGGTATTATTGAAGTACAGTCTGGAAAGATAATCATCAAAAACATGGAAAAATTGGCTAAAATACAGCAATGGCACTTTGCTAGGTAAGTTGGTTACAGATTAGTATCAATACTAAACCTGACCTTCATCATAACAAAGAATCTATTAATAGCTGACTTTTGAGTGCTTAAACTGGCGACTCATGAAATCTAATGCCTTGTTAATGTTAATGTTGATCCCCGCTTTGTTAAAAGCTCAATCAACTTCAAAATTTGTAATTGATCCTTCGAGTTCCTTTACACTTAGTGGAGTGTCTAATGTAAATGAATTTGACTGCGAGTTAAAAGAAGGGTTCTGCGAAGACCAGTTATCAATTGGCTATTCTCATAAAAATGGCAATGTTTATTTTAAAAACGCCAATTTAAGTGTGAGTGTGAGCAAATTTGATTGCAATAGCAAGTACATCACCAGAGATATGAAGAAGACCCTAAAAGAAGAAGAGTTTCCTTTTATGGAATTTGAGCTTCTTTCTATTGAAAACTTCAACAATGAAAATAGCACTAATGCGCTTGCCGAAGCTCTTGTCACTATTTCTGGTCATACCAATAAGTATTTTTTAAAATATGATGTTGAACCAGCTTCTAAGTCTTCCTATAAGTTGAAAATGATTTCAGATTTTAAAATGAAAGAATTTGGAATTGACCCGCCTTCTGCCATGATGGGGCTCATTAAAGTGCATGATACTATTACGGTTGAAATTGACCTTCACATAACACTATTATAGTCAACTATACTTCTGATTTTACTTTTTTGGCAAATAACCAAATGAACTTATCCAACTCTTTGAAGTTCAGCTCCTCCAGGTTATATGTTGTTCTAAACGATCTAAGTGAAGCTGAAAATACTTCATAAGAGTCTTTATTATTTAGTTGGACACTACAATTTAATTTATCTAATAGTTGCTGCACTTCTTCCCTGTAGATAGGAAAACCTTCATGATTGTGCCAATTGCAATAAGTTGTTGCAAATTCTAAAAACCCTAAATCTTCCTCAATCACAAATGATGTCATTCTATTAACCGCGTCTGGACTACCCGTCCGCATCAGTGGCTCAAGATTTAATGAAGCAATAAAACTGGCGAGGATGTTCATGCCAGTTTTTAAGTTGTCTAAGTAAGGAACACGAAAGCATGATAGTTTCATTTTTATCTCTTGAGCGGTATTATTTGAAAAGTTATTATCAAAATATGCCTTTATTTTTGCATCTCCTGTAAAGTACCCTTTAATCTCTGTAAAGTGCTGGAGATGTTCTGATTCCAACATAAACAACTCAACGCTCCTGGTAGACAAACTGAATAGGGAGCACCATTCTCACCCTTACAGGCACCCCTCTTTGTTTTCCAGGGTTCCAGGCAGGGCTTTGTTTAAGCACTCTAAGCGCCTCTTCATCACAGCCCATACCTATGCCTTTAAGTACTTCAAAATCAGTTAACTGACCATCAGCATTTATTACAAATTGTATGAAGACTTTACCTTGCACTTTAGCTCTAAGGGCTGCCTGAGGATAGGTTAAGTTTTCATGAATCCCTCTTAAGAATGCAGACATGCCTCCCTTAGGTGTGGGCTTATCTTCTACAATGGTAAATATCTCATCTGCTATTTCTTCCTCTGGCTTTTCTATATCCACAACATCTAATGCTGCAAATGCATCATCCTCTGAAATATCCATATCGAAATCTATCTTAATCTCTTCTTTGATCTCTTCTGCATCCTGAACCTCAACAATATTGGCTTGTTTTATTACTTTTTCAGGTGGAGGTGGAGGAGGTTGATTTGTGAGAGGCACATCCATTATATCTTCCATGGCCTGTATATTGCCCTCAAGGTTTACAGTAGATGTATTATCATAACTACGCCATTCGAACATAGTAGTAATAAATAGCATGCTTAAAAAAAGGCCTATGCTAAAGAAGAGCTTTTTGTTAATTATAGCATTTGTTCTTCTTTCCCTTTTTATGCTGATCAAATCAGTCAAAAACTCAGAAGTTTCCCAGGGCTTCTTTTCAATACTTTTGATAACGCCCTTTTTCTCTTTTATAACCCTTAGGTTAAATATATTATCGGTATGTTTTGGAAGTCCCATGATTGACATTGATTTATTTCTTTACTAGTTAAATATCCCAATTTACCTACTGAATTAATATGACGATCAATGTGGTCAAAACATGATATTTATCAGATGCTAAAAGATGCCTAAACAAAAAAAGGAGAGGCAAAACCTCTCCTTTCCATTTCAATTTTGGGTTATCTAGAAACCTATTGTAGCTTCGATATTTACCCCTTCAAAACTTGCTCCCTGATATTTAGTACCGGCATATCCGTCACCGTCATATTGTTGGCTCACGTACTCAAGTTTCATCATTACATTTTTGGTAAGGAACCAACCACCACCTAAGTTTATTCTATTAACCTCCACTTCAGGGCCACCATCAACAGACGCTCCCTTAACGGCATTGTATCTTCCACCTACATAAAGTTGATCTGTACTTCCAAATCTGTAAAGCAACTCACCAGCTAGCTGTGTGAAAGAACCATCGTTGCCATCAGCACCTCCAGAGGCGATTTCATAGATTCCGAAGAATTCAAGGCCTTTAAGTTTTACAAAAGGGTTAAACTGGATAGCGGTAAGCTCTGTGAATCGTGCATTTACCCTGCCTTCAAAATCGCTGCCTCCATCAACCTGATCGTGTAAGACACTATAATATCTAGATCCACCTCTGTCACCACCATATAGCCATGTGCCTGTAGTAGTTCCTTTGTTAACGTACCAAGATCCTGTCAATCTTACTCTGGTATCATCATTTACTTGTTTGTCAACACCTAGCTTACCAAAGAAAGACATTTTGTTATCACTGTTATCATTGATTACAACATTCTGATTAAGCTTACCATTAGTAACACCAACAACAGCTAGAAGTCCATTTTTTTGCAAAGTAAGTTCACCAAAAGCCTCTGTAGAGAAGGCATCCATGATATAGTTACCTACAAAAGGGTTATAAATTGCCCTTGCATTATCTGTTCTTCTGAAGTGTGCATCACCGTAGTTAAATTCATCCAAACCAATTCTAATGGTAGCCACTTTCATAAAACCTTCTAAAAAGCCTGGTTTGATAAAGTCTAACTTATCCATTTGAATGTGTCCACCTTTTACCCAAGCTTCTTCATGGTGCCTTGCAGACAAGTAAGTTCTTAAGTGCAATTTAACACCATCTTCCAATTGAACATCAATATTTAAATTGGCAGTAGGCAGGTTAAAATTATCCCCTAGCTTTACAAGGTTTCCAAGGTCGTTGCCTTGTGTTATGGCCTGAAATTGCATGGCAAAATCACCGCCAAGTCTTGCTTTCAATTTCTCAAAAGCTACAGTATCTTCTTTTGATGTTTCAAAGATGTTAAGGCCATCCTGACCGTTTAACCGATCAAATTGCAACACTCTGTTTTGTTGAGCAAAACCAATCCCGGTAATGCTGATGAGTGCGGTTATTAGCAAAATTTTGATTGAAGTTTTCATTTTTCTAGTTTTAAATTGTTTTGATTATCTGTTATACTTTACATTGAATTGGATGGTGATTTCATCACCGGTTTTGACTGTTCCTAATAAGGCCGTTGGTGGATCCACTTTAAAATCAGTCATCTTGATGTTTACTTTTCCAGAAAAACTGATTGTATTGCCAACGGACTTGGAAGTAACTGTCATATCAATATTTTTAGTCTCCCCAGCTATGGTGAGATTGCCAGAGGTTTTAAGACTGTAATCCTGACCATTTTTCTCGATAGACTTCACCTCTTTTAGTTCATAATAAATATTTGGATGTTTGTTGCTTTTGAGGGCTTCATAGGTGTTTTTATCCATGCCACCATGATCGCTTTTAAGGGCTTTTACAGGTACGTTAAATTTTAATGACTCAATGTCTGGCTGACCATTGTCCAAATTGATAATTGCACTGCCACTCATCTCTGTGGCTACCTCCTCCCAATCATGCAAAGATGAAGTTCCTAGTACTTCAAGTTTCGACTCAGTTGCTGAGAGTGTATATTTTTGAGCTACTATTCTTGGTGCTATGGCACCCACTATGAATATTATTAATAAGAGCTTTTTCATTGTTTTTTCCTTTTTTGTTATACAATGTTAGGCTTCAATTGATAAGTAAATAATGACCGTCATCAGGTTTAAACATGACTTTTCTTAAAGCATGATAAAAAGCATAAGCTATGTTTTTTAATAAAAAAAGGGCTTAAAAATTTTTAAGCCCTTCGGTTATCTATTTAATCGTTTGAGTTAACTATGAAAATGCTCAAAAACTTCCCTTTCGAGACTCTCGCGGTGGTCAGGGTGCGCAATTGAAGTCAATAATTTTGCCCGTTGTTTTAGATTTTTCCCATAAAGGTCTACTACTCCGTATTCTGTGGCAATGTAATGAACGTGCGCACGGGTAGTTGTTATTCCAGCTCCTTCCTTCAAAAAAGGAACTATTTTGGACATACCATTTTTTGTTACTGATGGCATAGCTATAATTGCTTTGCCACCTTCTGACAAAGAAGCACCTCTGATAAAATCCATTTGCCCGCCAACTCCTGAAAATTGATATTTACCAATGGTATCAGCACAAACCTGACCTGTCAAATCTATTTCAATAGCACTATTAATGGCAGTCACTTTTGGGTTTTTTCTAATTATTGCCGTGTCATTAGTATAAGCAGCCTCTTTAAAATCTATTCCTGGGTTATCATCAAGAAAATCATATAATTTTTGAGAGCCTACAGCAAAACAGCTTACAATTTTACCTGGTTTTACTTTTTTATATTCCCCGGTTATAACCCCAGCCTCCACAAGAGGAAGTATACCATCAGAAAACATCTCTGTATGTATTCCCAGTCCCTTTCTATCCATCAAATTGGCCAAGACCACATTGGGTATCCCTCCTATTCCCATTTGCAAGGTAGCTCCGTCTTCTACGAGTGACGCCACATGCTTTCCAATGCTTCTTTCTATGTCGCTTGGTTCTTTATATATTGATTGATATATAGGCAAATCAACTTCAATAGCAAAATTGATTTTTCCGATATGAATTATGCCATCACCATGTGTTCGTGGCACGTGCGGGTTAATTTGGGCAATAACAATTTTAGCAGTTTCTATTGCCGGGATAGTCACATCAATAGATGTTCCCAGAGAACAAAATCCATGTTTATCAGGTGGAGACACTTGAATCAGGGCCACATCAAGTGGTAAAATATTTCTCCTGAACAACCAGTGTATTTCACTTAGGAAAATGGGAATGTAGTTTCCATTCCCATTATTCACGGCATTTCTAACATTGGCTCCAACAAAACAGCTATTAATATTAAATGCGTTGGAACATGGTTCTTCAGCATATTTAGCTACTCCTTCAGTATGCATGTGCATAATTTCAACATCCGACAGCTCATCATGCCTATCACACATGGCATCAATTAATACTGTTGGTGTCATAGCCGCACCTTGCATAAAAACCCTATCACCAGACTTTATATTTGCTACTGCTTCAGCAGCACTTACTATTTTTAAATTATCCATGATCAAAATGATCTATATTGTTTTTGAAAATTAAATTCTAAGGCTTAGCACAACTTGCAAAACCGTAATCGGGCCCTATTTTTGAAAGCATCGGACTTACATAAGGAATGTCAAGTGCAAGCCCTCTCATTATCAGCAAAACACCAATTAACACTGACAATGCCGGTAATACATAATTAAGCCTTAACCGGCCTGACTTACCAAAAAACTTCATACTAAAACCAACCATCAACATCAAAGGCCAAGTGCCAAAACCGAAGCCAAGCATTAACATGGCGGCTGAGCTGGTATTTGCTGTAGACAGTGAAGTAGCAAGCGCTAAGTAAACAACACCGCAAGGTAAAAGTCCGTTGAGCATACCAATAAAAAGGTATGGTAACTTCCTACCCTCTTTTGTGGCTTTGGATAACTGTTGCTTTAGCTTATTTAGCGGTGTGAAAGAACTAGCGAGATATGAGTATTTTTTTTGAACAACTGGAAATAAAATCACAATAAGAACAAATGCTCCGGCTACAATTGAAAGCCAGCGCTGCATGCCAAAAACCTCAAAGCCATTTCCAACCAAGGCAAGTAAAACACCTAATATTATATAGGTAAGTACCCTTCCTGAATTATATAAAACAACACTAGATTTAAGGGAAGCACTATTATGAATATACGCTGCTATTGGCCCGCACATTGCGACACAGTGAAAGCTTCCTAAAAACCCAATTGAAGCGCCTAATATTAGTGTAGCCCACATATCAGATAACTATATTCTTTTCAGTGAAATATGATTTACCATCCTTCTCCCAGTTCAACTTGACTTTCCAAAACCCTGAGATCATGTTAGATGCGTCTACAGTCTTTGGTTGTCCCTCCATTAAAAGGCTCAATTTAATATCTTTAGAGGCATCAGAAGGCCTATAAAAGTGTAACTCACCCTTTAAAAACTCTTTAGAAGTAATTACAAATTGTCTTTTAGAATGATCATATTTAATTTGAGGGGCATTATCTCCAAGGCTGTTGGCATTTGCAAGCTTGTCCATTTGCTCTGTATATGCAATTTCCTGTTTATAATAATCAGGTGCTACCAAGCTCACATCCTGCCGCATACTTATTACAACCATAGAAATGATAATAGCAGCAAACACCACAAAAGTCAATACTATTTTATGTCCCCAGTTCATATATTTAATTGTTAATTTTCAATTGCTTATTGAAACCGGCCCAAGAAATTTAGTATCAATTTCATCAACCAGCTCCTCCCCATTAAAGACTCCAACGGTCACACTTGTCTTAGCAGACTTTAAATTCTCCGATGGGATTTTAATAAAATAAACACCTTCTGCCAGACTATTAGCTTCAATTTTAAGATTGCCGCCACCAACTTTGGATATTTCCGCATGATCAAGACCCAAAACCCTTAGGCTCACTTCAGTAGGCTCAAAGGTTTTATTAATAAACTGGACGTTATACAAGTTAGTAATTTGTCCGTCATCCGTTTTTTGGTAAAGCTGCCCTGGCACCTTTAAAATGGTAACATCAATCTCTGACCTTGTAGCCAAGGCTGTAATTAGAACCGATATCAGTAATAATAAAACCACAGAATAAGCCTTCACCCTATTATTAAAAAGTCCTTTTACCCCCTCCTTAATGGAATCGTAAGAAGCATAGCGTATAAGGCCTTTGGGTTTATTAATTTTCACCATCACTTCATCACAGGCATCTATACAGGCCGTACAATTAACACACTCTAGCTGTGTACCGTTCCTAATGTCTATTCCTGTAGGACAAACATGAACGCAGAGTTTGCAATCAATGCAGTCTCCTTTTGGCTGTTCATCGGAATTCTTCTTGATCTTACCCCTTGGTTCTCCTCTTAACCAGTCATACATTACAGCAATTGACTTTTTATCCAATAAAACTCCCTGCAAGCGACCATATGGGCAAATAGCGATACACGCCTGCTCTCTCAGATAGGAGAAAACACCATAAAAGATGAATGTGAAAAAGGTAAGTCCGATAAACCCGGAAAGGTGCGCTGTAGGCGGCTGGCTAACGATATTAATTACTTCTTTATAACCAATAAGGTAAGCCATGACAGTATGGGCTATAATAATTGAAACAAGCATAAAAATAGCGTGCTTAAGCCCTTTGCGCCAAATCTTATCAAAGTCCCAGTTGCGCTGGTTTAGTTTTCTCTGTTGGTTGGCATCACCTTCAAGCCAATACTCTATCTTCCTGAAAACCATTTCCATAAACAGCGTCTGTGGGCAAGCCCATCCGCACCAAAGCCTACCAAATACAACAGTAAAGAGAATGACAAATACAAAGAATGTAATAAGCAGCAGTGCAAGCAAGAAGAAATCCTGTGGCCAGAATGCCTGTCCAAAAATTACAAATTTCCTTTCAAAAATATTAAGCAACAAAAGCGGCCTTCCACTAATAGTAATGAAAGGACCCGCAAACAAAAGTATGAGCAGAACAGCAGAGACAACTTTTCTAAGGTTATGAAAATATCCCTTCGGTTTTTTGGGATAAACCCATACCCGCTTGCCTTCCTCATCAACTGTAGCAATTCCATCCCTGAACTGCTCATCATACTCATATAAGTTCTCTTCCATCATCTCCTCCTGCTACCTCAAATTAATTGACTTGAGAGAGTTGCAATGAATCAGCAGGTTGTTCTTCCTCCTCAACATTCTCAGATTCAGGAGTATACAACTCTCCCTGCGGTGCCTTGGCATTAGGCGGATTCGTTCCTCTCAAAGTCATAATATAAGAGGCAACATTTTGCATTTGTGTTGGTGATAACACAGGCTCCCATGAAATCATTCCTTTCTCTGGCACGCCATTCTTAATAGTGACAAATACTTCACTAATGCTACCACCATGCAGCCAATAATCATCAGTTAAATTAGGCCCTATACCTCCTTCGCCTTGCTCTTTATGGCACTGCGCACAACTATTCATAAACACTTGCTTGCCTTTGGCTAAATCAGCAGGATCAGTGGCCATCTCAACATTTGACTCATCTATATTTGCCAAAGGGGCGTTTGCTGCACGTTGAAGTGCAGCCTCCTGAGCAATAGCGACTTCCTTATTATACTCATCAATTTGTAAAGGCATATTACCTATTACATGATAAGAAACCATATAAACCACCGCAAAAACTATTGACAAATAAAACGTCCATTTCCACCATGGTGGCAAATGGTTGTCTAACTCCCGGATTCCATCATAATTATGATCAAGCATAATGGTTTCTTCCTCTTCAATAGGAACAACATCGTTGGCCTTGTCAACAAATTTTGACCACCAGCTTTCTTCTTCAACTACAGGCTCTCCCGCAAGCCCGGCCTGTTTTGCTGCTTCCTCTCTCACGATAAACCTTAACAACCTAAGTATAACCACAGAAACATAAAGTACTAGTATGGCTGTGAAGGCAACAAATCCCGCCAAAATGTAAAGTGTAGTTGCAGGACTCATCCCTGAATCTGCGGCAGCTTGTGCACTGGCAGTTGAGCTGCCTAAAATCAAAAATGAAAACGCTAATGCTGAAATTTTATATAAAATGTTTTTCATGATTCCGTTTGTTTAATACTCGTATTATTCACTTCGTCCATCGGCAGGTTTTTCATCTTATTTATATAAGATTTATCTGCAGTATAAACCCAAATCAAAAGGCCAATGAAGAATATAATAAAGATAGACAGTGAGATTATTGGCCAAATTTCCACGTTGTGTACTTGTTCGAAATAATATTTAAACATGGTCTTACTTGTTTTGAGTTGTTTGTTCTGGCTTTACTTTAATATCTGTTCCTAACCGCTGTAGATAGGCAATAAGTGCTACTATCTCAGTTTCTGGTACAACTTCAATGTTATCTTCAGCTTTAAGCCGTGCTGCTATTTCTTTAGCTTGCTTATCCAAATCATCATTGGCAGTCTGGTCATATCCCTCTTCATAAGGCACTCCAACGGTTCGCAATGCATTTATCATTGCCGCTGTTTGAGACTTATCTATTGTGCTTTCAAACAACCATGGATAAGCTGGCATGATAGAACCCGCAGACACAGACGATGGATCAAGCATATGATAATAGTGCCAGCTATCAGGATATTTGGCCCCTACTCTGTGCAAATCTGGCCCGGTACGTTTTGAGCCCCATAAGAATGGATGGTCATATACAAACTCTCCCGCCTTTGAATACTCACCATAACGCTCAGTTTCAGACCTAAATGGCCTAACCATTTGCGAGTGACAGCTGACACAACCTTCGCGGATGTACAGATCACGTCCATGAAGCTCAAGCGGTGTATAAGGTTTAACACTTTCTATTGTTGGTACATTACTTTTAATTAAGAAAGTAGGCACCATTTCAATAACACCACCAATAACGATGGCAATTACTGTTAGCACGGTAAACAAAATTGGTTTTCTTTCCAAAACGCTATGCCAGTGGCCACCTACATGCTTAACTTCTTTAACTAAAGGAGCAGCTTCGGTTTCTTCATTCGCAATAAATGAGCCCTGGCCAGCAGTTTTCATCAAATTGTAGATCATGATAAACACACCTGTTAAATAAAGGGTGCCCCCAATTGCTCTAAGCATATACATTGGTAAAATCTGCACTACAGTTTCAAGGAAGTTTTTATACTCAAGGAATCCTTCAGCGTTAAACTCTTTCCACATTAAACTTTGTGTGATACCTGCCACATATAATGGTAGTGCATAGAAAATAATACCTAAAGTACCTATCCAAAAGTGGTTGTTAGCAAGTTTTACAGAGTACAATTTTGTGCCCCACATTCTTGGTATCATCCAATACAGCATCCCAAAGATCAGGAAGCCATTCCATCCTAAGCCCCCAATATGTACGTGGGCAACTATCCAATCAGTAAAGTGAGCAATAGCATTCACATTTTTAAGTGAAAGCATTGGTCCTTCAAAAGTAGCCATACCGTATGCGGTAACTGCCACCACCATAAATTTAAGAATAGGGTCTTCACGCACTCGGTCCCAGGCACCTCTCAACGTCAACAGGCCGTTGAGCATACCTCCCCAACTTGGTGCTATCAGCATAATGGAGAAAACAACACCTAAAGATTGTGCCCAATCTGGTAATGAAGTGTATAATAGGTGGTGTGGGCCTGCCCATATGTAAATAAAGATGAGCGACCAAAAGTGTATGATAGATAGTTTGTAAGAGTAAACAGGTCTGTTTGCTGCCTTAGGTAGGAAGTAGTACATCAAACCTAGAAATGGAGTAGTTAAAAAGAACGCTACTGCATTGTGCCCATACCACCACTGAACGAGTGCATCCTGAACACCTGCATACCAGCTATAACTTTTCATAAAGCTTACCGGTATCTCAAATGAATTAACAATGTGTAAAACGGCAACTGTAACAAACGTGGCTATATAAAACCAAATCGCCACATACATGTGCTTCTCCCTGCGCTTAATAATGGTTCCTATCATATTGATGCCAAACACCACCCAAATAAGGGCAATGGCTATATCGATAGGCCATTCTAACTCTGCATACTCTTTAGATGTGGTCATACCAAGCGGCAACGATATGGCTGCTGCCAAAATGATCAGTTGCCATCCCCAGAAGTTTATCCAGCTGAGTGCATCGCTAAACATCCTGGTTTTCAAAAGTCTCTGCATCGAGTAGTAAACACCTGCAAACATGGCGTTACCAACAAATGCAAAAATGATGGCATTGGTATGCAGCGGACGAATACGTCCGAAGGTGGTGTACGGGAGGTCGAAATTAAAAACAGGATAAAACAGCTGAATAGCTGCGGTCAATCCTACCAGCATTCCTACCACACCAAAAATGACAGTGGCTATGACAAAGTATTTTACAATCTTGTTATCATAACTAAATTTTTCTAGTTCCATAAGTTACGTGTTGTTCATTGATAATTAAATCTTTGGCGAAAATAGAAGGTATGGAATCCGCCTCTACTGATTCAAATTAGGGAATAAACTGATTTAAATCAATTATATTCGCAATTATGAGATTTCACGGAATAATTATACTCTGTTTTTTGTTTACAGGCGTGTATAGCCAGGACTATGTGATCAATACGCCTCAGATTTCATCTTGGTACAATGTGCAGGAGGGTGATACTATTGATTATCAATTTCAGGTCATTAATAAGGATACACTTCAGTTTCGGTATAATATCATTGCCCCTGACAAGGTGCAGCTATCATTTGATTCATTGGGTAATTTTCAATGGATACCTGACTATGACCTGGTGGATAGAATAGATGAGTCAAAGCCAGTCAGTTTTATTATCGAAGCCAGTTCACAACAGATTAAAATTTCGAAAGAATTACAATTCTTTGTAACACATAAGAACCGCCCACCAATGGTTGGTGAACTTCCTATATTTTATGTAGAGCAATACCATGACAATGACTATTATCTCAATAAAAACAAGCAGGTAAAAGACCCTGATGGGGATCCTATAGTATTCAATGCAGTTCCCGAAGAACTACCTCAAGGGGCGCAACTTTCTGAACTAGGCGTGCTTTCCTGGAGGCCTTCAAGGGGGCAGTTCAGATCGCTGAAATCTGAACCTATCACTATAAATTTCACTGTTCAGGATCAACCTAACAAAGAGGAAACAAGCGGTACCATTATCATTAAAGCCACCGAAATAGACCTGCCGCCAGATGTGCAGGTAGTGCCATCAGATTCAATAATATCAGTAAAAGAAGATGAGGTAGTCAACCTAAACCTATATGTCACTGACCCAAATGGCGATGATGACCTTTCAGATGTAGGTTTTGTCACCAACTCATTTGATATTCCTAAAGAAGCCCTCACGAAATACACCAATACACAATGGGAATTTAAGTGGATGCCTGGTTATGAAATTATTCAGGAGCCCGGTGGCGTTGACTCACTGGAAATCACTTTTTACGCTATTGACATCAGCGGAAAGAAAAGCGACAAGACATTTACCATTGCCGTGACTGATGCAGAAAATATTGTAAAGAAAGACCTTCGATTATACAATAAATATAGAACCATATTGCTGGCCACTATGGATCTTATCAACCAACTTGATGCCCATCAAAAAACATTGAACAAGCAGCTAAAACAAGCTAAGAAGGGTAAGAAGCACCGTTCTATACTCAATGCATCACTTGGTGCCGTTACAGGGGTAACGCCTGTGTTTATGGAAGAAAGTGATGCTAAAAACTATGTATCTGGTATTGGAGGAACTGCGGTACTTACACTAGGTACATTGGAGGCTACCGAAGTGATAGGAAGATCGAAAGATGCGCTCCTAGACCGTTTGAAGATCAATATAGATTTGAGAAACCAACTTCAAAGTGATGGTGATGCTTTCGCCAGAAAATATGCTTTAAAATCAGTAAGAAGAAACTCGGAGCTGAACGCAGATATTGATAAGTTGAAAGCGGCACTTAACGACAAAAAATTGATCCTTTTAGAATTGCCTGCAGACTGGGACAACCCTAAAAAACATAATGACAGTAATCTTAAGAAGCAGTTTCCTGATTTTAATAATGAGGGGTATGCGGAGTAGCACTTTCTTATTAGAAGCCCTACCAAGAAACCAGCCTTCTCACTGACAGGGTAATCATTCCTAAAACAATTAGACAAGCACTGAGAAACAGGTTCAGAAAATAGGGCTGAACTATACGCAATGGGCTAAAGATTAAAATCAAAATCATAGTAATCGAACCAAGATTAAATAGCCAGAAACCAACTTTGGAAAGTGCACTCTTATTTATAAAAGACGCTTTAAAAAAAAGTATGATTAACAGGTTGGTAATAACTCCTAAAAATATCAGATGCAAGTAACCAATAACAGCATTATGAGACTGAATAAAATCTGCAGATAAAGCCGGAAATACGACTGTCAATTGTGCGAGACACTTTATGATGAAGAAAACAAGCCCTGTTACAATTGCCGACCTCATGAACGCACTTTCATGAGAAAGTGCTTTTGATAAAGCTTTTGCCAACCACACAGAACCTATAACCTGAGCTATTGCTGCTGCCCCACCAATAAGCCGATAAATCAAGTTTGATTCAATGAGCTCAACGGAAAGAAACAATAAAGGAATGGTTGACCATGCCAATAATAAAAGCAGTGGTCTTTCATTCAACTTTGGATTGAAGTACTTAACGAGTAAACCTATGATGGTTGTTATAAACCAACCGTTGTATTGAAAATGCAGGTAATGCTGCAATGAATATTGGTACAAAAAACTATCTCTCAAATCCAGTATCATGATTGGAGCTAGCATAAGTGGCCCTATGTTAGAAATAAGCATATAAAAGCCTCCGATTTTAACCCACCTCATTCCACGGTCGGAATCATTTAACCTATTAATAACAGAAAAGTAAAACCAAACAGATATAAAAATATGAGTTGTACTAAAAGCGATGGACATAGCTCCATATCCTTGTAAAGGGAATGATATCATCATTCCTACAATGGATATTTGAAAAAGGTAGAATTGCCATTTTATGGACGTTGAGTTTGATATAGAATTATGGATGATGAGAACAAAAAGAGCATTAAACACCCAGCCTAAAAAAGCGACATGCGAATGAGCGTGCTTTAAATATTGGAAGATAAATCCAGTGGCACCCAGAAATGAATATCTTAACAGTAACCCGATAACGCCTACCAAAACAAGGTAGATCAACGCAATTTTTGACCAGGTCTTCACTTAAAAATCCTTTCGTTTAGATTTTTGAATCATCATTATCACAGGAACTCCTACCCAAAGCAGCAGAATTAACATGGAAATTACAAAACCAGTGCTAGTGCCAAAAAATTTCTGAAACAAAGCACCTGTATATCCCAAAAGCGCAGAAATATCCAGTTTTAATAAAATCATGATTCTAGACAAATCGATTGGATTAAAGAAACTGGCTGCAAGGGCCAGATTATCTAAGGGGTAATCACGGAACATGACCATAGCAATTAAGAGAGCACCATCGTAGATAACCGCTAAAAAGAGCCACATGAGTATCGCATAACCAAACCCCTTTATTTTGTTTGAATTATATAGGCCAATAAGAACAGAAAGTGCAACAAAAATAAAGGTTAAAAAGGCTCCAGAGACGAGAAGCATGATAAAGTTAAAAATTTCTGCTGATTGAAATAAACCATAAACTAAAAACGGTATACCCAGGCCTATGACCAAACTGAGGCTTAATGAAAGTGCAATACCCAGGTATTGACCAAAGAAGATTTTTGAACGGCTAACAGGTTGGGCAAGTAGTAGTTCTGTAAACTCCCGGGAGTTATAAAAGTACATGATACCAAATATGGTTCCTATAAGCGGGGTGAGCACCACTATAAGGTTCATCAGGGTGATTATAGCCTTGGAAATGTCATTGTTGAGAAATAGTAGTACAAACCCTAGTATAAGGTAAAAGGCCAGATAAATGTAGCTCCATTTGCTACGCATCAGGTCCGAAAAGCTGTATTTTAAGATTTTTATCATGACTGTAGTAGTGATGCAATAGCGTGTTCCAAATCTCTCTCTTTTGTTTTTTCCTTCAACTCATTAAGAGAGCCATGAAAATGGATCTCACCTTCAAGCAGGAAAATAATCTGATCTGCCAATTCTTCCACCAGGTTCATAATGTGTGATGTAATGAGTATGATTTTTCCTTGCTGTTTGGCATTGGCAATCAACTCCTTCAGTTTTATCAACGATACAGGATCTAAACCAGCAGTAGGTTCATCAAGTATCAATACAGAAGTATCGAACATAAATGTGAGTACAATATTTACCTTTTGCCTCGTTCCGCCTGATAGGTTACCGAGTTTTTTATCTAAAAAGGGTTTTAAACCAAATAATTCAACCAAAGGCTCTGGCTGTGCAGGCACCTGGCGGATGTCAATGATCATGTAAATTAATTCACTCACCGTGATATTATCAGGAAACCGTGCTATCTGAGGTAGATACCCTAATTTTTTTCGGTAATCATGTGATGTGGATATATCCACTTGATCGAAAAAAACTGTTCCTTTATCTGGCAAAACCATTCCAAGAATAGTTTTCAGAAAGGTGGTTTTCCCAGAACCATTTGGGCCTAGTATGGCATAGATCCCCCCCTTGTCTAAATTAAAGGTAAGGTCATCTAAAACGGTTAGGTTACCAAAAGATTTTCTAAGGTTTTTTACTGCTATCATTGAAAAGTACGGATTGAAGGTGTTGCATCTACTAGTTTGTCGGGTGTAAAAACAGGTGATACTTTCTCAGAGAAATTTATGATGTCTACGAAAAGGCTGCGAAGCAAAATAATAGTTTCGGGTGTTTGATTTACAATATAGGAGAACAATTTAACTGGCCGGTAAGGCACATCTCCTTTGCCATCTTTGTCAAGGTCGTATCCGGTATAATCACTCCAAAAGTTATTGTTAAACGTGTTGTCGTTAAGCTGGGAATTATAAGACAGGTCAAAGGAATTGCCTATAAAATTGTTCTCTTTGAATTCATTTGTATAACAACCTCCGGAAACTTTTATAGCCCATCCATTTTGCCGTAGCGTATTTCTGGAAAAAGTCATTCTTGTTGACCCATCTATGTAAATTCCAATAGTATTTTCTTCAAATTTATTTCCTTCTACCTCTCCATCGTATATTTCTTTGAGCAGCAAGCCATAAGAGGCGGTGCCCCAATTTTTGTAAAAATGATTGCGTTTCATCACAATCCATTTTGAGAACATGACCGCCACACCGGCTCCATTTTGCTCAAACTTATTATCTGTATAGGAATCATGGTTTGAGAACATGAAGTGTAGGCCGTAGCGTACGTTATGATGCGTGTAGTTATTATTTACCTGACTATTATCTACAAACTCCAAATAGATCCCATCCCTCATTCCAGTTACTACATTTTCTGTAATACTCATGCCGTCACAATGCCACAAATGGATGCCATTACCGGACTGTGATTCTTTCTTGGCTGTACCTATCACTTCATTGCCGGAAACAACTCCCTTACTTGATTTTTCAATCAATATCCCGAAAAAGGCTTTGGAAATTTTATTATTAATAATCTTTACATAAGATGCTCTGTAAACATAAATAGCCGCATAGTCCTTGGTGTAACTGCGGCCAGAATTAAGTATAGAAAAGCCGGAAACAGTGATGCTATCTGACAGAAGTTTGAGTACATAATTATTAGCTCCACCATTGAGCGTGGCACCTGGTTCACCTAGCAAGGTAATCGGTTTCGTAATCTCAAGGTTAATGGTTTCATACTCACCAGACTTTACCCTAACCGTGTCATGTGGCTGGGCCATGTGTACAGCTCTTGTTACAGTAGATACTTCGCAGCTTTCACAGACCGTAATTGTTGATGCATACACAAAGCAAACACTAAGTAGACTGATGATAAAAAGACTAAAACACTTTTTACCGAATTGATTAGTTAACATATTCTGTTTTACACGCATCAGCTTTAAAGCCATTTATTAATGACGATGTTGTTGACTAAATTTTTGCTTTAGCTCCTGCCAATTAAAAGTATCACCACCTGATCCTTCCTGTGTTAGAACTAATTCATTATTATCTGAAAAAGCAGAAAGAAACGCACCCATTGGGCTAGGTATTTCATTACTGATCAGGTAGTTGGCATTTTCTGCTTCAATCAGTTCGCCTGGGTTAGTATAATCAGCTACTAAAATTAGGTCTGCTTCCGGACGATCCCATTCTTTAAGGTCATTCACCATACATTCAATAGCATCGTACTTATAGTTTCTACCTTTCACAGTCACAATTTGAGCAGCGTGTTGCTTGTCAACAATTGTCATTCGGCAGAAATCACAGGCATCCTGACTGTAGGTTATGGGTTGTGGCCCATTATTGCATGCACTTATAAGAAGGGCAAAGAATGAAGTACTATATAGTATTAGTCTCATAGCTGTTTAATTTAAATTAGCAGTAGTTTTTCTGCCCAGAAAGTATCCAATTAAAGAAAACAACATACCGATTCCAAGCAAAATGCCACCCAGCCTTGGATAGGAGAATGCATCAAAATTGAGTAGTTTTTTATGACCAATCAGTGGGGGGTTGTATTTCATTGGAGTTCCGTCAGGGTTTACTAATTTCAAAATAGCATTTGGATCGAGATCAGTTCCGTATTCAACCAGCCATAGGTTAAAATCATAAATACCTAATGTTCCTAAAATACCCATTACAATG
The DNA here is from genome assembly GCF_040218215.1 of Fulvivirga sp. Lineage (NCBI taxonomy): Bacteria > Pseudomonadati > Bacteroidota > Cytophagia > Cytophagales > Fulvivirgaceae > Fulvivirga > Fulvivirga sp. The sequence continues at coordinate 88,974 of NZ_JAVJQL010000012.1, forward strand.
AACCAAATTAAGAACCAGGTGGATGATATTTTGCCTATAAAGCCTAAAATGCCAATAAGAATGCCAATAGCTGCCATTGACAAAACCACCTTAGGAAATACAGAGAACTCCCACATGTCTGCCGGTTTTGGCAGAGTTTTCATTCCAATGTAATGATTCAATCCATCGATGTTTTGGATGTCGAATTCACTTTCTCCTTGAAGCCCGTTGATATGAATATCAATACCAAGAGGCTCTGGATACTGTGGGGCGCCTAGCCTTATATTCCAGAGAGGAAAGACGAACAGCCCTAACAACAAGGCACTACCGATAATCATCAATATACTTGCCTTTTTCATTTTGATAGTATTTTGGAATTTAAAAATATATTAGATGGAAATAAGAGCAGGCTTAATCGACCTACTCCTATTTCCTATTAGGTATTACTCATCTAAAGACCAGCTCAACTGTATACTGGAGTTTGCCGGAGACACGCGAACATACCCTTGCATTTCCTGGTGCAGTGCAGAGCAGAAATCTGTGCAGTAGAATGGCCATACACCCACCTTCTTAGGTTCCCAAAGAGAGGTTTTTGTTTGGCCAGGCATTACCAAAATTTCTGAGGTTCCCTGTCCGATCATGGAGAATCCGTGTGGTACATCAAAGTCTTGTTCATGATTGGTAATATGGAAGTACACCTTATCGCCTACTTTGATACCTTCAATGTTATCAGGAGTAAAGTGACTTCGGATGGTAGACATGTAAATATGCACCTCATTGCCGTCTCTTTCTACTTTGGCTTCAGCCGGGCTTTTTATACTGTATGGGTGTTTGTTTTCATCCAATCTGTAAATTTTCTTGGAGTTATTTACTATCAGCTCCGCATCGCATCCGGCTGCATAATGTGGCTCACCATGGGTAGGAAAATCATACAGCAATTGCATTTTCTCACCTGAGATATCATAGATCTGTGCGGAATGTTCCATTTCTGGGCCAGTAGGCAGATAACGGTCTTTTGTGATCTTATTCATGGCTACCAAGTATTTACCATGAGGTTTTCTTGAGTTTCCACCAGGAATCATCAGGTGGCCTACAGAGTAGAAAGTAGGCTGTCTATCCACAACTTCCCAGGTTTCCAATTTCCATTTTACCACTTCAGAAGAAATAAAGAAAGTAGTATAGGCATTACCTTTGCCATCAAATTCAGTATGCAATGGCCCTAAACCACCACTTTGTACAGTTCCGGCTACAACATCCTCATATTTCAAAATTGGAATACCATAAGCATCACCATCAAAGTTTTCAGCTTCAATGGCTGCCAACATTTTGTCAAATGAGTGAACGGTGATATCGGCTGATAATTTACCAGCACCAATAATGAACTGACCAGATGGATCAACATCACATCCGTGTGGTGATTTTGGTGTAGGCAAGAAGTAGATAGCTCCCGGAATTTCAGAAGGGTCAACAGTTAATACTTCCTTCTTCATTGTTGAAGTTGCCGTATGCGTTGACTCATCATAAACATTGTGTGCATAGTTAGTAGGCATTTTTTTACCTCCGCCATTATTCACATACTCTTCTATTTTCTTCCAATTTACAGCGGCTATAAAATCCTTGTCGTTTTGTGAAGCATTTACTTCTAGCAATGTGTTAGCTTCTTCTGTATTATAAGTTGAAAAGAAGAACCAACCATGAGATTTGCCTCTACCTGGGTGCGACAAATCATAGTTAAAACCAGGCATGAGCAGTTGAAATTTGATGTCCATATGGCCATGCTCAGGTTCTACAGCTATAAATGTTAATGCCCCTTTGAAATTGCTTTTATACTCCTTTATTGGCATGTCCCTTTGTGGTACGGGTACAGCAAATCGTGTTCCTGCCACAACATATTCAGTGTTCTCAGTAATAAATGATGAACTGTGATTTCCAGCGCTATTCGGCACCTCAATAATCTCCTCAGTCTCAAATGTGGTTAAACTGATTCTTGCTATTCGTGGTGTATTATTACCATTAGCAAAAATCCATCTTCCGTCTAATTCTCCATTGGTTTGCGATATGTCCGGGTGGTGCAAATCATCCCAGGGGATGAAACCAAATGAAGTATTTAGCATAGGTTTGGTTTCTTCAGAATAACCATAACCTGAAGTTGGAAATTGGGAAAAAACAGGTATTTCTTTAAACAATCTACCAGATGGCAAACCGTAAACAGTTAAGTTACCACTGTAACCCCCTGATAAAAAGGCATATTGCTCATCCCGTTCTCCCGGGGCTACGTAAACTTTTTCAGCTATGTTGCTGCTTAATGCTCCATTAGAGGAGCCATTGCCACCTCCTTGATTACACGAAAAGGCAATAAATACCAATCCTGCCATCAGCAAACTATGTATTTTAATTAGTTTTTTCATTTTATGTTAGGTTTATTGATTGATTAATTAGTTAGGTAATATCACCTTGTTAACAACATGAATAACTCCATTAGATGCGGGGATAGTAGCCACAATTTCTGCTCCTCCAACCGTTATTTTATCACCATCTACCACCACTTCCAGATAATCACCAGTAGCCATGTATAGTTTTCTTCCTTTAGTGGCCTCCCTGTTTAGAGCCTCTATGTCGTATTTACCAGGTGCTGCATGGCGAGTTAATATGGTGGCTAACTGAGATTTGTTTTCCTGCTTTAATAGATTGTCAACAGTTCCTTCAGGTAGTGCATTAAATGCGTCATTTGATGGAGCAAAAACCGTTAATGGGCCAGCATTCACCAGCACATGCTCTATTTGTGCAGCTTGTACAGCAGCCACCAGGGTTGTGTGTGCTTCGGAGCCTGCTGCAACCTGCAAAATATTCTTTTCGGATACGTTATCCACCACAGAAGCCTGGCCCAATGGGTGACTGGTTGTTTCTACTGCTGTTTCTTCGGCAGGCTGACCTTGCTTAGAGGAGCACATAAACATTAGTGCCGCAAGCAAACAAAGTCCAATAGGATATAAGATTTGGTTTTTCATTTTATATATGGTTTTGATATACATTTATAAAGTCCTGAAATACTCCAGTACCTTTCTTGCCTCTTCTTCAGATAGGTTTTGATTGGCCATAGGAGAACCATTGGCTTCAATCAATAGCTGTTTAGCTATTGCATCTTTGGTTGTCATCTCTTCAGGATTAAGAATCATATTCATAATCCATTCTGGCGTTCTTCTTTCCAAAATCCCTTTAGGTGCAGGCCCAATAAACTTCTTATCCGGTTTATGACATGCCGTGCATTTTTCTTCAAATATTATCTTACCACCTGCAACCATTTCTTGATCAACTTCTGCCAGCGTAATTGAGCTAACAGGGCCGATTCCCCTATTCTCTTTCCAGTTCTTCATTGCATCCTCAGGACTGGCTAATGTGGCGGATTCTGAGGCGTGTTTTGCAGGTGGTAATTTTGTTTTCTCACCACCACCGCAAGCAAATGCAAATGCAGTAAAAAAAACTATTGAAATTTTAATTATCGAATTTTTCATTTTAGTATAATTTTATCTTGTATCGGTTCAGTATTCTTCTTTTTTTTAGATAAGCGATAAATCATCTCCTATCATTATTCAGATCAATTTTTAAGCGTTTTCGAGCTCAATGGCCTTTGGAAAAAGGATATTGTTTTCTAAATGGATATGCTTGAACAAATCACTTTCAAACTCTTCAAGTAGTCTATAAAATGCCCTATAAGTGGTACAAGCATCCTCAGGCAATCGGTAGTTGTTTGTTAATGCCCTTATACTCTTTAAAATATCGCCAGCACTGTCATGTTCATGAAGCATTACCTCAATAGGACTACGAACACTGTCAATCGGCAAGGTTAGTAGTGAGGAGTCCCCTAACATTTGACGGATATAGGGAAATAAAATAACCTCTTCCTTATTTAAATGAGGCATCAAGTCATTTTCCAGCTCATTAAGGAGAACCCTTATTTCCAAAAGTTCACTGTACTTTACTCCATGAACTTTCGCTACTTTATCAGAATAACTTATTAGTACTGGTAGAGACTCTCTTACATATGAATGATGCTTGCTTTCAATATGGTCAATAAGCTGGTCAAGTGTCATGTTTGATTCATTCTGAACCAAGTTTTGACTTTCAATTCTTTGAAGCTCATCTACAACTGCATCTAGACTGACTTGTTTCATGTCACAGGAATTCCGGAGGGATACTCCTCCTCCACAGCAGAAGTCAATTCCATATTTCATAAAGACATCTGCGTACTTATAATTGGAAACCACGAGGTCTCCAACTTTTACATCTTCAATGTTTTTCATATTACTATTGCTTTGATTCTTGATCAAAATTCGGGATCAAAGAATAGTTCTCTTATGACTTAGATCATACGCATGAAGAAATTAAGGAAGGCGGTGTTATTTTAATACTACCTTATGGTCTTGAATGTTTAGCTCATCTTTTTGAGATAGCTGTTTGATGGTTTTTATAACTGTTTCAACCCTAAGACCTGTCATATCTGCTATTTGTTGTCTTGTAAACGGCACTTCAAAGGGCTCTTGTTCACAACCGTATTTATTTCTAAGGTATTTCAAAACGGTCTGTATCCTATGAGCTGCAGGATAAGATGAGATTTCATTGAGTATAATACCTTTATACCTTAGCCTTTTCGATAAAACGCGGTTAAAATTCTTATGTATTTCGAAATTATTTTCAAGCAGTTTAAAAAAATCATCAGATCTCATTTTGGCAATTGATGTATCCTTAATGGTTACTGCGCTACATGGGTAAGTAAATTCTCCAAAGAGTGCGGGCTCCCCAAAACTCATCCCATTATTAAAAATCCCCTGTATAAACTCTTGCCCATCCTCATTATAATGAGCCATTTTTACTTCGCCATGTATTACCTGAAAATAATAATATGCAGGTTTGCCCTGATTAAAAATGATGGTATCCTTCGGTAGATTTACTATTCTGGCATTATATTCTTCTAACAGGTTCTGGGGAATCATAACACTTTAGTTTTTTTACCAAGCCATGTTCTTTGGCTTCTGATTTATGACAGGATACCTTTCAATAATTTATGACTAGTGATCATTAATGCATGACCAAAACAGCGTTGGGTTATCAAGGAATATCCGCTCTGTTATAAAGTAATTTTTGACATCGGCAGACTTATCAATCAAGCTATGAGTAGGCATGGCTATCATTTTAGCATCTATTGTCTTGTAATAATGTAAAATACCTTGCTCAACAGTCTCACTATTGGTTATTTTGAATACATAATTTTTGAGGTCGTGAAGTTGGTTAAACTTCAAAAATTGCTTTTCAAGCTCCTCGTCTGATTTCCAGTTGTCTTTTGTATTTACCTTTAGAACATGGAGTTTAGCTCCAAAAACCTCCTGAATCTTTTTCAATTCAGTAAGAATAAAGGGTTGAGAGTATCCCAAATCAGTGGCATAAACAATGTCTTTAACATCTGCTGCCACAACATCTCCCCTCACAGTAAGTATGGGACACACTGAATATCTCAATAATCTTTCCATGGAAGAACCACCTAACATTTCATCCATTTTCTTGTAAGATTTGGCTCCCAAAACAACCAACCCGATGTTTTCTTCTTTGATATACTTTAATATTTCTAGACCTGGCTGGCCATAAGCTAATTCAATATCAATATTTATTCCCTGATCGAAAGCTTTAAAAGAAAGGTCTTTCATTTTTTGCAGAACGGTTTCCTTTACACTCTCAGTAAACACCGATCTGGCCTGCAAATCGAGCCCTGCATAATTTGGAATATTGACGACATGGAAAAGTACAAGTTTTGACTTCCATTTAACCGCAATATCAATTGCTGCCTTCAATGCCTTGTTAGCATAGTCGCTAAAATTGACAGGCACTAGTATAGTATTTTTTGTAAATCTCATTTTATTAAATTTTTGATATCTCAAATCGCCTGACTAAACATAGGTTTGCCTTCACTGCCTTGATGGTTACTTAATCTCCGATCAAATACAAGGCAAATATTCCTTAGGAAGGCCATCCCTAATTCCGTGACCCTAAACCCTCCCTGATACAGTTTTATCAGTCCTTCAGCATGCATTGCGTTTAGCTGAATAAGAATATTTAAATCCAGTGTATCTACATAATCATTCCATAGCAACTCACCATTACAGCTTATCTCCAATATTTGCTTTCTAACCTTTAAATCTTCTTTGGTTAGCACATGCCCCTTTATTACTGCCACGCCACCATCATTAATCATATCGCAGTAGTCTTCAACTTTTTTTGCGTTTTGTGCATAAGCATATTTGGCATCACTCACTGCCGAAGCACCCAACCCTATAAGCAAATCGGTTCTCACGTGGGTATAACCCATAAAATTACGATGCATGCTTTTATTTTGATAGGCTTTGTAAAGTAGGTCAGCAGGAAGGGCAAAGTGATCCATACCAATATCAGTATAGCCATGTTCCAATAAACGATCCTTACCTACCTCATATAGCTTTCTTTTGAAATCATTATTGGGCAAATCTGCCTCCGTGTAGGCTCTTTGCCCAGGGCGTTTCCACGGCACGTGGGCATAGCTATAAAATGCGATCCTCTCTGGTTTTAAAGAAATTACCGCGTCTATGGTCTCAATCACACTTTCTTCCGTCTGGAAAGGAAGACCGTAGATCAAATCAAAATTAATCGATTCAAACCCTATCCTTCTGGCATTGTCAGTGGCAAGTTTTACATTTTCAAATGGCTGCACTCGATTTATGGTTTGCTGAACTTTTAAATTCAAATCCTGAACCCCATAGCTCACACGTCTTGCCCCTGCGTTATAAAGTGCCTCAAGGTGTTCAAAAGTAGTGTTGTTAGGATGTCCCTCAAATGAACATAGAAATTGAGGGTGTAAAATAGATTTTGAATAGATACCATTTAAAAGCTTCGAGAGATTCTCTGGACTGAAAAATGTAGGGGTTCCGCCCCCCAAATGCAGGTCCCTAATGACTGGTTTCTTTTCAAAGGTATTGCAATACATCTCCCACTCTTTAAGAAGGATGTTGATATAATTCTCCTCAATAGAATGGTTTTTTGTGATTCGGGTATTGCAAGCACAGTAGGTGCATAGACTTTCACAGAATGGCAGATGAATATATAAGGTTATGCCTTCAGTTGCGTTTGTTTCATCAAAGGTTTGTTTCACATAGCTTAACCAGCTACTCGTACTGAATTTTCCTTCTTCCCAAAAAGGCACAGTGGGGTAGCTAGTATATCTAGGTACTGGCACATTATATTTGTTTATAAGGGACTCCGGAATATTCATAAAATACAGTCTTTAATCATTTGTCATTAGAATTCTATACTTCAAAGATGAGAAGATCAAAACCATGAAAAACTGACGTAAATCAGCTCTCCATTTGATAGTTCTCAAACTCGATATTTTATTAAAGGGTTAGTTTTAAATAAAAAATGAAACGCCTATTTATCATTTCCTTTGTTTTACTACTTAGCTGTGCTGAATTAAAAATGCATAGTAGTAAAGATCCAAATGCAGATTTTAGCAAATACTCCACCTGGTGCTGGATGAATGGATGCACACCAACCTTTGAAGGGCCTGACTATATATATTCTAAAGAAGCCATTGATGAGATGGTTAACCTCATAGCTGTGGAGATGCAAAACAAAGGATATATTCAGGGCGATGACAAATCTGACCTTCTGGTTGATTTCAAAATAGTGTTGGAAGAAGATTCTGCAATAGCTGCCATTGTGCATGAAGAAGCGCTACCATTATGGGAGCATTATCAAGAAAGAGACAACTACTATCACTTTCTTAAAGGAACATTGATCCTTGATATTGCTGATCGTGAAAAAGGCCAAATTATTTGGAGGTCAGTCACCAGAAAATACCTACCTAAATATCCTACAATGAATACACTAGATGCGAAAAAAGGTGTTGAAAAAGCATTAAAGGACTTTCCTGAAAGAAAAGTAAAGGATTTACCTGAGTAAATTATTTTTCTGCATCAGGCTTTTTATCATCAAAAAGCATTCGCATTGAAGGTGTAGTAGTATCATCATATTGGCCAGATTTATTCGCCCATATAAAGAGCCCCAGGAAAGTGCCCGCTACCACCACACTTAGAATAATTAGAATGTATATAACTGACATAACTACAACATTAATTTTTTGGCTAAATAGTTACCCCTCAAGGTAGTAAATAAAACAACAGAGATACTGCTTACAGGCATTAGTATAGCGGCTAGAATTGGAGTCAGCATCCCTGAAAGGGCCAAAGAGATTCCAATTAAATTATAAGCAAAAGATAAAGCAAAACTACCAAATATAACCTGTTTGCTCTTGCGGGCATACTTTAAAAACCTATCAAGGCTATTCAACTCATTTCCGGTAAGGATGGCGTCACAAGCAGGAGAAAAATTAGAAACGTCATCTGTAATAGCAATACCAAAATCACTTTGCCTGAGAGCACCTGCATCATTTAATCCATCTCCTATCATCATCACTTTATTGCCGTGCTCTTGCAATTCGGCAATAAGATTTAGTTTGTCTAAAGGCTTCTTATTAAAATAAAATTTTGTCCCTTCTGGAAATATCCCTTCAAGGTATTCTTGCTCATTAGCATTATCTCCGGAGATTAGTTGTAAGGATTGCTCCTTGCCTAAACTTTTTAACAGGGCATTAATACCCTTTCTATACGCATGTTTGATTTGAAAATGACCTATAACTACATCATCTACTTTAAAATATACTGCCGATGTATTTAAATTATCTTCTTCTTTTATACCTAACCAACCAGATGAACCTAAATAGTAATCTGCACCCATGTATTGGGCAAATATCCCCCTCCCTGACAGCTCTTCAAAATAATCCAAATCAACAACTCCATCCAGCCCCTTAAAATATGCGGTTATAGCCCTGCTTAAAGGGTGTGTCGAGTTTTTAGTCATCGTACTTATAATCTTGATGGAAGTTTCATCCAAATCAGCTCCATTATAGATAGCCTCTATACTTTTTAAACTGGTAATTGTTCCGGTCTTGTCAAATACCACTGTATCGATCTCTGCTAACCGCTCTGCTAAAGCAGCCTTCTTCAAATAGAAACCATGCCTCCCAAAAACTCTCAAGGCATTGCCATTTGTAAACGGTGCCGACAGTGCTAAAGCACAAGGACAGGCTATTATCAAAGTAGCAGCAACTACCTGCCACATCTTATCGGGAGCTGTAAAATACCAGAAAACACCACCTAGTACAGCAATAGACAAAATGATAGTAGTAAAATGCTTGCTTATCCTATTGGTCAGCTCTTCTGCATATGTCAGTTTCTCTTCTTTAAAGACCTGATTGTTCCATAGACTGGTCAAATAGCTTTGGGAACATTCCTTTCTTACCCTAACTGCTATCCGGCCGCCTTTTAACCTCCCCCCTGCATATATCAACTCTCCTTTGGTAACCATAACAGGAGCCCCTTCACCAGTGACAAAGCTATAATCAATAGAAGTGGAATCAGACAATAGCACTGCATCTGTAGGTACTATTTCTTCATTTCTTATTATCAACTGGTCATCAATCTTTATGTCATTGACACCAATAGACATCTCCCCATCTTCCGCCACTTTCAATACTGATAATGGAAAATAAGATTTATAATCCCGCTCAAAAGACATGGACTGATAGGTTTTACTTTGAAACCACCTTCCAATCAATAGAAAGAAAACAAGTCCTGATAGTGAGTCAAGGTATCCCGGGCCAATAGATGTTACGATCTCATAGGCACTTCTAAAAAAAAGTGTGAGTATACCTAGTACTATAGGTATATCAATATTAAAAAATCCTTGCCTTAATCCTGAAAATGCGTTAACAAAGTAGGGTTTAGCAGCATACACCATGGTGGGTATTGACAGCACAATGCTCAACCAACCAAAAAAACGAATAAATTCACCGTCCTGACCATCTATGCCCAAGTATTCTGGAAAACTTAAAAGCATGATATTACCAAAGCAAAATGCAGCCACTCCTATCTGCAAACTGAGCTCACTCATTTTCTTGGTTTCTACCCCCTCTCCTGAATCAAGGCTCAAGTCAGGTTGATATCCGATAGAATCCAATAGTTGACATAGGTTGCTCAAACTAATCTGATCAGGTTGAATTAGAATATCTGCCTCTTTTTTTACAAAATTAGTTGTAACGCTCTTTATACCCTTATCTACTTTGTGAAGGTTCTCCAGTACATATACACATGAACTGCAATGTATCGCAGGCAATTTTAATTTCAATCGGATATAATCATCTGATCGAAACGACACGAATGGTTCAGATAAAGTGGGATCATTCAGGAAGTCATATTTGTCCGCTTGCTTATCAAACGACCTGTTCTTATAGAATTCTGCCAACTCACCTTCAGAGAACAATTCATAGACTGCTTTGCAGCCACTACAACAGAACTTTTTACTATCATACTCGATGGCATCGGCTCTACAAGGCTCATGGCAATGAAAGCATTCCGTTATTGAATCTACTTTGTTCAAGGTTTCGATCATGGTGCCAAAATTCTACATTTTACGCTCTGACATCTATGACTTTGGTCAGAAGTTAAATTGATCGTTTTCAAATATACAATACTATTCTGCTAACTCCATTTTTATAACTTTGCATCAGTGAAACTTGCAAAACTTAACGGCCGTCCTGAAATATTCTATTCTATTCAAGGAGAAGGTAAAAGCATGGGTAAGCCAGCAATATTCGTAAGGACATCGCTCTGCAATCTGCATTGTGTTTGGTGTGATACAGACTATACCTGGAACTGGGAAAAGACACCCTTTAAACATGTAAATGACAATAAGGCTGGTTATTCAAAATACAAAAAAGAAGAGTGGATAGTAGAGATTGATGCTGATGAAGTGTTGAGTAAGATAAAAGAGCATCCATGCAAAAGGGTAATTCTTACCGGAGGTGAACCTCTAATGCAACAAAAAGAGTTAACTATTCTTGCACAACTCCTGCATGATGATGGTTATTTTATTGAGGTTGAAACCAATGGTACGCTTAAGCCAGCTCCTGATTTTGATTCTATAATAAATCAATATAACGTCTCACCAAAACTTAGTAACTCGGACAATAGCGTTCAATTAAGGGAAAAGGAGGATGTATATAAATTCTTCAGTAAATCTGATAAATCATCTTTCAAGTTCGTTATTGATGATCCTAAAGATCTTGATGAAGTGACTAACCTAATCTCAAAATACAATATCCATCCTTCTGATGTATATCTAATGCCTCAAGGCACTAATGGAGCTGCATTAAATCAAAAACAACAGTGGTTGATTGAAATATGCAAGAAACATGGATACAACTATACCGACAGGCTCCATATTCATATTTATGGCGATAAGCGTGGGGTATAAAAAAACCCTGACAATTAATGTCAGGGTCAAAGTTCTTTAGATTTACAATATTACATTTTTTCGGTCACTACCCCGCAACCAACTCTGGCTCCGGCTGCTCCTGAAGGCTGAGAAGTAAAGTCATCAGCAAGGGCGTGAATAATTACTGCTCTCCCTATCACATTAGTGCTGTCTGCACCTCCTACTGACCAACCTTTAACAACCATTGAAAGTGAACCCGTGCTATCTTCAGAAACAGTCATATTGTCAATATCTCCTGCATGAAAAGCAGCACTCTCCATTCTTTTACCATGATCAGTTTCAGCAGGATTCCAGTGTCCTCCAGCAGAGGTTGCATCATCAGCGCTGCAATCTCCATTTTGATGTAAATGCAGGGCATGTACTCCCGGTGCTGCACCAGTCACGTTTAAATTAAAAGTTACAGAGCCATCTCCGTTATCAACAAAAGTTGCTTCACCGCTAAGTGTACTACCGCTAGCACTTGAGATCATTGCTACCGCTTCACTTTTAGCAACTTCCACTACTTCTTCAGGTGCTGCTGTAGTCTCTTCGGTTGATTCTTCCTTTTTCTCGCCACCGCAAGAAATCAAAAACGCAACACCAGATATCACAAATAATCTACTTAAATACTTCATGATTTGTTTTTTTTGGTTTGTGTAAATGTTAAACAATATAATTTTGAATATCAAATTAGTTCTCTATTATAAAATGATTATTGTAATCATTCATACTTCTTTTAATAATTTCATGAGCCTCATCGCTACCATAAACGTGGGTAATTTCTGTCTCCTTGGTTGGCGCCTCGCCCGGCATCTGCTTATAAGTCAAGAAATAATGCTTAAGCCTGTTTATAAGTGAGTCAGGACAGTCTTCCATGGAATGAAAGCCACTATAAACCTCGTCACCTTTCAATATGGCAATAATTTTGTCATCTGCTTCACCTCCGTCAATCATTCTAAATCCACCTATAGGAATTGCTGGAATTAAAATGTTGCCGTGAGTAATATTTCGTTCGGTTAAAACACAAATATCAATAGGGTCTTTGTCACCAGATATATTCTGTCTTCCTGTCTTTTTCATACAGTATTCAGCCACCTCTTCAGCGCAGTACGTTCTGGGAATAAACCCATAAAGAGCCGGGACTATGTTCGAAAACTTCTGTGGCCTGTCAACTTTCAAGAAACCAGTAGCTTTATCTATCTCATACTTCACGGTATCAGCCGGAGTCATTTCAATGAATGCATTAACTATTTTAGGAGAATCCGTGCCACTTGAAATCCCGTGCCAGGGATGTGACATATAACTTGAAACTGTTACTTTGCTCATATCTTTAAAAATGTTGACCAAGATAGAAAGATGTGATTTAAACAACCAGTATATATATTAATATCTGTCTTCAAACAATGCCTTTCGGTCAGCCCTAACAAAGCAGTGACACTCACGGAATGAATTTCATCGTTGAATATGGTGCTTAATCGAAAATTCTTTCATCAAGCCACTTACACTACTCTTTTAAAGGGCATCAATCCCTAGTTTTAAACCTTTAAGCTTTAATAATTAACCAACATGAGATTTTTAGTTGCTTTTGCCCTCCTTTCCTTAAGTCAAATCACTTTCGCCCAAAACCTTCAAGATCAATTCACGGATTTGAGGGACAATTCAGAGACTTTTAAGGAGTACAAAGTAATTAAGATTTATGAACTCAATAGATTCTGGAAGGGTGTAACTGACACGCTAAAAACCAATAGTACTACCATTACCGAGCTTAAAAAAAAGATAGCCTCACATGATGATGAAATAAAAAAGCTGAGTAACACTCTAGCTGAAAGTAAGGCTAACACGCTTGACCTGGAGTTTGGTGTAGAACACATTATAATTTTTGGCCTGCCTATAAGTAAAACTGCGTATCAGGTATTAAACTTTACGATTATTGTAACGCTTCTTATATTAATAGCCTTCTTGGTCTTCAAGTATAATGAAAGGAGATCTACCGCCAGGGAGAAGATTAATGCTTTTAATAATCTGGAAGAGAAATTTGCTGATTATCAGAAAACCGCGCTTGAGAAGCAAATGAAGCTCAGGAGAGAACTTCAAACGGAAAGAAACAAGCTGGAACAAATAAGGGGCATCAGTTGATGCCCCTTATCCATTTATGGTTTTTCCTGAATTTAAACTTAGCTCGCCAAGTAAGGAATCAATAATTCATTTTTAGGATTCTTAGATAATTTTCTAAGCGCCTTTTCTTTGATCTGTCTTACCCTCTCACGAGTTAAACCTAAGTTTTCACCAATATCCTCTAATGATAGACTAGGCTCTTCACTCAACCCAAAGTATTGATTGATAACAACTCTTTCTCTTTCTGTTAGTGTGGAAAGCAACCTTCCTACTTCTCTTTTTAAAGAGTCTTTGTATACGATGTTATCAACTTCGTTACTATCCTCATCTTCCATTACATCCAACAAAGAACTTCCTTCGTCTTCCGAGAATGGTTTATCAATAGAAACTTGTTTTGTCTGAGATCTTACAGTAGTTCGTACTTCCTCAATCGTCATTTCAAGAAGCTCAGCTAACTCCTCGTCAGTTGGTTCTCTTTCAAATTTCTGTTCCAACAATGAAGATGCCTGATCAATTTTAGAAAGTGCACCAATTTTGTTAGAAGGAATTCTTACAATTCTTGAATGTTCTGCTAAAGCTTGGATGATTGACTGTCTGATCCACCATACGGCATAGGATATGAATTTAAATCCTCTTTTTTCGTCAAATCTCTTCGCTGCTTTAACAAGGCCTAAATTACCTTCATTAATTAAATCGTTCAACGGAATTTTGTTGGAATAGTGATACTGTTTTGCAACAGAAACCACGAACCTCAAATTCGCTTTCACCAGCTTCTCTAGAGCTGCATCGTCCCCTTCTCTGATCCTTTGAGCTAAATCAACCTCCTCTTCAGGAGTCAAAAGCTCATCTTTTGAAATTTCATTAAAGTACTTCTCTAACGTTCTACTATCACGGTTAGTGATAGATTGCGTAATCTTTAATTGTCTCATTCTTGCTATTTACCTGATATTAATTTGCTTTTACTCTTTATACTTAACACTTGCGAGTAAATAAAATTTTAATTTACCCTTCTTTTCTATTGATTATAAATATTTTTGGAAAGTTTTTAATCCCATATTCTCATCAAGTTCTCCCAAATTCAATCACAAATTGTAGGTTTTTGGGAAATTTCGCATGATACAAAAAATATTTGATATGGGTAAGAAATATTTGCTTTTATTCATTTTTACATGATCCACTACGTGACAACATGAAACAGTTCGTTAAAGTTTGGCCGCTGCCAATTTTATTTTCCTTCATTCTTCTATTCTTCATCAATATCTCCTTATACGGACAAGAGACTGCAAAAGATTTATTTAATCGTGGATATCGTTATCTAAATGTTGACAAACAAAAAGCAATATCCCTACTTACTCAAAGTATCGAATTAGATCCTAACCTAACTGATGCTTACTTCCACAGAGGTATTGCCTACTTCAAATTAGATAATTTCGACAAAGCATTAAACGATTTCAATAAAGCCCAGAGCCTCAACCCAGAGCTATCAATACTCTGGATGTATAAAGGATTCGCTTTTCGTAATAAAGGTAACCTCAATGATGCATTAGATTCATTTTCGAATTACATTTCACTTAACCCAACCGACACCTCGGCTTACTCCTACATCTTAAGGGGTAAAATGAAATACGAGTTGGGAGATTTTAATGGTTCCATAAAAGATTATGATATGGCCGTTAAGCTCAAACCTTTCGAAGAAAAATATAACTACTATCGTTTCATTTCATTTTATGAAGCCAAACAATATAAAGCAGCATTAAAAGCAGTGACAGATTTGATAAAAGTCAATAATGACTTCTATGGTTATTATTTCTACAAAGGCAATGTATTCCATGACATGGGCTATTATGACTCTGCTGTATACATGTACAATGTTGCTGTTATTAAAAACTATCAAAATGCCGATAGCTATTTCTACAGGGCACGGTCGTATGAGCAACTTGAGAAATATGAAAAAGCATTAGAAGATTATAATACCGCAATAGTTATGAATGATAATGATGGTTCTTATTATTCAAAAAGAGGAAACTGTAAGCACCTGATGGGTAACAAGATAGGCGCTTGCGAAGACTGGAATCAGGCAGGTAATCTTGGTTATTATGAAGACTTTGAAAAGGTTAAAAGTGTTTGTGAATAGTAAGACTTTGATTTTCAGTATTTGTTGCTCAATTTTGGCATTCACTTAAACGCAATGCGTAATGGATAATCGTAAATATTTACCACTAGTAATAGTAGTTGTTGTTTCATTTTTATTGTTAATGGGGCTCTCTTCGAGCATTTTCTACACCATTGATGCCGGTGAACGTGCTGTTATATTTAAAAAGTTTCAGGGTGGATTGGATAAGGACAATGTAATTCAGCAGGGTTTTGGTATGAAAGCACCATGGAATGACCTTTATGTCTATGACGTAAAGGAGAATTCTGTTGAGGAAAAAATGGATGTGCTCGATAAAAATGGTTTGAGCATCAATGTTGATGTTACACTAAGGTTTCACCCTTTATATGATGAAATTGGATTCTTGCACGAGAATTTTGGAACCGGCTATATCAACACACTTGTTATACCAGAGGTGAGGTCGGCTGTAAGACAAGTAATGGGACGATTCACCGCTGAGGAGATATATTCGACCAAAAGAGGTGAAGTTGAAACCAATATCAAAACAGAGACCGAAAAGAGTTTGCAAGAAAACAATTGTCAAATGAAGGCGTTATTAATCAGATCAATTAATCTTCCAGAGCAGATCAGAATGGCGATTGAAAATAAATTAAAACAGGAGCAAGAAGCACTTGCCTACCAGTTTAGATTAGACAAGGAAAAAAGTGAGGCTGAAAGAAAACGAATTGCCGCTGATGGTGAGGCTGTTGCCAATAAAATAATAAATAGTAGTTTGACGCCAGAATTATTAAAAATGCGAGGAATTGAAGCTACCTTAGAGTTAGCTAAATCCCCTAACAGCAAAGTGGTAGTCGTTGGTAGTGGTAAAGATGGAATGCCTTTAATTTTGGGTAACAATTAGTCTTTTAAATTGGTTTTTAATTGACCTAATTTTAACTAATTTGAGTAATCATATAAACGTAAATACAGATGTCTAAAACGGCTGAAATAAAATTTGAAGACAAGTCTTACAGCCTTCCTATTGTTGAAGGTACTGAAAACGAACTCGGTATAGATATTGCTAAACTAAGGGCTGAGAGTGGTTTAATTACCCTTGACCCTGGCTTTAAAAATACTGGTTCCACTGAAAGTGCTATCACATTTCTTGACGGTGAAAAAGGGATTTTAAGGTATAGAGGCTATTCAATTGAGGAGCTTGCCGAAAAATCGACTTTTCTTGAAGTTTCATACCTTCTTATTTATGGTGAGTTGCCAACTGCTGAGCAACTTGCTGATTTTCAAAGCCAAATAAAAGTTCATACCCTCGTTCATGAGGATATCAAAAAGATTTTAGAAGGATTCCCTTCTAATGCACATCCTATGGGCGTACTATCTTCTTTGGTAACAGCACTAACAGCTTTTTATCCTGAATCGCTCGATCCTAACAGATCAGCAGACAAGGTGAATTTGAGTATTATCAGGATTTTGGCCAAAATGCCAACATTTGCTGCATGGGCTTACAAAAATGAGGTTGGTCATCCAGTAAACTACCCTGACAACGGCCTGGACTACTGTAGCAACTTCCTTAAGATGATGTTTGCTCTCCCTGCTGAGAAGTATGAAGTTGATCCTGTTATTGCTAGTGCGTTGGATAAATTATTGATTCTTCATGCTGATCATGAGCAGAATTGCTCTACATCAACTGTGAGGGTTGTAGGTTCTTCTCAAGCCAGCTTGTATGCTTCAATTTCGGCAGGTATTAACGCACTTTGGGGGCCGTTACATGGCGGAGCCAACTCTGCTGTGATTAACATGCTAGAAGCTATTCAGAAAGACGGTGGAGATACTAAGAAATGGATGGCTAAAGCCAAGGACAAAGATGATCCATTCAGATTGATGGGCTTTGGTCACCGTGTTTACAAGAACTTCGACCCTAGAGCAAAGATCATTAAAAAAGCCGCGGATGACGTATTGGAAAAATTAGGTGTTAATGATCCTATACTTGACATTGCTAAAGGCCTTGAGCAAGAAGCATTGAACGATCAGTACTTTGTAGATAGAAAGTTATATCCAAACGTTGACTTCTACTCTGGTATCATTTATAGAGCGTTAGGTATTCCTGTAGATATGTTTACAGTGATGTTTGCTCTTGGTCGTCTACCAGGATGGATAGCGCAGTGGAAAGAGATGAGAGAAAACAATGAGCCAATTGGCAGACCTCGTCAAATCTACGTTGGTGAAAATCTGCGCCCTTATGTAGGAATGGAAAAAAGATAAATTAATTATAAACCACAAGGCCAGGTGTTGTAAAATATCTGGCCTTTTTTATTTAAACAATTATGCAAGAATTTGAAGCAGCGGTAACCAAATCTAAAACGCTAACACAGCGACCAGCTAACGATGAGCTATTGAAGCTCTATGCGCTCTATAAACAATCCACCGAAGGTGATAATGGTGAACAAAGACCTGGCGGCTTTGATTTTAAGGCTATAGCTAAACATGATGCGTGGGCTGAACTAAAAGGCAAGAGCCAGTCAGATGCTAAACAGGAATACATTTCCTTTGTTGAAGAGTTACATCAAAAATATGCCTAGTGCAGCTGTTCTATGAACCAAATGTGTCTGGAGATCAATTCATTTTAAATGAAGAGGAATCCAGACATTGCATTAAAGTTCTGCGGAAAAAAGCCGAGGACAATATTACCATAATAGATGGTAAGGGTAATTTTATTACTGCCCAGATATTGGATGCTCATCCTAAAAAATGTCAGGTAAAAGTCATAGAAACCCAAGCTGAAAATCCAAGAAAATTTTATATACACATTGCCATTGCCCCTACCAAAAACGTTGATCGAATCGAATGGTTCATTGAAAAATCGGTTGAAATAGGTATTGATGAAATTTCATTCATTAACTGCCAAAACTCAGAGCGCAGGCTCATCAAAATGGATCGGATTGAAAAGAAGGCCATCAGTGCTATGAAACAGTCTTTAAAAGCCACAATGCCCAAATTAAACGACATTCAATCTTTCAAAGACTTCATCAACACTGAAAATAATTCTGATAAGTTCATTGGCTTTGTAGACATGGACAACCCCCATCACCTAGTTCATAAGGCACAAAAATCATCTAAGTATTTAATGCTAATTGGTCCTGAGGGTGACTTCACTTTAGAGGAGGTTGCATTAGCCTTAAATAACGGCTTTCAAAAAATAAGCTTAGGGCAAAGCAGATTAAGAACAGAAACAGCAGGCATTTCTGCCTGCTGTTTATTTAATATGATCAACTTATAGAAGCTGTATATTACTTTGTAATAATCACTCTCTTGCTCTTTTTAACACCAAATTGCTCGACAGTAATTAAATAAATACCCTGATGTAGAGATTGATCTGGCTTCAAGTTAAGGTCTTCGAATAGCTCATAGGTTTCAACAACCTTTTCCATCACCTTTTTACCATAAAGATCAAACATAGTTATAACAACGTTATCTCTGGAGTCTGCTTTAATCCTCAAATTAATATCAAACTCATTAGTAGGGTTTGGATATATGGAGAATTGCAAGTCAGTATCTTCAGGAACAAATTCCAGCAATACCTTTTTATCTACTATTACTGTTGTTCCATCATAATCAACTTGTACCAATTGATAATAGTTTTTGCCAATTAGAGGATTTGAATCTATATAATTGTAAGTTATTTCCTCCAAGGTTGTACCATTACCCTCTATCACGGCTAGGGATTCATATATTAACCCATCTGCTGAACGTTGAAGCTCAAAATAATCATTGTTTATTTCCGAAGTTGTTACCCATTTCAATATATGGTTATTAGCTTCTCTCCTTCCAGTAAAGCTCTTTAAAACAATAGGCAAGGGATTTGCTAAATCTCCCGAACCAAGCGTGAAAATATTTTCACTAAAAGAAGCAGTTGTTGTTGCACTAAAAGTCCCACCACTTTCTGCATGTCCCCCAGAAAAACTACCTCCTCCTAGGTTGTCCCAGGATGAAAGCCCATCATTCCAAACCATCACCTCTAGCTCTTCCCTTTCTGATGAAACACTTGACACATCACTTTCTACGCCCCAGCTTAAACCTACCGTAGCAGTGACACCCGATGGTGCCCCATTACCGTCAGATATTTTCCAGTATTCACCACTACTTATTGTAAGTATTTGACCAGGGTTTGTTGCATTTAGGTTATCTACCAAAGGGTCACTAGTAGGATCCCCTTCAAAATATTCAGCTTCCCAAGTTAGACCACCAGTTGAAACATTATTGACAGTTGCCGGACGCCATTGGTTTATGCTTCCAATTGGGAAGGTGAATGAAGAATTGAAGTTAAGTGATTTTCTTATTTTACCCGATACATAGGAGGAAGCTCTACCAATCGAAGGGCTAACGTTTCCTGACATTAAGACGTCACCATTGATTAAGCCATTTGTTAAGTATAATATACTACTAACTTCAATCTCATTGTTTAAAATCACACTAAGACTATTGTCTATTTGTAATCTATAAAAAGCACTAGCACCTGTGAAATCCCCTGTGATATTTTGAACTCCTGAACCCACTAGTCTTATCCTCGAAGTCCCAATTCCTGAGTTGTAAAGTCCCGAAGAATAGGACAAGTCACCTTCTAAATACAAATTCCCACTCGAACCAGAATTGTAAGTCCCTCCATCTATCAACAAATCACCACCAACGGTAATAGAACCTCCATTCTCTTCATCAAAGACTCCCCCAGCAATCAATAGGTTATGATCAATCATTATACTGGCTGTTCCGGAATTAACCTGACCATTCTGAACTATAAAATCACTATCAATTGTCACGGATCGACCGTCTACCATATTAACTGTTGGACCATCAATTGTTAGATCAGAACAAACTGTTATATTGTTATTTGGGAAGTTTCGGTCACCTGAACCACTGAAAGTCAAGTTTCTAATTTCAGTAATACCTCCTAAAACATTATAACTTCCTGTCCCCGCATATTCCAAGCCTCCACCGGTACATGTCAAGAAATCACCTGAGAAAGCAGGTAAGTTGGCATTAATACCATCACTAACTATTCTCATGGTTCCTGTACCTTCCAAAATCCCAAGTCTATGGTTGCTGGTATTGTCTATTTCAAGAATACCACCATCTTCAATAATCGTTCTATAAAGCCTAATATCATTTTGGTTGAGAACGATAGTATTACCGCTTGGTATCCTTATAACTGCACCAGATGGTGGTACACCATCAGTTGGCAAAGGTGTAGTAACATCATAAGAAGATGACAGGTTGACATTCCCACCACCATTGGCTGCTATGTAAGTAGCAACATTATTAGGAATGGCATCATCGATTCCCGCAAAGTAATCTCCAGAAATAGAATTATCACCAACACCAGGAAAATTGAATATTATTGTGTTTGTACTCTCATCAACTGCCGCTGCGTCAGTGAACTTGTTGATTTCACTGGTTGGATTGTTGAATGTCAATATCCTAGCAGCAATATAATCAGATTCATTAAAACCCGCATCAAGACTTAAGGCATCTGACTGATCATAAACCAATGACATATCAGCTATCATACCATTAACACCGCCAGCTTCTAGAGTCCAATAATATTGTAAAACATTGCTTATATCATTAGGGCTGGTTAATTCATTTCCATCATTTATGGTTGGGTGAAACTCATTTGAAGGCCTTACAGTTAAAACACCTAGGGTAGCACCAAAAGTATTTCCTGGAGTTCCGAAATCTAAGGATAGTGGGGTATAAAAGGCTTGACCAACAGGGAAAGTAAAATCCTGATTAAATCCTGCCGTAAACTGTTTGCCGATTCCACTATCTACAAAGGAACTATTGGTTTGAATCATGTTTGTAACTGAAAAAGGGGTCACGGGAGTAATTGACGCATTTGTGCTAAACAATATATAGGCTCCACCAATATTAAATACCCCGCCATCTAACCTAAGTCCACCGCTAATATCAAAATTGTATCCATTACCATCTGGTATAGTCACTCCATTATTATTATCAATAGTTATTACTCCTACCTGACCTGTTCCTGCAGTGCTTCTCCTCAATTCCTGATTTGCAGCACCATTAAACACAAGTCCATTACCTCCAACGCTAACATGTGTGCCATCAATAACCGCATCAGCGGATAGATTTATACTAAATCCATTATCATCAACAACACCATCGGAGATAGTAAAGAGGTCACCAACTGATATTGCATTAGTCAGATTTAATGTACCGATCTCTTCCTTTGTAAATCTGAAGAAGTTATTTGTACCGCTACCTGTCAAGCTTTGATTGGTAGTAGTATTAAAAATGGTTTCGTTATTTTGAGCATTGTAGGTTCCATCATTATCCATATCTCCTCCTACAATCAGGTTAATACCATTACCATTTAAAGTTGCTCCTGAATTGATAGTAAGGCTATTATTAATAGCCAGTGGGTTAATTTCTATTCTGGCTGTTGGTGAATTCGTTCCATTAAGAACCAAGTTATCCAATGAGATAGTCGAATTTATTCCGAAATTGGTTTGTCCTGCTGGTGTATTGGTATTAAAAATAGTAATGGTGGAATTCGTTACATCAGAAACATCAGGATCAAGGTAAAGTGCCGATATTGATGGAGACGTTTGATGTCTTTCAATGGTTAATGTGCCACCTGTATAGGTAAACTCACTGCCAGGATTATAGATTTGAAGCATCCCTCTGGTGTTCTCAGTACCTGCTTGAGTTCCTATACGCACATCACCGCCTGTCTGTCTGTATTTTAGTATACCCGTGTTTGCAGAAGTGATAGGTCTTATTTGCGAGCCAACATCCAAAGTACCTGAGGAGACTTCCAAAACAGCATTGCCAGAAGCACTATACTCAATGTAATTATTGCCATTACCAACAGCATCATCCATATTTAAAGTACCTCCATTGATCCTTAATAAACCATTGAGGGAAATACCTGAATCGTCACCACTCACGTTGGCCGTACCTTGGGTTATTTGTAAACCTCCGGATGAAGGTATTGAAAAGTCATCACCTCCAGTTGTTAAGTCAACATTTATAGCCGCATCATTAAAGATTAATGTGCCATTTTGGATTTCAATAGCTTTGGTAGAACCATTTGACAAGCCATTCAATGTGAAGGAATCTTCAAAGGAAAATGTATTATCCTTCGAATTACCTTTATTCATTATTATTCTGTGTAAAGTTACTGAACCAGAATTGGTAAAACTGTTAGTTCCTTCTCCTCCAAGTTCTAATTCTATAACCGAATTACTTCCATCACCCATGTTGATTGTACCAGTACCGGGAACCGTTATATCCCCCATTACAGTCAATTTATGAGTATTAGATGCGCTATTGTTTACTAATCTTAGTTGGCCTCCATTAGTGCCATTGAAACTTAAGTTACCTTCTATGATTACAGTCTGATTTCCAGTGGAATTACCTTCAAATTCAAAGAATCCTGATCCACAACATCCTGAACCTATTTCCACATTGTTTTTAAACGTTAACGTCCGTGAAGCGTCATCATTAACACGAATTAGCATATTACCATTTAAATTAGCTCTGCCATTGACAGTTACATCAACATCTGGAAATTGAATTATTCTGTTAGAAGAATTACCTCCTTGAAACCATAATAGTGGATATTCCGTGGCATTAGACGAGAGTGTAGCTGTACCTGTGCCACCATCCCAAGCATATATTACTAAGGCGTTTTCATCAGCATTGAAATCACCAAAGTCACCACCAGGGAAAATACCTGTATAGCTTGAATTAATATTATATTGCATTACAGCACCATGAGTTGTTTGTGGAACACCTCCATCTATGTGCCTGTCTGTTACCTCTACAGTACCAAATAATGAATTATATGCATTATAACCGCCACTTATATCAAAAATAACTCTTGGACAACCACTAATCCAATTATTATTTATGGGATCATAATCATCAAACACGAGTTTGGCGATATTTATAGCTCCTATTGCATTTGTTATTTGAAAGACACCTGCACCGTATGTGGTAGGGTCACCTGCACCGCCATTATCACGAGTCAATATGGCTATGTCTCCATCACGAGGGTAATCACCGGCTGACCCACCATCCCTGGATAAAGACCATGCATTTGTATTAGTCCAATTTGTCTGAGATGTGTTTCTTGAATAAAAAATTTGCGGTGCCCCAACAAACCGACCAGACTCACCTGCAGTATAAGCTGCCTCTTCCAATGTAAAACCACTATCAGCATCACCATTAAAAGTAATTGTATTTAATCCTGTATCTACTCCTTCATTTTGAACTACACCTGGTACTCCAGTTGTATTATCATCTTCATATCTTCTTGAATAAGGATTAATTTCCAAAACTTTTCCTGCCACAAATGAGGCTTCGTTCCCTGAGCCATCCAAATCTGCATCATAATAAGTGAATTGATACTGAACAGTAGGAGGAGTAGTGAAGTCTTCAAAATCAACTTTCCAATAGTATGAAAGAATATCTCCCCCTGAACCATCTGTTGTTGCAAGTACCTGGTCAACAGGCCTGATAGTAATATAACCATCATCTGTAACACCGCTTAATGTAACACTTGCAGGTGTATACTTGGAGTTACCTCCACTGAGTGCGACATCCAACCCATCCGTTCCAACGCCAATAGGGAAATCGAAAATGGCATCACCATCCCAGGGGTCCAGACCATCATCAGGCACATATAAACTAAAGCCACCCGCTGAAGCACTACCATTCATTATTAACATGTCTTCTACAGAAAAGCATCCACCACAGCCATTCCAATCTGCTTGGGCATTAGGGTTTAATTCTATTCTATCAACTTTAAGATTATATTGGTTAAGATCAATACGCCCACTCAAATATTCCAAATAGTCTATCCTTACATTACTTCTAAGTGTTATAGCCTGAGAAGTGCTATTTAATCTTACATTTCCAAAAATGGCATCATCATTTGTCAACAATACAAAATCATCTGGCCTAAATTTTATTTGGTCATTATTTCCATTGCTAGTACTAGCCGGTGTCGCATTGGCAGGATTATAAATTGTTAATATTCCATAATTTACCAAAGTATCTGTATAAACCCTTATGGTATGAAATCCTTGATCTACTATACCACTTAGGAGCTTAAAAGCATCACCATCTATTCTTAACAAGTGGTTGTTGGTACCAGTCAAAACGGTTTTGCTTGAAGCAAGAGAAACGGTCTTATCTGCAGGTTTGTCGATTATAAGATTCCAAAACCTTTGCTCTGTGGTGTTTACATCATCTCTATTATAAAAACCTAACAAAGAGTGATCTGTTCCATTAATAGTGGTGGTATTCCTTTTACCATTATCCCAAACATAATCAGCATTGGTCTGGATAATGAAATTACTTGCAATTTCAACATCATTTCCATTATGGTCAAATGTAACTCCAGTTTCTATTGTGAGGTCATTTAGTATCCTAAGATCTGGGTTAATTATATTAGTAGTATTACCACCAGTACCTGAGGCACCTGTAATCAAATCCACTTCGGTACCAGATCCTCCGCTTTTTCTCATAATGACATTCCAAAAAGGTGCACGTGACGCTAATTTAAAATCGTTATTATTACTAATTTCCATTACTACCGTACCACCTTTAACATCCTGATTGGAGACATCACTGGCGATAAAAATACCCCCTGTAGTAGCTCCAGTTGGGGCGCCCGCCACAGTAAGTGTACCTCCTAACATTGTAAATGTATTGCCCGGATAGGTGAGGCTAAATGCATAATATTCGTTACTGATTGAACCACCAGTTACAAACACTTCTCCATCAATTTGAGTATACCCACCAATGTTGGTTGGTCCATTTACGGATGTCCTTATTTGCCTAACTGTCATTATACCACCTGAAACAACAATATTTCCATTGGCCCTGGTAGTAATACCGCTATTGATAGGTGCATCAATCGTACCTCCTGACAATTGGATTGTTCCGTAAGGCACTATAGCTGTACCCGTGGGCTTAGCAGCCGAACCTCCATTTACCCAAAGTCTTGCAGCCTCAGAAATATTATAATTGCCGGTATTATTTAAAACTGGTACATCAACATTAGTGTTTAGCCTTACTGTACCACGTAATAGACCCAGGGCATTGTCATTGGTTGTTAGTTGCGCTGTTGAGCCATGTCCATAATCAGCTGGCCCAAACAAGTTAAAGTTGGCAGGGTCAGAAGCCTCAATATCTAAAATATAAGTTTGGTCTGTTCCTTTATCAACTTCAATTCTGTAAAAATTTGTTACTCCAAAGCATTGAATAGTCTGACTATTGGTTGGACTTAAAAAATTTGCATCTACAATACCGTCCGTGGCTTCATTATTATAATCAGTGGCCACACGATTAGTAAATTCTGCTCTGCCTTGATTTAAAAAGTCACCATAAAAATTGAACTCATGGCGAGCATTAGCAGTCCCTACATTTATTTCACCTGTTGCATTGATCTGAACATTACCATAAGTGGTTATGCTGCGTGATGTAGCAGTTATATTATCATTAATTTGTAAAATACCGTTATCAATGGTCAAATCCCCATTAATGGTAAAATCTGCAACCAAGGTGGCAACATCTGTTGCTCCGGTAAGGTTAATAATTACATTATTGAATAACCTATCCTGATTCAAGTTCAAACCTGTACCTACAATTTCAACGGTACCTCCAACTATCGAGTCAGCAAAAACTGTAGTGGATCCGGATGGAAAGTTGCTATTATTCGATACATCACCTGCAATTGAGATAGTTCCATTTCCTAAAATATTAAAGAAATTATGGCCTGAAGTATTGCCAACATCCAACCTTCCATTAACGGTAAGGTTTACCCCATCATTATCATCACTATCCATAGTCACTGTTCTGCCAGATAAAATAGTGACATTGTCACCAGGAGCCGGAATACCTCCAGTAACTGGCTCACGAAGTGACCCATTAGAGATAGTAGTCCATGTTAAAGGATCGTTCCAGTCGCCTGTTTGATAAGAATACCAACTATTAGTAGTAAGTTGTTCACCTTCCCCAATAGTATAATAGCCTGTAGGTAAACTTAGGTTGCCTAAATTAGCTACCAACTGATCTCCATTTTCAACTGTATAGGAATCAACGAGAACCCTGGTGTAGTTATCAGCAGTGGTGGCACGATACAACAGCACATAATCACTGGCATCACCAGAAAAAGGCAAACCCGCTGTTCCAAAATCGAAGCGCAATGCTCCTGAAACACTACCATTTACTTCCAAAAACCAACTTCTTGCCCAGCGACTGTCCAGAACACCCGGGTCAACCGTAATATTGGCAGTAACACCGTCAGCATGTGCAGTATTATCATGACCAAACATTAAAAACTCATTGGCGCTGTTTAGCGTTCCATTCACTTCATCTATCTGCAAAGCATCGCTTAACCCTGACTGACTAAATTTTTCTATTCCGTTAGCAGTACCTATACCCATGATTTCATTGTCAAAGGCAGCATCAAAAGCAGCACTTACGCCATAATATGCATTGCTGCCCAAGGTAATATTATATTTTAAAGCGAGGTAGTTCTCAACAATAATCCTTTCAGCATCATTTAATCCTTGTCTGTAAAAAATAAGTTCAGCGATATCGCCATCGAAATATGTTCCGTAATCATTATTTAAAGCACCTAATATTAAAGGTGAGCCTGTATTAGAAATATTTCCGGTAATGGATGCACTTCCGGCAGCATCTGACTGCAAAAATATTTGCTGCGAATTGTTTCTATAGGTATTGGTAAAAATATAGTCTGACGTTGTGGTAAGGCCTATAGTTGATGCCAACCTTTGGTTTGACCCATTGTGAATATCAAAATTCAAACGTTGTGTTGTATATGTAAATGCACTGTAAGATTGATTGGATCCTGACGAAATTCTTTTTGAATAGATTCCTCTAGCCGCACCATCCAAAGTGGCATTGTAAACAACCGCTATAACAGTAATTCCTGAAAGGGTGTTGTCCAAATCATTATTGTCGGCAAGGGTTAAATACCTTTCTGATCCATCAAACCTTACGGCAGGATGATTTCCATTAAACAAACCATTGGTTTCAAAAAGAGGCGTAGGGTCTGCCCCTTGTTGTATGAGGTCATTTCCATTACCACTAAGATCAGGCCAGGTTAATACAGGGTTTCCATCTGCCAAACCGAGGGTACTGGCATCCAGCCAAATAATATTTTCCTTTTGACCATTCGAACCATCAAAATTACCTACCCCTGCCGGGCCTGTCTGCCCAAATGATACAGAAGTAATAAAAACTAATAAAACACAAACTTTTTTCATAATGCCAAACTAATGATCTACAACCGTGCTAAAAAAAATATCCAAAGTAATTAACTTATTATCAACGTCTTAAAAAATTTATCACTTTTAAAAATTCCCAATATGGGATGAAATTTTCATTTACTCAATTAAAAAATTATTATGCACATTCTTTAAAAAGTAAATGTAAGTAATTTATTATTTTCAACAATTCTGAATACGATATTTAATGCGCTAGTAACCATTTCATTTTATAAGCGCATGAATTGCAAGAAAAATGTGCGGTTCATATCATTCGAAATGTGCGACACGGCTAATAAGGGTTTTCTTATTATAATTATTTAGGTTTACGGGTTTAAATTAATCAATCAAGACTTTTTTTTGATCAATGGTCCTTAATTACATCTGGTTTGCATTTTTTGCCATTGCCTTTGTAGTAGCACTTATCAAAGTAATATTCTTCGGAGATTTGGAGGTGTTCACCAATATGGTAAATGCCACCTTTGACATGTCTAAAACAGCCGTGAATCTTTCTATTAGTCTTCTAGGAGGTATGTGTTTGTGGTTGGGTTTAATGAAAATTGGAGAAAAGTCTGGTTTAGTAAATATCCTAACAAAACTGGTTGGTCCATTCTTTAGCAGGCTATTTCCAGAAATTCCAAAGAATCATCGAGCCACAGGATCAATCATAATGAATTTTTCAGCCAATATTCTTGGTCTAGATAATGCTGCCACACCCATTGGATTAAAGGCAATGAATGAAATGCAAGAATTGAACCCTAATAAAGATACTGCCTCAAATGCTCAAATAATGTTTCTAGTGCTCAATACCTCAGGACTTTCAATAATACCACTAACAATCCTAATTGATCGATCTGCACAAGGAGCTGCAAACCCTACAGATATATTTCTTCCAATACTGCTTGCTACATTTTGCTCTACTATTGTTGGATTAATAACAGTTTCAATCTTTCAAAAGATCAACCTTTTGGACCGTGTAATTCTATCATATTTATTAGGATTAACCACCATCATAGGTCTTTTGATATTCTACTTGACCACATTGAGTCAGGCAGAAATGAATCAATTTTCATCATTCTTGAGCAACTTCATCATTTTTGGAATGATCATCTCTTTTCTTTTTCTAGGCTTTAGAAAAAAAATAGATCTATTTTCGACCTTTATAGAAGGCGCTAAAGAGGGTTTTAGTATTACATTAAAAATTGTACCATTCCTGATAGCATTTTTAGTAGGCATAGGTGTATTTAGAGCATCTGGCGCATTTGATTATTTGATTGATCTGCTAAGGTTGATTGTTGGATTGACAGGAATAAATGCTGATTTTGTAGATGCATTGCCCGTTGCATTGATGAAACCGTTAAGCGGTGGAACGGCAAGAAGTATGATGTTGGAAATAATTGATGTACATGGTGTTGATTCTTTTGTAGGTAAACTAGCAAGTACTTTAAGGGGTGCGACCGAAACTACATTTTACATTGTGGCGGTCTATTTTGGATCGGTTAATATTAAAAATGTGAGATATGCAATAACCGCAGGACTCATTGCAGATTTGGCTGGAATAATTGCTGCAATAGTTTTTGGTTATATGTTTTTCCATTAAAGTGCAAATGACTATATTTCAATTCTATAAATGGTGATGCTATGAGTGAAAAGAAAACTGAGATTCAAAAAACTATCTACGATAATGCTAAAAGTCATTTCTTAGGTAATTTCCCCGATTCCCTGCCTATTGAACAGGCGTATGTACATATTGGAATGTACCTGGGTTGGGTTATCGATAATGATTTATATTCTGAATATTTTGAAGAAGAAGCAGATATGCAAATCTTCAGGTTTAAGAGAAGGGAAATTTCCTGCACTATTTTAAGTGAGATTTGGGATGGTTATCTTGGATTTGAGCTATTCAACAAAAGTGGCAACATGTTCACCTACTATTACTATGGTGGTGGTTTGTACAGAAATGATTACGATGAGGTGCTAGTTAAAAAGCTGCCATCTATCTATCATGTTAAAGACTCATGGGATCATTATGAAGCTATTAAGAGAAGGATTGACGTGCGCTATCACGACTGGCAGAAACTAGTGGGAAAACAATAAGCCTTGTCACCAAGGCTTTTTTTATTTCACCACCCCTTTCTTATCAAGAACTAGTCTATCAGGAATCTCAGCGTCTCCTAAATAGTTCTCCATGTCATACTCGATGATAATATCTCCGGTATTGTCGTTTATCAACAATCCCAAAGGTGTGGTGTCTAGTTTAAGATCTTTTTCCCAAGCCAAGCCATCAGAGGTGTAAATCTTGCAAATGCTTGCTGCGTATTGCTCTTGCTCAGGAATTTGAATATAGAACATTACATAATAAAAATGCCCTTCTTCATCTGCAGCCAGCATAGTATTAATAAGATCAAGGTTCTGTTTTTTAAAGTGTTCATTATCCACTTTAAACTCAACTTTCATTTCCTGCGTTTTAGAATCAGTTATTAAAGCAAAATAACCTGCGGCAGGTTTCCGGCCAGAAAAATACAACCCAGCAGTTAACTCCTCATTAATAACCAAAGGTGCATATTTAGACAGCCCTATATTAACACCTTCAAATATTGGAATCGAGTCAGTTTTCCCAATTAACCATTTAGATCGTTCCTTAAGTTTAGACAACAGGTCTTCACTCCTTTTCTTTTCACTGATAGTTAAATCATAGCTCGATTTTAAATGTTGCTGTAGTCCTTCAAGATTCTTATACTGAGAGTTTATGAAACGCTCATAGTTCTTACTATCCTCCAAAAGGTTTCTTCCTATCAATATATTTATTAAGCTGTCCTGTTCGTTCAGATATTTATAGTCGGCATAAGCTACATTCAATTGATAATTGATGCTACTGCTGTCTCTAAAATAAAGATGCTCCATTAAATTGGACTTTCTTTTGATGTCTGCAATTTTATATTTAAACAAATGCTCTGGCATAGGGTCATCATCAAACTCTCTAAGTTTAGACAACACACCATCCATTGGCTTAATCCTATTGGTCATAGCCATGGAATCAGTCATTATGCGCTCTTCCAATGCATTAAGCGCCTGGTCATACTCAATCAACTCAGTTCTTAAAGGCACAATTACTTCTTTCACACCTTGTTTAAAGGAATCAACCCATTTTTCAAAGTCCCAGAAGTCAACATTATCTGCTGTAATATCTGCTACCGACTCACCGTCCTTCTTATAATCAACAATATCAGCCATATGCCTGGCTGGTGCATAACCGGGCTTATCAATCTTCTTTAAAGTAGCCTCATAGTACTCAAAATTCTTCTGAGCCATATTTGCATTAACTTTGAGCTGCTCTATTCTGTCAAGAAGGGCATCATTAGACTGAAGATAAAGCATGGTCTCGCTTGGGTAGTCAGCTTTGATTTCCTTAAAATCACCCACTACCTGCTGGTAAGTGGTTTTGGTTTTAGTGTAATAAATTTGAAGCTCTTGCACTTTTGACTTTTTGTCCTCAAGAGCCTTTGATCTATTTTCTATATCAAACTGAACATCGGCAAGTTTAACCCCAAACTTACCAGTGCGGATATCACGTCTTTGGAAGGCCTGATAATACTCCTCATTCTTTTTGGTTACCTCTTTCTCGTCAATATATTTTAACGATTGGTTATAGTAATATAAAGCTGAATCAACGTACATTACCAGTTTCTCTGCTTCGAAAAGCACATCTGTTGCTGCTACCTGCCTTTCATACAAATAAGCCATTTGTAAGTTTGCATTAGCTTCCTCTGCATTCTTAGGATCTTTGATATAAGTTTTAAGGAGCGGGTCTGAGTCTTTATAATTACCTGTCTCAATCAAGTAAAACAGATCTTTATATTTAATCTTTTGCGCCTCAACAATGGTATTGAGCAACAGAATTAATAAAAAAGAGCCTAGTAATTTTTTCATAATAAAGCCAAGTTCAATACCAATTTATAAAATTATGTTGGTTTATCCATTGAACATGCCCTTAAGCTGGTTCAATTTATGTTGCAAATCACCCTCTGAAGCCTTTTCTTCCGTTCTTTGTGGCTTGGGTTGTGACTTTTTAGCTGGAGCCTTTCCAAACGGATCACTTTTCATAGAAAGTGCAATACGCTTTCTATTGATATCTACTTCGGTAACTGTTACTGTCACTTTTTGCTGAACCGCAACAACATCAGCTGGGTTTTTAACGAATGAATCAGAGATATGACTGATATGAACCAGCCCATCCTGATGTACACCGATATCAACAAACGCTCCAAAGTTGGTCACGTTAGTAACAAGCCCTGGCAGAACCATACCAACTTTTAGGTCATTCATTTCATTAACACCCTCCTGAAAGTTAAATACTTCAAAACTTTCCCTTGGATCTCTTCCAGGTCTTGCAAGTTCATTAACAATATCTGTTAAAGTTGGCAGGCCTACTTTATCGGTAATATAATTTTTAAGGTTAATCTTATTTCTTAACTCAGCGTTGCTCATTAAATCATTTACTGTGCAACCAAGGTCTTTGGCCATATTCTCCACAATGCCATAACTCTCGGGGTGTACGGCAGACTTGTCCAATGGATTCTTAGAAGACTGGATTCTAAGGAAACCTGCTGCTTGCTCAAAAGCCTTATCACCCAGCCTTGGTACTTTGGTCAATGAGCTTCTATCTTTAAACGGGCCATTTTCATTTCTGAAGGCAACGATGCTTTTAGCCAACTGCGGCCCCAGACCGGACACGTAAGAAAGCAACTCCTTGCTAGCGGTATTGAGCTCTACTCCTACAGAGTTCACACAACTCATTACTACGTCATCTAACCCATGCTTAAGGGCATTTTGATCTACATCATGCTGATATTGCCCCACACCAATAGATTTGGCATCCAGTTTTACCAATTCAGCCAATGGATCCATAAGCCTTCTACCAATAGAAACAGCGCCTCTTACAGTAACGTCATGGTCTGGAAACTCTTCCCTTGCTACTTCCGAAGCAGAATAGATTGATGCGCCACTTTCATTCACCATGAGAACAAGTATTGATTTTGGCAACCCAAGGTCTTTAACGAATTTTTCCGTTTCACGGCTGGCAGTTCCATTACCAATGGCAATCGCCTCCACCTCATATTTTTCACACAAGTGTTTTACAATTGCGCCTGACTCAGCAATTCGCTTTTGTGGCTCATTAGGATAAATAGCATCATTGTGCAGTAGCTTTCCTTGCTTATTTAATACTACCACTTTGCAGCCTGTTCTGAAACCCGGATCCAGTGCCAAGACATTCTTCTGTCCTAATGGTGCTGCCAAAAGTAACTTCCTTAGATTTTCAGCAAAAACATTAATTGCATCTTCATCGGCTTTGAGCTTAGTTGCCACACGCATCTCTGTCTCCATAGATGGTTTCAATAATCTCTTGTAGCTATCTGCTATAGCCATTTTAACCTGCTGAGCTGCCTCAGTTTCTTTCGTAATAAATATATTCTCCAGCAAAGCCACTGCCTCTCCTTCGGGCGGAGCAACATCAAGGGCAAGGATCATTTCCTTCTCCCCTCTTCTAAGTGCTAAAAGCCTATGTGATGGTATTTTTGATAAAGGTTCTTCCCACTCGAAGTAATCTTTAAACTTTTGGCCTTCTTCCTCTTTACCTTTTATGAGCTTGGAACTGATGATAGCTTCTTTCTCATAATAAGCCCGCATCTTTTTCCTTGCTTCCTGATTTTCATTCACCCATTCTGCAACGATATCCCTTGCCCCTTGTAAAGCATCATCAACTGAATTAACCCCTAATTCTTCATTAATAAATTCAGAGGCCACCAGTTCAATATCCAGTGACTCCAAATCAAATATTCGCTTAGCCAATGGCTCTAATCCTTTTTCTTTAGCAACACTTGCTTTGGTTTTACGCTTTGGTTTATAAGGCAAATAAATATCTTCCAACTCTGCTAGTGTGCTCGCTTTATTGATTTCTGCTTCGAGCTCCGGAGTCAGTTTCTCCTGCTTTTCAATCGACTTTAGAATCGCTTCCCTTCTTTTTTCCAATTCCCTTAACTGCTCAATTCTATCTCTAATAGTAGCAATCTGCACTTCATCAAGACTTCCCGTTACTTCCTTTCTATACCTTGAGATAAACGGAACTGTTGCTCCCTCATCTAATAGGCTAACCACCGCTGACACCTGTTTAAAGCTAATATTTAGCTCCCCTGCTACTTTTTGAGAATTATCGATCATATATAATTGAATAAAATATTGAGGAGACAAAAGTATAAAATAATGGATTAGACCATTGAAGTTAGGCTATTAGTTTTTCCACAATTTCAACTTAAAATTTAAGTAGCTTGGAACTTTATGCCTCAATAAATTACTTTGGTATTAAATGTGCTTACCTAAGTTTTAAAAAATGACAAAAGCAATGAAAAAGGAAATCAGGTTTTGGGTAATCATCACGACAATATTTTTGTCTTTATACCTTTCCGGGTTGCACACCGAAGTGGCTGGCTTTGCACAGAGGATTATTTTAAGCACAGGGCTGATAGCTCCAGAAGCTGAGGCTAATTACATTGATAATAATGAAGATGACTATGATTTTAAATTAAAAAACATAGATGGAACATTTATCTCATTTAATGATCTAAAAGGCAAAGTTGTTTTCATGAATATATGGGCGACCTGGTGTGCTCCATGCATTGCAGAAATGCCTAACATCCAAAAACTGTATGAAAAAATGGATAGCTCTCAAGTGGCTTTTGTCATGCTATCTACAGATCAGTCAGAAGAAAAAGTAACTAAATTTATAAATAGGAAAGGATTTACTTTCCCAGTGTACTTGGCAGCAAGCAATGTTCCTTCAGAATTCAGGGTACCGTCAATACCGACTACTTTTGTATTTTCAAAAGAAGGTAAAATTGTAAGTAAAAACGTGGGGATGGCGAATTATGACAAGAAATCCTTCATCAAATTCCTCAATGAGTTGATCGAAGGAGATACAATTGAGGCTAGTGATAAGTAGCCCTAAGTTCCTTTGCTATTTTTAGCAACCCAACTGTAGCCTTTTCCTGAACAAGCTTTAAGTTGTGCCTATCGCGCACATAAGGCATATTTGGATCCACAACATAGACAGTACTGCGGTAGGGGACATAATCGATTAAACTGGCAGCTGGGTAAACGGCTAAAGAAGTACCTATCACTATAAATATATCAGCCCGCTCACTGATTTTAGCAGCCACCTCTATCATAGGTACCATTTCCCCAAACCACACAATATTAGGCCTCAATTGAGAGCCTTTATCACATTTGTCTCCTATACATATTGACTTATCACCTATATCATAAATGAGACTTTCATCAACCGTACTTCGAACCTCTGAAAGCTTGCCATGCAAATGAACAACTTTAGATGATCCTGCCCTTTCATGAAGGTCATCTACATTTTGTGTAATAACAGTGACCTCAAAATCATCTTCTAATTCAGCAAGTACCTTATGGGCTATATTGGGTTGAGCTTCGGCTGCGGCTTTTCTTCTTTGGTTGTAAAAGTCCAGTACCAACTCGGTGTTATTGTACCAGCCCTCGGGAGATGCTACTGCCATAACATCATGCCCTTCCCATAGGCCTCCAGCATCCCTGAAAGTAGCAATACCACTTTCAGCACTTACCCCCGCACCAGAGAGAACAACCAGTTTTAGCATAATAATTATTCAATTCTAAAATCCAAAAACATCAAATGCTTCGTATCTATTAAAATTAAAATTTTATAACAAATGAACACCCCATTAGATAGAATAACTTTAGATGTAAATGTAAAAGCACCCGACTTTAACCTTATCGATGTTTATGACAGACCTGTTTCTTTGGCTCAATTAAAAGGTAAAAAAGTGTTTATAGCTTTTTTCAGGCATGCGGGTTGTCCTTTTTGTAACCTGAGGGTTCATTTCCTTCAAAAGCATCACTTACAGTTAAAAGAAAAAGGACTTGAAATGGTCTTCTTTTTTGAGTCTACTAAAAAAGTGTTGTTAACCAGTTCGTTTCATAAAGAGATTTCGCCTATTCCATTGATCTCTGACGCGGACAAAACATGGTATAATACTTATGGAATTGAAGAATCTGCAGCTAAATCAACTAAGAGCCACCTGACATCATTTATTCAAACCGCTATAAAGGCCAAATTAAATGGATTGCCAATGCATATGATGGCAGAAAAAGAATCAATAAAAACTATTCCGGCTGAGTTTCTTGTTGATGAAAATGGAATAATCAGGAAGATTCATTATGCCAATGGTTTGAATGATAGAATGTCAATAGAACATATTTATGATTTTGCTGAAGGCAAAAGTACTTCTGCAGCAACTGATCGTAAATCTGTTAACGGTTTTATTCCAAAAATTGGTTTTACCGCATAAAAAAAGAAGGTGTCTCAAAAGTATTAAAATCCCGTCTTTGCGAGGAATCGAAGCAATCTCATGACTGGTTGTACCCATTTAATAGAGATTGCTTCACTGCGTTCGCAAAGACTCTTAACTTTTGAGACGCCTTCGGCAATTTATTTTTTCTTAGCATATCTTCCCTTTTTCTCGGGAGCCTTCTCTGCTAATTCCAGGCATTCTTCCAGGGTTAGCGAAGCCGGGTCCTTGTCTTTAGGGATTTTAACGTTCTTTTTCCCTGCCTTTATATAAGGCCCAAATCTTCCATTTAGCACTTGTATATCAGGATTTTCATCAAAAACTTTGATGAACTTATTCTTATCGGCTTCTTCTTTCGCCATGATAAGCTCTATGGCCCTGACTGAATCGATAGTATAAGGATCATCAGTTTTAGGTATTGACACAAACTTACCATCATATTTAACATAAGGGCCAAAACGACCCAGGCCTACCAACATCGGTTTTCCATTATGATCACCAATTTCACGTGGCAGTTTAAACAACTCCAAAGCATCTTCCAATGTAATGCTCTCAATGAATTGACCTTGTCTCAAACTTGCAAATTGTGGTTTAACCCCCTCTTCAGAATCATCTCCAATCTGTACTAAAGGCCCGAATCTTCCTAAACGTGCGATTACTTTCTTCCCTGATTTAGGGTCAACTCCAAGCTCTCTTGAGCTAGGCACATCGGTACGTTCAATATTTTCAGTGGTTTCAACCCTGGCATGAAAATCAGTGTAAAACTCACCAATCATTTTATCCCATTCCTTGAGACCTTGAGCAATCTCATCAAACTTAGCCTCTACTTCAGCCGTAAAGCTGTAGTTGGTAACATTAGGAAAATTATCTACCAAAAAGTCTGTTACCACCATAGCTATATTGGTTGGGAACATTTTGTTCTTTTCTGCTCCTGTGATTTCAGTTTGTATTTTCTCAGAGATGGACTTTTCAGATAAAGTAAGCACTTTATACTCGCGTTCCTTGCCCTCACGCAGTTCCTTTTCAACATAGTTACGCTTCTGAATGGTTGAAATCGTTGGAGCGTAAGTTGACGGTCGGCCAATGCCCATTTCTTCAAGCTTCTTTACCAAACTAGCTTCCGTGTATCTTGCTGGTGGCCTTGTAAAACCTTGTTTTGCATTCATGAAGTCAAGCTTCAACTCTTGACCAATTGTCAATGCAGGCAGCATACCTTTCTGTTCCTCTGCTTCATCCTCCTCATCAGTAGACTCTAAATATACAGAAAGAAAGCCTTCAAATTTCACCACTTCTCCAGAAGCAGTTAAAGTGTCTGGCAAAGTGGAAATAGCAATAGTTGCCGTTGTTTTTTCTATTTGTGCATCAGCCATTTGCGAGGCAATGGCTCTTTTCCAAATAAGATCATATAATCTCAGGCCATTTCTATCAGTAGATGGCTGCGTATTGGCAAAATTTGTTGGTCTTATGGCTTCGTGAGCCTCTTGTGCAGAATTAGACTTAGTTTTGAAATGTCTGACATTCACAAAATTATCGCCAAATTCCTTTTTGATTTCTGATACTGCACCATTGATAGCCTCCTCAGATAAGTTAACGGAGTCTGTTCTCATATATGATATTATACCAGCCTCATATAGCTTTTGGGCTACACTCATGGTCTGAGAAACAGAAAAACCTAGTTTTCTGCTGGCCTCCTGCTGCAAGGTAGACGTTGTAAATGGTGGTGCAGGTGTTTTCTTAGACGGCTTCTTCTGTAAATCTTTGATTGAAAAGTCAGCGTCTACACAAGCTTTAAGAAACTCCATAGCTTCTTCTTCAGTATCAAACCGTTTTGACAGCTCTGACTGAAGTTGCTTTTTATTACCTAAATCAAAAGTGGCACTAATCTTATAAAAGGACTTAGCCTTAAATTTCTCTACTTCACGCTCTCTTTCAACCACTAACCTTACGGCTACCGACTGCACTCTTCCTGCTGAAAGCCCAGTTTTTATTTTCTTCCAAAGAATTGGAGATAATTCAAAACCAACGAGTCTATCCAATACCCTTCTTGCCTGCTGAGCATTGACCAGATCAATGTCAATGCCACGGGGTGTTAGGATAGCATTTTGAATAGCATTTTTGGTAATCTCTCTAAATACAATTCTTCTGGTATTGGTATCGTTAAGTGATAATGCCTCCTTTAAATGCCATGAAATGGCTTCTCCTTCGCGGTCATCATCACTTGCCAGGTAAACCATCTCAGATTCCTTAACCAATTTTTTCAGTTCTTTTATAACTGCCTTCTTATCGGCAGTGACTTCATAGGTAGGTTTAAAACCATTACCTTTATCAATTGCCTTATCTCCTTTTGGAAGATCGCGTACATGGCCATAGCTGGACGTTACTTTATAATCCTTGCCCAAATACCCCTCTATCGTTTTTGCTTTCGCAGGTGACTCTACTATGACTAAATTCTTTGGCATAAATCGGTTGTTTAGCTATTCGCTCAAAATTTCAAAGATGAACAATATTTTTTAATATAAAATAATATCACCCTATTTAAATAATAAATGGAGTTTTAGTACTTTCAACCATCAGTTGGCCTTAATGTTTAATTTTTAAACCCTATGATCAAAAATTTATACTTGCTCAGACATGCTCGCGCATCTGAAAAAGCTTCAGGCCAACAGGACATTGAAAGAACCCTTAATTCTACAGGTTTGCAAAATGCCACGCGCATGGGCATCAATTTTACGCAAAAGAATTATCAGTTTGATATCATCCTTACCAGCCCGGCAATTAGAGCTTTGGCTACCGCTTCATTAATAGCTGAACAGATAAAGTATGACACCGGGAGAATTCATCAAAATGATGAAATCTATGAAGCATCAATAAGAACACTGCTAAGGGTTGTCAACCAGTTGAAAGAAGAGTGGAACTCAGTATTAATAGTAGGACATAACCCTTCTGTAACTTATTTGAGTGAGTATCTGACCAAGGCGGAAATCGGTGATATGACCACCTGTGGGGTGACACACATTCAGTTCGAAAACTTAAAATGGGAGGAGGTTTCAGAAGCTACCGGCAGTTTGGTAAGTTATGAATACCCAGACCAGCTTAACTTTTAGTTTACTTAGCCGCTTTAACTTCAGCCACTTTCATTTCAATCTTATCCCGGATCTCTTTTGGGCTAAACCCTAAGCGTGAACCTACGAGATTGATGAGCTCTCTTTCAGCATTAGCAAATTCCCCATCGAGCATGGCCAATTCTATCATATCTTTCATCTGCTTGTCTTTGTCCTGCTGGTTTTGAGGTATAAGAAAAACATATTCATCTGCCCTGTCAATCATGACATTGAGCCTGTCAAGCGGAATGCCATTCTCATAAGCTATTTTGGACAAAGCCACCATTTCTACCTCAGCAATTTTACCATCAGCGGCAGCCAGGGATATTAAATTTCTAAAATGTTCGATGTTTACATTAAGCATCTTCAAAAAGATTTAAACGACTATAGACTAAATCGGAAGTTAATAGAATTTTCATTAGTTAGCACTAAAAATAAAAGTAAAGTGTTTCATTTGCCTTTTAATTAAACATCAATATGTCTGATGCCATGACCAAAAAAGAAGAATTAATAGCCTCATTTGATCCTAATGCCCCTAGCGCACCAGGCAGCCTTTACGGATTGCCATTTGACCTTGAAACAGCCGAACTCGTAATTATACCAGTGCCTTGGGAAGTAACGGTTTCCTACAGTGCTGGAACAGCAGATGGCCCCAGTGCAATTTTAGAGGCATCTGCACAAGTAGACTTATTTCTTAAAGACATAAAAGACGCATGGCAGTTGGGCATGTATCTACTCCCTGCTCCGGAAAACCTTATCGAAGAAAATCGGAAATATCGTGACCTGGCATCAAAATACATCTCCTGGTTGGAATCCAATGAAGAAGACTGGGTAACAGATGAACTAAAGATTATCCCAAAAGCCATAGATGAAGTGTCTGAAAAGCTCAATATCTATATTAAATCTCAAGCAGTAAAGCTATCAAACCAAGGAAAAATGGTGGCTCTTTTAGGTGGTGACCATAGCACACCTTTAGGGTTAATTAAAGCCATGTCAGAGCTTCATCCCTCTTTTGGCATACTACAAATTGATGCACATGCTGACCTGAGAGAGTCCTATGAAAACTTCACTTATTCGCATGCTTCTATTATGTACAATGCTTTAAAAATTAGAAATGTAAGCAAATTAGTACAGGTTGGTATTCGCGATTATTGCGAAGAAGAAATGGACTATATCAAAGGTTCGAACGGAAGAGTTAAAACCTTTTTTGATGAGGATATAAAATCGGCAATGTATGAGGGCAAATCATGGAAAGCTATTTGTGATGCGATCATTAAAGAACTACCCGACCTGGTTTATATAAGTTTTGATATTGATGGCCTTGATCCAAAACTTTGTCCTAATACCGGCACCCCGGTACCTGGTGGGTTTGAATTTAATGATGTTGTTTATCTCATGAAGCAGATTGCTAAATCAGGAAAAAGAATAATCTCATTTGACCTTAATGAAGTGTCTCCCGGTGAAGATGAATGGGATGCTAATGTTGGCGCAAGGCTTTTGTACCAAATGGCGGCCATAATGGGTGTATCACAAGGTAAGCTTCAGTTCACACCTTAAATCCCATCACAAGGATATCGTCCGTTTGTTCTCCACCTTTGCGCCAGTCACTAAGGGTAGTTTTTAAGACTTCGTGCTGATCAGCTAATGGTTTTTGATGAATTTTTAGTAGCATCTTTTTAAAGTTGCTAACCATAAACTTCTTACTATCAGGGCCACCAAACTGGTCTGGATATCCATCAGAAAAGATATAAAAAATATCACCCTCTTCAATATCCAACTGGTGTTCTTCAAACTTCAATGGATTTTCCTCCATATCACCTATTGTCCTTTTTGTTCCTTTCACTACATTGATCTCATTATTTCTAATTTGATACAATGGCCTGTTAGCTCCAGAAAAGTATAGTTTACCTTCTTTCCTATCTATGGAGCAAAGGGCCACATCCATACCATGAGTAGATGTTGTTTTATCAGTCTGGTTGATCGAATTTCTTACCTGCTCATCAAGTTTGGATAAAATTAGAGCAGGGCTAGTATCCTGATCCCGATTGATAATTTGCTCTAATGATGAATGACCTATAACTGTCATAAATGCTCCTGCAACACCATGGCCTGTACAGTCAATTGCTGCAACAACGTGTCTATCTTTCAATGCCGAGAACCAAAAGAAATCTCCCGAGACTATATCCTTTGGCTTAAAAAGTACAAAGAAATCGTTCTGATTCCTTTGTGGAACATTAAACTGCAGTAAAGAGTGTTGCACGCTTTTAGCATAGTCAATACTTTCGGTAATGCTGTCGTTTTTCTCCTGAATGATCAGCTTCTGAGCTTCCAATTCTATATTCTGAGCTTCAAGCTGGCGTTTGTTCTTTTTAATGGTTCTTAATTCCTGAAAAATGACGAGGCTAAGTCCAACCACTAAAAACGATACAATAACAACAGAAGTAATAATAATTTTATCATTTTGAATTTGGAGTTGCTGCAGTTCGCTTTCAACTTTCAAAGCCTCTATTTCTGCCTGCTTCTTCTCTATTTCATAGGCACTTTCAAGCTCTGCAATTCTTCTATCGCTCAATTCATTAAAGACTTGCTCTTTGGCATTGTTGTGCAGCTGCAAAAAACTATAGGCCATAAACATATCGCCAGTCGCAAAGTAGGTTTCGGCAAGAGAGCCATATATAATCTCAATCAATCTCTTATTATCAGTTTCCTGTGCCAAGGACAAGGCATCAGTAAAAATCTCAATTGCCTTTTCATTTTGTTTGGTTGACTTATACACCGTTCCAATATTATGCAATGCATTGGCTTGACCGTTTAGGTCATTGCGCAGCTTTTCCAGATCATACGCACTCTCATAAAACGCCATAGCGTTGTCCCATTCGCCTTTTTGGAAGTAGATATTACCAATATTATTAAAGGGCACAAAGGCCTGAGAGTTATCCTCCAACTCTTCATAAATAGTGAGTGATTGCATGTAGTGTTTAAGAGCATAATCATACTCTTCCAGGTCTGTGTACACATTACCTATATTGTTAAGTGTACCGATTATCCGCAGCTTGTGATCTATACTTTCAAACTGTTTTAAAGCCTTGTTGAAAT
This sequence comes from Fulvivirga sp., assembly GCF_040218215.1. Lineage (NCBI taxonomy): Bacteria > Pseudomonadati > Bacteroidota > Cytophagia > Cytophagales > Fulvivirgaceae > Fulvivirga > Fulvivirga sp. Next base: position 131,473 of record NZ_JAVJQL010000012.1, read on the forward strand.
ACTCCAAGGCCTTCTCAAATTCAGATTTCAGGGAATATATGGTGCCGATGTTGTTGTATGTGTAAGCCAGTGCATCTTCAAACTTGTTTTCTTCCTGTATTCTTACAGACTTCAAATAGCTGTCAAGTGCATCATCAAGCTTACCTCTATTCTTATTAATAACTCCAATATTGTTGTAACTAGAAGCCATCCCGCTTGGATCATTAATTTCTATGGCTAATTCCAACGCCTGATTGGTATAATCAAGGGCCTTTGCCGGATCGTTGTTTACATATTGCTTGTAGAGTTCGTTAAGAATAATGACTTTGTTCTTTCCTTCTGCATTTTCAAGTTGGTTTTCAAGACTATCGATTGTCGGATTTATGACAGGTTGCTGTATTACTAATAATACAGAAAGAATAAGGGCTAATGACATTTATATTTGAAGTTCTAGTAAACGAAAATGATAAGTTAAGCATTTATGCCAATAATCCTTATCATGCTTTTAAATATTTATATCTTAGCATCCTTTGTTGAATTTTATCATAAACTATGGGTGATTTAATTGTTGATTTTGCGAATTGGATTTGGGGCTATCCGTTGTTAATTCTCTTAATGGGCGGTGGTTCATTCTTTCTACTTTATTCCAAATTATTGCCATTCAAATATTTCGGTCATGCTATTAAAGTGCTCACAGGAAAGTATGACAACGATGAAGAAAAAGGTGAAATCAATCATTACGAAGCACTATCAACGCACCTTGCCTCCACCGTTGGGATGGGAAACATCGCTGGTGTGGCCATAGCCATAGTTACAGGTGGGCCTGGGGCCATCTTCTGGATGTGGGTCAGTGCCTTTGTTGGTATTGCTACCAAGTTTTTTACCTGTACTTTGTCCATTATGTACAGGGGCAAAGATGAACACGGTCAGGTACACGGTGGCCCTATGTACGTAATCAAAGAAGGGTTAGGAAAATCATGGATGCCGCTGGCATATTTTTTCTGTGCTGCAGGACTTGTAGGCTGTCTCCCTATATTTCAGGCCAATCAGCTGACCCAGGTTATCAGAGATGTACTTATAATACCAAATGGCATGGGCGATTCATTTTTTCAATTGTTTGGCCAGTCATTCCGCTATACTGATTTATACACAGGGTTAGTGCTAACAGTACTTGTAGGCATTGTAATATTTGGAGGGCTAAAAAGAATCGCCAATGTGGCCAGTAAAATGGTGCCTTTGATGATCGTTATTTATTTCCTTGCTGTAATCACCATCTTATTAATGAACATTAGTGAAGTGCCGGCTATGTTAGGGCTTATTATCAGCGATGCATTTTCAGGAAATGCTGTTGCTGGTGGTGCTTTGGGTTCCGTTATTATAACTGGGGCCAGAAGAGCCGCATTTTCTAATGAAGCAGGGATAGGTACTGCCCCTATTGCCCATGGTGCAGCAAAAACTGATGAGCCTGTGCGTGAAGGTTTGGTAGCTATGCTAGGACCTGCCATTGACACTCTGATAGTTTGTACACTGACCGCTTTGGCCATACTTATAACAAACGTATGGCAGACAACAGATTTGGATGGTGTTACCTTAACCTCAAGGGCTTTTGAATCCGCTTTTCCTGGTTTTGGAAACTATATCCTTCTTACCTGTATTTTCTTCTTTGCCTCCTCTTCGCTGTTTAGCTTTTCATGGTATGGCTCAAGGTGCATGGCCTTTATAGTTGGAGAAGACAAAAAATACGTCTATAACTATGTTTATGTAGCCACCATCATATTTGGTTCTGTGGCTTCTCTAAGCACTATTTTTAGTCTTATTGATGGTGCTTTTGCATTGATGGCAATACCAACCATGACCTCTGCTTTAATACTGGCTCCAAAAGTTATAAAGGCCGCAGACGAGTATATAGCCAAGATGAAAAGTAAAAATGTGCTTGATTAACAGAATCTTAGTTCAGCATGCTAGCAGGTTTAGGATATAATTCATTAATTTGAATTAAAATAAGTCCACCATGTTATTAAAGAACATATTTTCAATACTTATACTTTCAGGTGCAGCATTACTGGTTAGTAAAACTGCCAACGGTCAGGGATGTAGTGATGCTGGCTTTTGCACCATGGGTGCAATGAAGCCAAGCCAGATTTATACAAGGACAATTAACTTTAAACTAAGGTCAGCTGAACTCAGCTTTGGGCGTGGAAAAACCACCCTTACTCCGGTTCTAAATGTTGTAACCATGGATTTAACCTTTGGGATCAACGAAAAAACTTCTTTCCAATTTAAATTACCTTATCAAACAGTCAAAGGTAACTTGGGAGAGACATCAGGGCTATCTGATATTTCATATTCCTTTACCAAAAACATGTATTCTACAGAGAGGTTTCATATCAATGCAACTTTAGGAGGAAAAATACCTACTAATAACTCTGATTTGGATAGTGATGTTAAGTCTGAGCATATAACGACAGGGTTACCTGCTGGTACATCAACCGACCTTCCAATGTATTATCAGACCAGCCTGGGAAGCTGGGATATTGTTGCCGGGGCATCGTTTATCAGTCAAAAATGGATGTTCGCCACGGGTATCCAGATGGCACTGACAGAAAATGAAAATGACTTTCGCTATGAGCAATGGGCCAATTATCCGGATGAAAACTACTTGCAAGACAACTTCTTAGCTAACAATTTAAAGAGAGGCACGGACATTATGCTAAGAGTGGAAAGAGCTTTCCATTATTCTAATGTTGATATCAGACTAGGCCTTCTGCCAATATTCAGGATATCTAAAGACGAAATACTTGACCGAACTACCAATGAGCGAGTGAAGGTGGACGGTACAACAGGAATGGCCCTCACGGCTTTGTTAAATGTAGCCTACCATTTCAATACCAACCATAGCCTCAAATTTTTATATGGTAAAAAAATAACAGACAGAGATGTAAATCCAGACGGATTGACAAGAGAAAATGTAGCCTCAATTTCCTATGTTGTTAGATTCTAAAGAGCTTCGTCTAACTGTCCTTGTTCTAATTTTCAGCTTTGTTAATGCCTTAGGACAGAATTGCACCGAACTTTCAGAGCGCTTAAAATCCGGACAACTTCTTGAGATAGAAAAACTGATCTCAGGTAATGAAGACCTTTGCCCTGATGTCATTGGTGAAATTTATTTAAGAAAGGGTCGAAATGATTTGGCTGAAGAATACTTTACTAAGGCGTTAGAAGGTGCCCAGTCCAAAGAAAAAAGAGCCTCCGCACTTAACAATCTTGGCATAGTCTTTTGGAATGGTGGCCATGCAGAAAAGGCCAAAGAATATATACTTGAAGCTTTAGAAATAAGAAAATCTGTTTTTGGTGAAAACCATGAACTCACAGCTGCCTCTTACAATGACCTTGGGCTGGTAATTTCCAATATCGACATTGACAAATCCCTTACTTATTATGAATCAGCTCACAAGATTTACCAGCAGGTTTTAGGCGATAAAAATGAAAAGACTGCCCAGGCATTAATTAACATTGGCATCTCCTATCGCTCATTAGAATTCTTTGGAGATGCTACAAACAACTTCAATGATGCACTTAAGCTATGGAAAGAGTTATACCCGAACGGTCATCCGAATGAAGCTTTCATAATTAACAATATCGGCCAGACCAAGCAAATGATGAATGACCTTGATGGGGCCAAAAAAGAATATGAAAAAGCTTTATTGATCTATATGAAGTTTTATGGAGATAAGCATCCTGAAGTTGCCAACACCATGAACCTTATCGGAAGTGTGTATAACATCAAAGGAGAATTTGATATGGCCTTGTCCTACTACCAAAAGGCTATGATCGCCAATACAACATCCTTCAGCTCAGAAGACCTTGAGTTGAACCCCAAATCAGATGACTATCTCAACGCTAATATCCTGGTAAGTTCTCTTTACTATAAATCTGAGGCTTTTGCTAACCTGCACTACAATAAAACACTCAAATTCAACGACCTGAAGAAGAGTCTTGATGCCCTGTCAGTTTGTGATACATTGATTGATGTAATAAGGCAATTAAGAACAAACGAAGCTGACAAGTTAGCACTGGGGCAAATAGCCTCTACGGTATACGAAACGGGCGTAACATTGTGCAAAGGTATGGGTGATGTGGCTGTGAGAAAAGATGAATATTATGAAAAGGCATTTTTCTTTGCTGAAAAAAGTAAGTCAGCCGTTTTACTTGAGGCAATTTCTGATGCCCAAGCCAAATCATTTGCAGGCATTTCTACAGAAGACCTGTCTAGGGAAAAGGACTTAAAATCTGAGTTGGCGTTTTATGAAAATGCGCTTATTGCTGAACAAAATGAAGATTTAAAAATCACCTATAGATCTACCCTTCTGGCGCTCCGTCAGGAATATTCAGAATTTGTTAAAACACTGGAAACAAAATACCCTGAGTATTATGAATTGAAGTTCAATCAAACACAGCCCAGTGTATCTCAAATACAAGGAAAGTTAAAACCTGATGAAACATTACTAAGTTACTTCCTAACTTCAAACACCAATCGCATCTTTACTTTTGAAATTACTGATAGCAAATTCAAAATTCACAGTGAACCAAAATCAGAAGATTTTAGCAGGTATCTGGCTGGATTTAGAAATGGTATATATTTTAGGGATAAGGCAGTCTATCTAAGTACTGGCAACTTATTGTATGAACAATTAATACCCAAGAGACTTGACAAAAACACCAAGCATCTAATCATTATCCCTTATGGTCAGCTAAGCACTATTCCTTTTGAGGCGCTACTAACAGATGACCCTAAAGATGAAGGCAACTATAGTTCATACCCATTTTTGGTAAGGAATTATGATATTAGTTACTACTATTCTTCCACCCTTTTTCTGATACAGAAAGCTGCGAATGTAGAAGAAAACAGCGCGTTTTTATGTGCTCCGATAGTTTTTAAAGACTTGGCTGACTTACCGGGCACAGCCAGGGAAGTTGAAGGGTTATCTACAGCATTGACTAAAAAAGGCATCACCTCTAAGGCTATACTTTTAGATGATGCTAATGAGTCCTTGATTAAGAATAGTGATTTCAAGCAATATAAATACCTGCATTTTGCTACTCATGGCGTAGTAGATGAAGATAACCCCTCGCAATCGAGAATCTTCCTAAACCCTAAAGATCTGGAAGATGGCAGCTTATTCTCCGGTGAGATTTACAACCTTAACCTAAAATCTGATTTAGTAACCTTGTCTGCTTGTGAAACAGGACTTGGCAAACTGACGCAAGGCGAAGGTGTAATTGGCCTGTCCAGGGCATTGTTGTATGCTGGGGCGAACAATATTATTGTTTCATTATGGAAGGTATCAGATCAGTCTACATCAGACTTGATGATAGATTTCTACTCTCAGAATCAGGATACTGATTATGCGCTCCCGCTTAGAACTGCAAAACTGAACTTGTTAGCAAAAGAGAAGTATGCGGAGCCCTATTATTGGGCTCCTTTCATACTTATTGGCAGATAGTATTATTCGTACCTTAATGATTCAACAGGGTTAACTCTGGTGGCTTTAATAGTTTGGTAGCTAACCGTTATCAATGAGACTAACAAAACAGCTATACCTGCAATAACAAATACCATAGGTGAAATCGGCTGTTTATAAGCGAAAGTATTCAGCCATTGCTCCATTAAATAATAAGTAATGGGTATTGCAATAACAACGGCAATGGTGACCAGCATTACAAACCCTTTAGACAGTAATACAAAGATCTGAGACTCGCTAGAGCCAAGCGTTTTCCTGATTCCTATTTCCTTAGTTCTCTGTTGGGCAGTAAAGGCAGAAAGTCCAAACAGACCTAGACAGCCAACCATAATAGCCAGTATGGCAAAAGAGCCAAACAGGTCTCCAAATTGCTGTTCATTTTCATACTGTCTGTTGAAATAGTCATCCAGAAAAAAGTAGGTAAATGGATTACCCGGAAATGCTGCGTTCCATGAGTTTTCTACATGTTCAATTGTGTTGGTCAAATTGTCTGTTTTTAGCTTGATGGAATAGTACTCACCCCCATAAATTGTACAGTAAAAGATAATTGGGTCTTGAGCCTGTTGCAATGAAACCTGATTGTAATCATTTACCACACCTACAACAATAGGGTTCCACTGAAAGCCTGGAATTTCAATTGTTGAACCAATAGCATCTTCTGGAGTAGTATAGCCTAGCAATTCGGAAGCGTATCGAGTGAGAATTACAGATGTATCTGGATCATTTGTAAAGTCTTCCGAAAACTTTCTACCCGCCAAAAGCTTCATCTCAAATACATCAATGAAATTGTAGTCCATACTATTAAACCTCAGCACAACTTCAGCATCTTCTCCTGCACCATAAGGTTTAGCACCCACCTTATACTCCCTTTTCTTACCAGGAATAGTTACCGATGTGGTTACCGCAGATATATTCTTGTTTTTATCAAGTTCATTTCTGAAGACATCAATACTGGAGTTAAAAGCATTTCTATCTCGTGGAGCCACTCCTGGTCTCTCGATAACCAAAACCTGATCTACGTTCATCCCGATATCCTTATCCATCATAAAGTTGAGTTGATTATAGATAATCAAGGTTCCCGCAATAAGACCCACCGATGTTATAAACTGAAAAATGACCAGTCCCTTTCTGAGTAAAATCCCTTTAGAGTTGGTTTGAAGTTTTCCTTTCAGCACTGCAATAGGTTGAAAGCCAGATAATATAAATGCTGGATACAAACCAGAAAGCAACGTACCTATTAGCCAAAGGCCAACAATAAATATTCCTATCAGTGGTGTAAAAAAAGTAATCAAAGAAATGCTTAAGCTAGAAATGTCATTAAACACAGGTAATGCTAAAAACACCAGAAATATGGCCAGTATCAAAGCTGCGAAATTGATAATGGCTGACTCCATTAAAAATTGTCGCATCAACTGCTGTCTGAACGCCCCCATAGCCTTGCGCACACCCACTTCATTGGCTCTTTCCATAGCTTTGGCAGTAGAAAGATTGATGTAGTTTACCCAGGCAATTACTATGATAAAAATCGCGATGATCATCATAGCAAAAACATTGTCTGCGTCACCGTTTGCCTCCGGTTCTTCTGCCAAGTTTGAAGTTAGATGAATATCTGTGACAGGTTGTAGAAACAATATATCTTCTCGATTTCTTTCAGCCAGATTAGGAGAGTATTTATTCACCAATTCCGGCAATTGACCTTCCACATCTGCCCAGTTAGTATTACTTGACAAGCGAACATAGGTGTACATGTCTTTTCTACTCCAAGACTCATGATACCTGCCTGGTGCCCAATCGCCACGATTATAAAGGGTTTTATAAGAAAATAAGATATCAAACTTTAAATGTGTGTTCTCAGGAAGATTTGCTATAACGCCTGTCACTTCACATAGTTCATTGTTGAAATCATCATCATTCAACCTGATCATTTTACCGAGCGGCTCTTCATCACCAAAATACATTTGAGCATACTGTTCCGTAATTACAGCTGTATTTGGTTTGGATAAGGCTGTCTTAATATCACCTTTAAGCATTTCGTAACCAAACATTGGCAGGAATGCCGAGTCTGCATAGAGAAAGCGCTTATGCCTAAATTTAACAGGCTGACCGGGGGCATCTTCATAAGTAATAACAATGTTATTCTTGTAGCCCATGTTGTAAAGGCGAGCGTAGCTTTCCACCCCTGGAATATCCGCAAGCATTGCTGGCCCCACACCTGGATAATTTTCTGCACTATTAATAAGAAGTTCGTTGTTAATATACTGCTCCAACCCTACTCTGTATATCGTTTCAGGATTATTATGAAATTCATCATAACTATTTTCAAAGCTGACATACTTAACAATAAGGAGAAATGAAGCAGATCCGATTGCAAGACCTAGGATATTGATAAACGAGAATATCCGTTTTTTGAGTATACTCCGTAGAGCTACCTTAAGATAGTTTTTGACCATAATACGTGTTGTTTTGAGTTAATTGACCGATTGAATTTACCAAAAAAAATTCAGTCAAACTATATTAAAGGTGTTATTTGATCACTCTGTCAAAATAATCCATGTCTATTCCAGACAGATGAAAACTCCAAGTTATCAGAGCAGTTATAAACTCAACCAAAATAACTGGCTAGCACTTCCCCCACATAATAAGCCAAAAAAGCTGCCATACCACCCAATGTAAGGGTTTCCATTATTCCTTTCAAAAAAGGCTTTTCGGTTACCTTGCTTTTTAAGAAACCAACAAACATAAGTGCGGCTGCCGTTGAAAGACAGGAAATAAGAAAAAGGTTATCTCTGTTTAAGTCCATAAACTGGGCAAATATGTAGGCCAACAATGGAATGATTCCGACCAGATTAAATGATAAAAAAGTGGCAAAAGCAGTTTTGGATGGAGTCTTTTCATCTTTTGTCATTTCAAGTTCCTCTTTCATCATGGTGTCCACCCAAACCTCTTTATCTGACGTAATGACTTCTACTACTTGCTCCAATAACTCACCTTTAAACCCTTTAGCTTCATAAATTTCCCTAATCTCCTGAACTTCTCTTTCCCTTAAATTCTCAATTTCCCAGTATTCAATTTTTCGGTGCTTATCATAATTATCCCGATCGGCTTTAACTGAAAAGTAATTGCCAACCGACATGGAAAAACCATCAGCAATTAAATTGGCAAAGCCGAAAATTAAAACCCAATAGAGTTCTGCATTAGCCCCGGCCGCACCTGCAACCACTGCAAAAGTGGTAATTACACCATCTATTCCTCCATATACAAACTCTGAAATGTAATCTTTATTAAAAATCCAGATGTTACCTTCAGAATGAAGTTTGTTTTCAGTCAGTCTGGCCATTGTCTAAGAAAGATAAGTTCCAAGATTTATTTTGATCATAATGTATATACCCAGCTGACACAGTCAATGGAGATTCAATATTATTATGATAGAGTTTGCCAGTTCCAAGTCCTTGATAACTTATGGCCACTGTTTTACTAGCCAGTTGACTAATGGCATTTAATCCAATATTAGACTCAAGTGCAGAAGTAATCCACCAGCCAATATTCATGCTGTTGGCTAATTCAATCCACTCTAAGGATGAATGTATTCCGCCTATCAGGGTAGGTTTAATAATAATAAATTGAGGCTTAATTTTATCCAGTAGTTTGACTTTATCTGACTTTGTGTTAACCCCAATTAGCTCTTCATCAAGTGCAATATCGATAGGTGATTGCGCACAAAGCTTAGCCATCAAGTCATGTTGTCCTGCGGCAATAGGTTGTTCGATAGAATGAATACCATGACGCGCCATTGCCTCCATTTTATATAAGGCTTCTTCTGGTTTAAATGCTCCATTGGCATCTACTCTTACTAATATGTCCTGAGTATAATATTTTCGTCTTATGTATTGTAAAATATCTATCTCCTTTTCAAAATCCAGGGAGCCTACTTTCATTTTGATGCAGTCAAAACCTTCTGTTACCTTATCAGAAATTTGCAACAACATAGCTTCCATATGGCCCATCCATATCAGCCCATTGATTGGTATCTTTTCACCTGATGTGAAGAAATTAGTTTTGTAAATGAGTCTTTTACCGCCATTGAATAAATCTAAAAGAGCGGTTTCAATAGCAAATCTCAAGGCTGGATAATCATACCCAGCTACTTGCAAAGCCATATCAAAGATTTCCTGTTCCGACTTAGGAGCATCAAATTTCTGAATGGCTTTCAACTTTCTGTCAATTTCAGGCATTAACTCTTCTTTATCATCAATGCTTAACTTCTTTAAAGGACCGCACTCACCCAGCCCAAAGACTGTGGTGACATCTTTAGACCAAACCTTGATAATAAATGTCTCTTTTACTTTTAAAACCCCTCGGGAAGTGCCGGCAGGAAATCGGAAATCCAATGTATAGGGATGGATGGAATACTGAAGGGCCATTTTCGAAAGTTAACCCTTAATTTGAGCGTTTTAAACCACTTAATCAATATTCTTCAGCCTATATTTGCGCAAAATGAAGAATACGCCTACTGAAATAAGTCTAAACGACTACACATATAATTTACCCGAAGAAAAAATAGCCAAGGAGCCTCTAAAAGAACGTAGTGACTCAAAGCTTCTTACTTATAAAAATGGTGAAATATCTCACGATGTTTTTAACAACATTGCTGAGCACATTTCTTCGGGTACATGTCTGATTTTCAATAATACAAGGGTTATTCCAGCAAGGTTATTTTTTGTAAAAGACACAGGTGCATTAATAGAGATATTCCTTTTGGAGCCTATAGCTCCTACTAATGAAGTGGCTAGTGCCATGCTTGTGAAAAACACCTGCATATGGAAGTGTATGATAGGCAACCTTAAAAAATGGAAGGAAGGTCAAGCGCTGAATTTGGCGTTACCAAATGGTCAGAGCTTAAAAGCTAAAATAACCGATCGTGAACAGCAATTAATTGAGTTCTCATGGGATACCGATGAGGAATTTGTGCATGTATTAGAGGCCGCTGGAAAAATACCTCTTCCTCCCTATATTAATAGAGAAGTAACTTTTGAAGATCAGGAAAGATATCAGACCGTGTATTCAAAATTTGAGGGTGCTGTTGCTGCTCCAACAGCAGGCCTGCATTTTGATGACAAAACGCTCGATTCATTAGCCATCAAAGGAGTTGGTTTTGATTATCTCACATTGCACGTTAGTGCAGGCACATTCCAGCCTATAAAGGTGGATAATGTTTTGGAACATGCTATGCATTCAGAACAGGTAGTGGTTACCTTCGAAAACATTGAAAACTTACTCAATAATGATTTCATAGTTTCTGTAGGAACTACATCTATGAGAACTTTAGAAAGCCTCTATTGGTATGGTGTGAAGTTGCTAAACTCAGAGAGTGAATTCTTCATCCACAAACTTTATCCATATCAGCATGATGCAGAAAATCTGCCTTCAAAAAATGAAGCATTGATAGCTGTTAAAAGTCACTTAACAGAAAATGGGTTAACCCAAATTACAGGGCAAACTGAGATCTTCATATTTCCAGGTTATGAATTTAGAATCTGTAATGGACTAATTACCAATTTCCACCTGCCAGGTTCTACGCTAATATTATTGGTGGCTGCCTTTATTGGTGAAGATTGGCGGGAAGTATATAAAAAAGCGATAGCCAATGACTACCGCTTTTTAAGTTATGGGGATTCTTCTTTATTACTGCCAGGGTAATTACCTGCTTGCCTGATCCAGCGCCACTAGTTCAACCTCAACTCTTCTACTTTCTTCCGCATTACCACCTGCATTTTTAGTGGCACCAAAAGCTTTTGCAATAATCCTTCTTCTTACTATCTCTCCTTTTTGGTTAATATAGTCCAATACTGCAATTGCCCTTTCATTTGACAGTTTTTTATTAAACTCTTCATTACCTTCTGCTGAGGCATATCCTGATATCTGCACACCTAGTTCAGGGTATTTCTTTAAGGCATCTATAACTTTATCCAGTTCTTCATGGTATGAATTCTTTAATTCACTTTTGGATACATCAAAGTATAATTTTGAGACTTTATTAAGCAGGGACTTATCATAGGTTACCGGCTGATTAGCTTTTTCTGCCTTTTGTTTTTCCGCTTCCTCAGTTACATACATTGTAGGCAGTGAGAATATAGTTTTGCCATCAACCTCTTTCTTCTCAAATTTACTTTCATCACTTTCATCATAATAGTAAACCCTGGTGGCCTGTTCCAATTCCTGACTTGAGTCAAAACTAACATCATCAATTGAGTTGGTCATGTATATAAGGCTTGTTAAATACTCTATGCCTTTTTCATCACTTGCAGCAATTAGGTCGTTCATGAGATCATAAACATCAATGCTATCACTTTTAATCAATGCTGATTCATGTGTTTTTCTAAAATCTGTTACCGCATCTTCATGGGTATCATAAAAGGCGTTTTTAACTTCTACAGACTGCCCAACAACAACATCAAATTGCTTAATGGTTTTTAAATAAATCATCTGAAATAGCTCATAGAAATAGGTTTGTCCAGGAATATTAATATTCAGAGTATAAGGTAAAAAACCCTCCGACTCTATGATCATATCATAATTCTTAGCAGGCGGAAGAATGATAAGATAGTTGCCGGTTTTAGGATCTGGCTGATAAACAAAATCCAGTTTCTTTCCAGATTCATTATCAATCATATAAATCTGGGTTGGCAGTGGTTGACCTGTTTCGCCATCTAAAATTCTACCTTTGATCATGGTAAGAGGCACATTTGCTTCCTCTTCTGGCATGTCTATGGTGTAGATATCCTGGCCACCATTTCCTCCTTTTCTATTAGAGGAGAAGTAGCCTTTTCTACCATCAGCTGTTAAGGTGAAGTAATTATCATCAGCCGTGGTATTAATTGGATAGCCCATATTTTCAGGCTTTGTCCATTCATCATTAAACAGCCGGGTTACGAAAATATCCCTGCCTCCCATCGTATTATGACCATCAGAAGTAAAAAACAGTGTCCATTGATCAGGGTGAATAAAAGGTGCATCTTCGTTGTATTTTGAATTAATCTTCGGACCCAGATTCACAGCCTCACCCCATTCTCCAGATTCCAATTTCTTGATTTGATAAATATCTAAACCTCCGTACCCACCAGGTCTGTTACTGGCGAAATACATTGTTTTACCATCAGGGGTTATACTAGCTGTACTTTCCAAATGCCTAATGGTATTTATCTTTGGACCTAAAGTGGTAGGTATTGACCATTCCTTTCCAGATTTATCTATGGAATATAAGTTACCAGCTCCTTCCGCTGCGCCAATAAAAATCAGCATTCTTTGACCATCTGCAGACAGCCCTGCAGTACCCACATTATAATTAGAAGTAATTTCTATTTTTTCGGGTTGCGACCAAGTACCCGATTGGTTGTAAGAAATATATACTTCCTCAATAAACTCCTCGTTAGATCTGGTTTTTCCTGTATTTGGTCTCAGGGCAGTATAAGCCATTACACTCTCATCTGCTGAGACAACAGGATTGTATTCTGTGTAAGATGAATTGATTACCTGACCAAAGTTATGGATTGAAATATCCTTTGGACTGCTCATCATTATTAAAGCATTATTAGCTATTTCAAGAGCTCTATCAACTTTTTGAATTTCGGCCCGCTCATCCTTCAATACAGCTTTATATTGCTGATAAAAGTCAATAGCCTTCTCAACCTGTCCATCAAGATGGTACACTGCTGCCATATCAAACAGTAACTTTGGCGGCAACCGATCCTTGCCTAACTTAACGGCCTGCTCAAAATAAGGAATGGCTTTTACCTGCTCATTTATCTCGAAAGATTGCTCATAGCAGACACCTGTGTTGTAGTAAACCAGTGCATCACCTTCACCAGCTTCAATAGCTTCCAGGTAAAGCTTTAATGCCTCATTATAGTTTCTGATTTTAAAATACTTATCTGCATTGAAAACGGTTTTGCTGACACCCTGTGCCTGAACCGTCCCTACCAAAAAAATACCGAGTACTAAAATGAATACTCCGGAGTAGACTGACTTTTTCATTATGTTTTGTTTATAGACAATATCTATTTTAACCAAAATAGTATATCAAATTGATATTTACTACTTGGATTTATATTAATTCGACTTCAAATTTAAGGATTTATGCCATATCAATCGTTTATTTTTTGATATCTTAAGCGCTTAGACATTACTTCTGCATGGATGAACTAAAAATTTTACTTAATGACCTATGGGAGGTATTGAAGGATATCGCTTACTTTTTTTCTGTTAAACTCTTCAGCATTGGCAATTCTGAAATCACTCTGATTACCATTGTATACCTGCTTATTTCAGTTATTTTATTAAACTTTTTTTCAAACAGGCTTAGTAAGTTCATAGGTAATACGGTATTAAAAAAATATACCACTATTCCATCAACTGCTCAATCTGTATCTACTATTATAAGATATGTCTTTCTTATAGTGGGCATGATGGTAATTGTGCAGACTGCGGGAATTGATCTAAGTGCGCTGAGTATATTGGCCGGTGCTTTAGGAGTTGGTATTGGTTTTGGATTGCAAAACATTACGAACAACTTTATTTCGGGAATCATCATTTTGTTCGAGCAACCCATTAAGCTTGGCGACCGAATTGAAGTAGGAGATATTAAAGGTGATGTCCTTAAAATATCAGCCAGAGCTACAACTGTAGTAACCAATGATAATATATCTGTTATTGTGCCTAATTCAGAATTTATAAGTTCAACGGTGATTAACTGGAGCCACAATGATAGAAATGTTAGTTTTAGATTTCCTGTTGGCGTGGCCTATAAGGAAGATCCTAAAAGGATAAAAGCCTTATTGCTTGAAGTAGCTGCTGAAAACCCTGGAGTTCTTGACAGCCCTGCTCCTGATGTTTTATTTGATGAATTTGGAGACAGCTCGCTCAACTTCTTCCTGAGGGTCTGGACCAGTGACTTTACCAGCCGGCCTAACATATTAAAAAGTCAGTTGTATTATTCTATCTTTGAAAAATTTAAAACTAACAATATCGAAATTCCTTTCCCACAACAAGACTTACATCTAAAATCTGGATTTACGTTAACAAACAAGTCGTAAAAAAGTTTAGATTCTCCTAATTAAGGCTATTTTTACCTTTCACTTTTATTCCTTTTTATTAAGAAGTTGTGTAGATATTACATAACTTGGCTTGATTTAGGAAGTTGTAATATGAAGGTAAAACAAACTCTTTTAAACGCTCTCAATGTTAATGAAGACGAATCTACCCAGGTATTTGCTCTTCTAGCCATGGGCTTTTTCATGGGTATTTTCCTTGCCACATTAGATGTTGGTGCAGCAGCATTATTCCTTAATAATTTAGATGAGCAGCAGGTAGAGGAGCAATTACCCCTGGCTATATTGGTTTCAGGTATATTGGGTATAGTTTTTACTGCATTATATAACTTCTTCCAAAACCGCATCTCCTTTAAGGCCCTTGGGTTTGGAGCCTTATTTATAGTTACCTTAACACTGTTAGGAGTTGAAGTAGCTTTTAGGAATTTGTCGGATCCTATTCCAATTTATTTCTTCGCCTTTACATTTATAGTGCCTGCCAATTTTATGGTAATGCTTGTCTTCTGGGGAGCATTTGGCAGGATGTTTAGCCTCAGACAAGCTAAGAGAATTATTGGTGGTATTGATACAGGGCAATTGATTGCCTCGATTATCGCTTTATTCTCAATCCCTCTTATTGTACCTGCTTTATTAGAAACTGATGACCTATTATTTATAAGTCTGATTGCCATTGTTGGTAATATGTTTGTTTTCTTTTATATCATAAGAAGTAACTTATTGCAAAAGAAAGATCACAAAGATACCTACAGTATTTCTTATGGTGGGCTCATCCGAAACCCATATATAGCCCTAATGGCACTTTTTGTTATCATTTCAATGGTAGGCATCAACTTTGTTGACTACTCGTTTTTAACGGTTACAACCGCGCGTTTTGATGAGAATGAGCTTCCTACTTTCTTAAGCTTGTTTGAAGCAACTGTTGTAATCTTTAGTTTTCTTTTTCAAACATTCGTAACTGACAAGGTTATTCAACTTTATGGTTTAAAAGTAGCACTTCTTGTAAACCCACTGCTAATCATAATTTTTACTGCCATTGCTATTCCTATAGGTTATTCTTTTGGTTACAATAGTGCTAGTGGTGAAGCCATTATATTCTTCTTTATTATAATAGCAATGAGCAAGCTGTTCATTTCATCATTGAAAGATGCATTGGATGGACCCGCTTTTAAGTTGTACTTTCTGCCAATTGATTCTACAGTAAGGTTTGATGTTCAAACCAAAATTGAAGGTGTTGTTACTGCTTTTGCTGGGCTAATAGCAGGGGGTCTCATTATCTTAATTAATAATGTAGATGTCTTTACATTAATACACATTTCAATATTTACGCTTCCCGTTGTGGTCTTGTGGTTCTACATCACTCGTAAAATGCATAACAATTATAAGAGCACACTTCAATCCACTTTGATAAAAAATAAGGAGCAGTCATCCAATACTGTTGTTAAGCAATACTCCGTATCTAAGGTTTTAGAAAATGAAATCTATAGCCAGACAGAAGAAAAAGTTATCTATGGCTTGAAGCTCATGGAAAAAATTGAGCCTGCGCTCTTCGAATCCTCAATTGTTAAACTTCTTGATAGCGATTCACAAAAAATTAAATCATATGCAAAGGATAAAATCAAGAATCTGGAATTAGACTTTGATAAGTCTTCAGATTTTGGCCAACTGGCAAAACAAGCTGTGCAAGATGCTGAAGATAATGAAATCATATCCATTCCTGCTGATAAATTAGGCAAGTTGAGTAAATCCATAAAAAGCCAGGATAGGATATTGGCTGCAAAACTGCTCAGAAAGCTGGTAACGGCTAAAAACATTTTCATCCTTTTGGAGCTGCTACGTGACATTGACCCTAAGGTGAGAATGGAAGCCGTAATAACTGCCAGAAAGGTTAAACGTCCTGAAACCTGGGGCGTGCTCGTAGAAATGCTCAACTCTCCCACCTACAGTAATGCTGCAGCATCAGCATTGGTCGAGGCCGGGGAAGCGGCTCTTTTTACTCTTGAAACATCATTTCATAAATCTGGTCAAACAGACCATGCCAGGCTTAAGATAGTTCAGATCATTGGTCGCATTGGTGGACAGAAAGCTGTTGATCTGCTCTGGAACAAAATTGAGCACCCTGATAGACGAATTGTCAGGCAAATACTGCTTTCATTCAGGTACTTCAACTATCAAGCTACAGAAAGACAAGTATCCAGCTTGACTAATTTGCTCGAGAATGAAATGGGTAAAGTACTTTGGAATCTAGCGGCACTAACTGAAATCCCAAAACAAGAGCATTTCAAGTACCTTAGAGGTGCTATAAAAGAGGAGATTGATGAGAACTATGATACCATCTACATGTATATGTCTATCTTGTACGATCCACAGTCTGTGCAGTTGGTGAGAGAAAATATTGAATCAGGAACATCAGAGGGTATTGCTTTTGCTATTGAACTATGCGATTTATTTGTAGATCAGGAATTGAAGCCCAAGTTGTTTCCTCTTATGGATGATATTTCAATAAATGAAAAAATAATACAACTGCAAGGCTATTTCCCCCGGGAAAATTATAACATCGTGCAGGTACTAAATTACTTACTCAATAAAAACTACAATCAGGTTAACAGGTGGACCAAAGCGTGTACTATTCACTGTTTAGCTTTTGTTAAAGAATTTAGGATTAGCCGAGGACTAATTGCACAGTTATTTAATAATGATGCCTTCTTACAAGAAGTTGCCGCATGGGTAATGTACTATAAAGACCAGCATATATTTGACGATATTAGTAACAGGCTTAAGCCTGAAGTTAAAAAGCTGTTGAATGACACTGTTGAGAAAAACAGATTACAAGAAGGCCTGGCTGATGGATATTATATGGGTATAGAAATGGTTATGTTTTTAAAAACCGTTCCATTTTTCAAAAACATAAAAGGGCTATTGCTTTGTGACCTTGTGGACAAGATGACAAATGTAAATCTCAAGGGTAATGAATTGATTAAAATACCCCAGACCGAGGATGAAGAGAGAATTTTTGTTATCGCGGATGGTGAAGTTTTTCTAAAGAAAGGAAGTACTGAAATTAGGAGATTGAAAAAAGGTGATGTATTTGGTACTCTTTTCCACCTTGAAAATAAGATTGAGGCCGACACAATAGAATCATTTGGAGATTCTGTAGTTTTCCATATCTCTGTTTATGACTTTTATAATGTTATGGCCAACCATCATGAATTAGCACAAGGTTTTATCAAAAACATTGAAAGTAGCTTAATTAAAGAAACCTCTTAAAAAATAAACCAACGCAATAACTTATAGTATATGGCTTTTGAAATAGATGTTTTGATCACTTTTGCTAACGAAGATAACCAGTCAGGAAATGAGCGTGGCTGGGTTCAGGAATTCAAACACTTTCTTGAACTTATGTTAGTTCAGGTATTGGGAACCAAACCCAATATCATGTTGAAATCAGAGCATGACTCAATAACAGGCGGTAACCTGAAAAAAGTGGCCATTTTAGTGCCCATACTATCCCCCGCTTTTGTAGCCTCCGGAGAGTCCTTAGACACTATAGAGTCATTTTACGGAACATTCAAAAAAACAGACACGGCAAGGGTATTTAAGATTTTGAAACGACCGGTCAGCATTGAAGAGCAACCAGCTAAACTCAAAGAGCTCATAGGCTATGATCTCTATGATTTTGATATTGATACCGGAGATATAGAAGACTATACCGATTTCTTTAGTCCCGAAGCAGAGCGTAGTTTCTGGATGAAAATGGTTGACCTTGCATATGATATCCATGAGTCTTTAATCACTCTTAATGAGCTGGAGAAAAAAGGGGAAGTAAAACATATTTACGAGCGGAGGTGTATTTACCTTGCTGAAACGGGTCATGACCTTTCAATTCAAAGGAATATCATTAAAAGAGAACTACAGCGTCATGGTTATAAAGTGCTGCCAGACAAAACCTTACCACAAGATGTAGACAGCCTTAAAAAGGAAATAGATAAAGAACTTGAAGAGTGTAGCCTTTCCATTCACCTAATAGGAAGTTCTTATGGAGATATTCCTGAAGGTAGTGATAAGTCGGTTGTAGACCTTCAGAATCAGATAGCAGCACAGCGCAGTGCTAGCTTAAAAGACAAGACAAAATTTTCAAGGTTAATTTGGATTTCCAATCAGCTCAACCAAGCCAGTGAAAAGCAAATTGCTTTTATAGAAAATATAAAACGAGACCTTGCTTCTTCTGAAGGCACGGAGATCTTGCAGACCGCATTAGAAGACTTCAAAAACATAATTCGTGAAGAGCTCATAGAAGTTGGAATTGACAAAAAACTTGGGAAATCAAGAGATATTGCAGACAATGGCAACCCATCTATTTACTTGTTACATGATAAAGTTGATGCAAAAGCAGTAGCCCCATTTAAATCACATATTGAGAAGGCAGGTTATAAAGTGCTTCTGCCCGCTTTTGAAGGGGACTTGCTTGAACTAAGACAGCAACACATCAACAATCTTCGCACGTTTGATGCTGCAATTATATTTCAGGAAAATGTTAATAACCAATGGGTTAGAATGAAACTGCTCGATTTACTAAAAGCTCCCGGATTTGGTAGAAGAAAACCAATTACAGGAAAAGCAATCATTAGTAATAGGGAAGATAAGTTAGATATTAGTGCTTATAAAAATTATAATGTTACGGTAATAGATGGTGACAATAAAGAGGCACTGGATTCACTAAAGGTTTTTTTAGAAGAAATTAAAGAATAATATCATGAGTGAAGTCTTAGAAGATGTTGGTGGTGCTTTGCCTAGTGATAAAGTCACTGTAGACAATCCGTTTCCGGGACTTAGACCTTTCAAAATTGAAGAAAGTCATTTGTTCTTTGGTCGTGAAGGTCAAAGTGATGAAGTACTGCTCAAATTATCTAAGCATAGATTTGTTGGTGTAATAGGCCCTTCAGGAAGTGGTAAATCATCATTCATCTATTGTGGGGTACTCCCAATTCTATATGGCGGTTTTTTAACTGACACAAGCCCTAACTGGGAGGTAATAGTAACAAGACCTGGTGCAGGGCCTATTGACAATCTTGCAGAATCATTAATAGCAAAGGACACTTCCTATCTGGATTCTGATGATGAAGATAAAAAAATAAAGAAAACCATCATTACCACACTTCTAAAAAGCAGTTCCTTAGGATTGGTTGAGGCGGTTTTACAATCAAGAAGGGCACAGGACAAAAATTACTTGATTCTTGTCGACCAGTTTGAAGAGTTATTCAGATTTAAGGATAGTGAAGATACCGGCACGGTTAACGAAACATTGGCTTTTGTTAACCTCCTGATAGAAGCCATGAACTATTCTGATGTTCCCATATATGTGGCCATCACCATGCGTTCCGACTTTATTGGAGACTGTGCCCAATTCCCTGACTTAACAAAGAAAATTAACGATAGTCACTATCTGATTCCTCAAATGACCCGGGATCAGAAACGAAGGGCCATTGAAGGGCCGGTGGCTGTTGGACAGGCGCAAATTGCACAAAGACTCACACAGCAATTGCTTAACGATTTAGGTGATAGTACAGACCAATTGCCTATTCTTCAGCACGCACTGATGCGTACCTGGTCTTATTGGTCAAGGTATCGTGACTATGATGAAGAGCCTCTGGATATTAAGCATTATGAGGCCATTGGTACAATGGCAGAGGCCTTATCGATGCATGCCAATGAAGCCTATGATGAACTAACTGATGATCAGAAGCTAATATGCGAGTCTTTATTTAAAGCCATTACTGAAAAACGAGGTGAGAACTTCGGAATCAGGCGACCGACCAGACTGGGTGAAATAGCAGCCATAGCTGACGTAAGTGAAGAAGAAGTAATAGCTGTAATTGATAAATTCAGGGATCCGACAAGGTCACTCCTCACCCCTGCTTACACGGTGCCCCTTAATGCGAAATCAATGATTGACATTTCGCATGAAAGTTTGATGCGTATCTGGGTAAGGCTTAAAAACTGGGTGGATGATGAAGCTGAAGCTGTTCAAATGTATTTGCGTTTGTCTGAAGCTGCGGCCATGTATCAGGTTGGAAAAGCTGGACTTTGGAGGCCACCGGATTTGCAGCTGGCACTCAACTGGCAAGCCAAACACCGCCCTACCCTAGTTTGGGGACAGCGATATCACCCTGCTTTTGAACGGACAATGATCTTTTTGGAGTACTCCAAAAAAGAATTTGAAACCGAGCAAAGGATTAAAGAACTACAGGCCAAAAGAAGGCTTCGAAACGCTAGGATTGTTGCACTTGTTTTGGCCACAGCAACTGTGATATCTTTAGGATTCTTGATATTTGCTTTTTACCAAAGAACACTAGCTGAAAATGCAAGAGTAGAGGCTGAAAGAAATGAGAAATTAGCGACTGAAAATGCAGAACTCGCTGCAAAAAATGAAAAAGAAGCCACTGAAAATGCTGAATTAGCCACCAAGAGAGAGCAAGAGGCTCGAATTGCGGAACAAGATGCCTTGGAACAAAGAGACATTGCAACAAAAGCTTTGGCTGATGCTGAAGTTCAGCGTCAGCGTGCTGAAACAAACGCTGTAATAGCTCAGCAAAATGCAGATGCTGCATTAGAGGCTAAGAATGAAGCTGATATTGCAAAGAATGAGGCAATTAAGAATGAACAACTTGCCAAAGAGCAGAAGGCTGCTGCTGACAGGCTTCGGCTTCTTGCCATAGGTAAATCCATGGCCATAAAGTCAACTCAATTAAGAGAAGAACAGAAAGAGCTTAAGGGTCTCTTGGCACAACAAGCCTATATTTTCAACACTGAAAATGGTGGTGACAAATATGACAATGACATTTATGATGGACTTTATTACGCTATTAGGGATTTAAAAGACCCGCTTGTTGAAAGTCTTGGAGGCCATGACAAAGGTATTAGAGCAGTAGCCTCTTCTACAACCGGTGACGAGATTTTTACTGCCGATACACAGGGTAAAATACTGGGTTGGACATTGAAAGGTGTGCACAGAGTCGCAGATACAATTGTAAACCAAAGAGCAAACCACTTAATCCGTTCTATAGATGTAACCTCAGATAATAAGAGACTAATTGCTGGTGGTGAGTATCCCAGAACGGCAGGAGTAACGTTTGTTGAAATATTTGACACACAATCGCACGCCCGCTCTCAAGTGAATGGTTTTAAAGGGGAAATTTGGAATTTAATTATTACCCCCGATGATAAAAATTTCTACGCTTTAGACAATGGTGGTATGTCAATTCAGAAATCAGATTTTAATACTACAACTGTAGTGGCCTCCCCTTCTGCAAGACTTAATGATATTGCCTTATCAGATGATGGAAATTATATAATAGGCGCAGGAAATGATAAAGGGGTTTATTTGTATGATGTAAAAGCTGGTTTTAAAGAGACCAAAATTTATGACAATAATTCTAAGCTCTTGAATATTGCCATCAGTGCAGACAACATGGTTGCCATTGGTGATGAAAGTGGTTTGATTAAATTATTCAAACTTTTTGGAAACCAAGGGGCTACCAGACTGGTTGGCCATAGTTCACCAATAGAGGATCTGATTTTCAGTACAGACAGTCGCTTTTTGGCCTCTGCTTCCAGAGATAGAACAGTCAGATTATGGAATAGGGAAAACCTAACGGCCCAGCCAATAAAATTGCAAGATCATCCGGATTGGGTATTTACAGTTGCTTTCAGTCCTGACAACAGTCAGATTCTGGCCGGAACTAAAGAGAAGGTGGTAAGAGCCTGGCCTACGAATATAGAAGTGATGGCGGATAAAATTTGTGGTAAAATTGACAGGAACCTTAGCCAGGATGAGTGGGAAACCTATGTGGCAAAAACTGGAATTGAATATGACAAAACATGTGATCAGTATGAAAAGGGAAACTAAAATATTGAAGTTCTTAACTTTAGTATTCTTTATCACATTAATTTCAACAAAATCATTCTCTCAGTCATGCACACCCAACTTAAGAGAGGCAAGAGTAAGGTTTGATGAAGGTAAAATTCATGATGTTGCAGGTTTAATAAAAGAATGTATTGAGAAAAAGAGTTTTAATAACGAAGAGCTTACTGAAGCCTATAGACTTTTAATTCTCTCATACATTTATTTGGATGAAACTGAGAAGGCAGATGAAGCAATGCTTGGCTTACTTAGAGACAATCATGCCTATGAAATCAATGAAACAGCCGACCCTACAGAGTTAATTAACCTCTACAGAACATTCAGAACCAAACCCATATTCTTTTGGGGATTTAAATTGGGAGCAGCTACTACTTTTGTTAATGTTATCAAGAATTATGGATTAAACGATGCCAATTCAACTTTTGGGGAGTATAGTAACACCGTAGGTATCGAAGGTGGTTTAATGTTTGAAAAAATATTTTTCAATAGAATTGCCGCACATGCAGACCTCTCTTACAACAACAATTCGTTTACTTATGAAAATAATTATCTTAATGAACCTGATGGCAATGCGCTAATTGAACATCTATCAACTGAGACCCAAACCTCGTTAGGTTTCTCACTCATGGGGCAATATCTTATCAAAACCGAGTCTCAATTGAAGAAAAAAGGGCAACAAAAAATTAGACTCCCCTATGTGGGTATTGGAGCTACGCTAAAATATATCACTTCAAGTGACTTAGCCGCGGAGACTGATCGTGATAATGGAGGCGGAGCAGATGGAGCAGCGGAAGATCTAATTGGAGAAGGGTTTAGAAAACAATTAAACCCCACTATCGACATTGAAGCTGGTTATAAACTTAAATCCAAACTCAGTTTTATCAATCTCAGTGTTCGTTATAGCTATGGGTTACTAAACCTCACTGACAAACACTATGATAACGGTAGACTATCAACTTTTTATGGATGGGCTGCCAATGACATTAGCACTCATTTTGTAACCATTTCTGCCGGAATTCTAATTCCTAAATACAGTCCTAAAAAGCTTATTAAATAATGAAGCAATACTACATTGTTATTTTTTTCCTTTTAACACTAGCATTTGGTTGCAATGATGAAGAAGGTGCTGGACCTGGAGAGTCGGATACTTTTGTTAAACTATATGGCAGCAGATACGGTGAAGATGCCCAAGATTTACTTGTTGAAAGTGATGGCAGAATGCTTGTTCTTTCATCTACTGAAATAGAAATTGATGACGATACGTATTACAAGGTCATTGTTAGACAAATTGACGCATTGGGTAATTTATTATGGGAATCAACCTTCCCTTCTTCCGAAATTGAAAACACCCTACCCAACTATACAGGAAGCTCTATCATAAAGCATTTAGACGGTTACTTAATAATTGGGTCAAGTATAAACACTGACTCAGAAACCAGCGAATCAGAAACCAACATGTTGCTATTGAAAATCGACCAGTCAGGAAGCATGATTGCCACCAGTGAGTTTTCACTGGATGACGGGTCAACTGAGCTAAATGGAGTTGATGCAGTAGTTAATAGTGTTGGAGAATTAAAGGTTACTGCCCTTCTCAACTCAGATACCCAAAACTTATGGGTAGGCACTTTTGATGACAACCTGAACAATATCCCTGAATGCTCCTTTAGTTTTTCTTCAGCTGGCAGTGGCACAAGCCTTATTCAAGGTGCTTTTGTGGAAGAAAATAATGACATTGTATATTCTATCAGCACCTTTGTAAATAAGGGCAACAGCAGGTTAGTTAGGGTTCCATCTTGTCAGCCAACTCAAATTACAGGCCCTCTGATTTCAACAGAGGCAAATACTGCTTCTTATGACATCAATCAGCTCTCAACCTCACTGAATGGCTATGCCATGGTTGGAACCACCGATGTAAATGGGGATAATGATATTTTCTTGGCCAGGGTTGATGAATTTGGTGTTTTACAAGACTCTATACCTATTGTATTTGGAGGTGCTGACCTAGACGGGGACGAAGAAGGCTTTGGTATCTATCAAACCGCTGACGGAGGTTTTTTAATCACAGGTTCATCAGAATCCAATACGGAAGGAGGAAGTGACATTATTTTAATAAAGACAGATTTTAGGGGGAATGAACTTTGGTCAAGGTTTTACGGAGATCAAAACGATGAGCAAGCCAGTGAAATTGGTCAGGCCCCCGATGGTGGCTATCTTATTTTAGGAGATACAGAATTTGGCGGTATCAATACTTTGATACTTATCAAAACAGACAGACAGGGCAACGTTAATTAACGTCCCTCTATTATTTTATTCTATAGTGAAGATATATTGTTACATATATGAAAGGCTTTTTTCAATTATTTAAAATATTCATTTTAATTGCCCTTACATCATTTGGTGTACATGGTCAACTCGTACAACTGGGAAGCACTGAAAGTTTTGAGACTGACGGGAATGGATCAAGATATACATCTGGTGAGTTTGATGATGTAGATGCAGAAGACGAACATTTCTTTCTAAGGTTGCAAGACGGTAGCACGAAGTTATATGCTAATATGTCCGGTGAAGATGGAAGTTTTTATTGGGTAATGGGTAAGTTAGACGTTGGGGCAAATCCAAATAATCCCGTTGGGATAATGGAATTAGACCCAATAGATATTACGGGTTTTGGTGATCTAGAAGTTAGAATGTTGCTCGGTTCAACCCAACCCGATCAATATGAAAATGGGGATTATTTAGAAGTATATGCAAGTATAGATGGTGGTGCTGATATATTGATAGGCAATTTCGAACAAAATAGTGGTAATGGCAGGTTAAGGCAAGATACCGATCTTAATGGGGATGACAATGGTGGTGCTCCAGAGCTAACAGCAACTTTTCAATCTTTTACTTTCCCTGTCCCAGGCACCGGAAGTTCAATGGTGATTAAAATCTTCGGAACAAATGATTCTGGAAGTGGTAGAGAGCAAACCACTTTTGACAATATTCAAGTTTTTGGCCAACAAGTATTATCAGCAGGTGCATTGGCAACACCTGCAAGTGTGTCTTCATTAGAAACAGCTTATATATCACCCAGTGCACCTCAAGTAGCGTCACAGGTTGTATTTGATTTCAACATTACTGTAGCACCTGGAGATACAAGAGTTCAATTTGATGCCATTGACTTTAACTTGGCTGATGTCGGCATAGATTGGGCCAATGTAATAGCTGATGCGCAATTATACAGCGAACGTATTAGTGACAATGCCCAGCAATTTACCATTACCAGCACCGGATTTAGTGACGCTAACAATACTGTATTGGAATTTACAGGAATTAACGATGGTAACAACCAAATAGGAGATATTAACCAAGGCGAAGCCAAATTGTATCAACTAAGGCTACGTTTGTCCACCAATATTCCATTACCTGAAAGAGAAGCCATTGATGGGGCCAATATTAACATCTCCTTATCCGGTTCTGATTTTAATGTGACGAGTGGAAATATTTATGGTAGCAACACCATCACTAGTGGTGATGTGCCGATTGAGGTAATTGCTACTGAATATGCCATAACTGCCCAACCAACGTTAGTTTCATTAAACACTGACTTTGGCTTGACCGTTCAGGCTCAGGATCCTAATGGAAATCTTGATTTAGATAATACTGATGCGGTTACATTAGCACGCGGTACTGGCACAGGTACATTATCTTCCGTACTGGACGCAGACCTCACTAGTAGTCTATCAACAGGTGAGTTCTCATGGACTGATTTACAATTTGACACTAATGAAATATTTGATATTGATGCCACAGGTGCTGAGACTACGGGCACTTCTGCTTCCATTGATGTAGCTCCATCCATTGCTTCTGTTGTAGCTCCGGCTAATGATACCTATGCCTTTGGTGAAAATGTTGACTTTACTGTTACTTTTGACGAGTCAGTTACAATCACAGGCACACCAAGAATAGCCATAACACTGGCTAATGGTGGCCCTGAATTTGCGACATTTGAACCCGGAACATCTCCGGGTACTGCCCATGTTTTTAGATATACAGTTGATAATAATGACCTTGATTTAGATGGCCTTGCTATTGTTTCTCCATTGCAACTTAACTCAGGCACTATTAACGATGCAGGTGGTAATCCCACTGCTTTATCCTTTACGTCACCGAACACTACGGGTGTATTGGTGGATGGTACCGGCCCGACAGTTTCTAGTGTAACTATACCTTCCAATACCTATGCTCAAGGTGACAATATAGACATATCCGTTCAATTTGATGAGATTGTGAATGTTACCAATACACCACGCATTCAGTTTACAATGGAAACTGGTGGTACTGTGAATGCAGATTACCAATCTGGTAGCGGATCAAATACCTTAGTTTTTAGATATCAGGTTCAAAATGGTGATAATGATGCGAATGGCATTACCCTAATATCACCCATTCAGGAGAATGGAGGAACCTTGGAAGATGTTCATGGCAATAGCGCTACATTAACATATACTTTGCCGAATACTACAGGTGTTTTAGTCGATGCTCAAGACCCCACGATCACTAATTTTGATTTACCATCAAACGTGACCTATGGCAGTGGACAAAATCTTGACTTTGATGTTACCTATGATGAAGTAGTACAGGTAACAGGCACACCAAGAATTGAACTGACACTAAATACTGGAGGTACGGTATACGCTAACTACTTTGATGGGGACAATTCTAATACACTTACATTCAGATACACAATTGTAAACGGAAACGAAGACCTTGACGGAATAGGCGTTGCCTCTGTAATCGATTTAAATTCAGGATCAATACTTGATAATGTGGGACGAACAGCAGACTTAAATTACAGTGTTGGATCTACAGCAGGAATATTGATTGATGCCATACAACCAATGATAACTTCTGTTACACCTCCAACTGATGATACGTATATCATCAGCCAAAATGTTGATTTTACAATCAATTTCAATAAAAACATAACAGTTACAAACACTCCTCGCATTGCAATAACACTTGCATCAGGGACAGTATTTGCCAATTACCAGTCAGGTTCTGGTAGTTCCAATTTAGTCTTTAGATACAATGTGAGTGCATCAGATTTAGATACAGATGGTGTATTGCTAAATTCCCCTATTCAACTTAATGGTGGAACCCTTCAGGATGGATTAGGAAATGACGCCATACTCACCTTTACCTTGCCAGTTACAACGGCAATACTTGTTGATGGTGTGGCTCCTACTATCACTTCAGTGACACCTCCAGGTCCAGGGACTTATGCTATTGGTGATAACTTAGACTTCATAGTTAATTATGATGATGTTGTTAATGCCACACCTACACCAAGAATTCAACTCAATCTCAATTCAGGTACTGTTTTCGCTAATTATTTTACGGGCAGTGGTACCACTGAAATTACCTATAGATATACGGTTAATTCAGATGATTTTGATAATAATGGTATCACGATGGTTTCACCAATTCAGGAAAACACCGGAAGTCTTCAAGATGTATCAGGTAATACTGCCGACTTAACATATGCGTTGCCAGTAACGACAGGAATATTGATAGATGGCCAGGCTCCAAGAATATCAACTGTCACTAGAGCTACTCCTTCAACAAGTCCGACTAATGCAAATACAATTGAATGGGATGTTGAATTTAATGAGGCAGTTTTAAACGTGGGGACTGACGATTTTACAGTAACTGGTGCGGGTAACATCCAAACTGTTGCTCATCAAGGTGGCAATGTTTATCGCGTGACCGTCTCGGGAGGTGGGTTAACAAATTATAATGGTACGGTAACCTTAGGCATCAATGGTGCTACTGACATTACCGATGTTAACTTAAATCTCTTCACCAACTTCACTCCTACAGGAACAAACAATAACACGTTTGTTATGGATAACACACCGCCAGTTCCACCTTCTGTTCCAAATTTAGCCGCAGGCAGTGACTCTTTCGGAGGAGAAGCGAACTCCAATGGTTCCAATTCTGATAATGTTACTAATGATACAACACCCACTTTTACCGGAACTGCCGAAGCTGGCAGCACCGTTGAAATTCGTAGTAATCTTTTAGGAATCATAGGCAGTGGCACTGCAACAGGAGGAACCTATTCTATTACTACCAGCGCCTTATTTGATGCCACTCACACAATAACTGCAAGGGCAACCGACCCTCTTGGCAACGTTGGTCTTTATTCTTCCGGATTGGCTGTTACCATAGATACTCAAGCTCCGATAATTCAAGGGAACCTAATTTTTGCTGATAATGGTGGGAATAGGGAAACAGTAACTTTTACTTTCAACGAAACTATAGATTTAAATAACAATACCGAACCACTTGGGTTTACAAGTTCCACGAATTCTGTAAGAAATACTTCCGTTTATCAAACTACAGGAAATCAAGTAGTACTTGAAAGTAATAACAATGGCGGTTGGACAATAGCAACAACTTTTAATTATGCGAATGGTGCTGGAAATATCAGAGATTTAGCAGGTAATGAGCTTGCCACACAGTCTGGTCTTACTACAGCTGATAACACTCCACCGACACTCATTACAGGTATTCAATATTTACCTAATGGTAATGGACCTGAACAAATAGTTTTCAACCTCTCAGAGGAGATTGATATCGCAGAAGGTGGATTTGCAAATGGCTTCCTTGTCAATGGACAACTTATTGACAATCTAGGCTTCTTTGGTACCGCCATATACTCAAGTAAAGCCAATGAAAATACGATAACCATAACAAGCCTATCTAATAACACATGGACTGACGCAGTAACTATTAGTTATCAGCAGGGTGCGAACTATATTCTTGGTGGTCCAATTGCCATTCCTCCTTTTGATACTCCAATACCGAGTAATGTTTTTGATATTTCAAGTAATGAACTTGGCAATTTCAATCAGACGGTACAGTTAAAAGGAGTAACCCTAGTATCGAATAATCCTAATCCCTCTTTAGCCAAAACAGGCGAGATTATTACTTTGTCTTTTACTGCCAATGGACCACTAGATGCTGATCCGGTAATTACCATATTAGGAAATGCGCCTACAACATTTGACAACTCTCTAGCACCATCTTATACTGCAACTTACACACTCGTAGGCAGTGAAGCAGAAGGACTAGTTCCGATATCAATAACAACCTTGCAGGGAGGATTAACAACCGTGGTAACTAATACCACCAACCACCCTACAACACCATCATCAGTTACCTATGACCGAACTCCACCACAGCTGGATCCAATTACGATTGTTTCTAATAATAGCTTCAATACTGCCATGGCGAAAGTTGGAGATGTTGTAAGTCTATCAATATCAATAAATCCAAATGAATCACTTGCTTCTGGACAGGCTACGCTTGCAGGAGAAGTTAATCCATCTGCTTCAGGCGGACCTTATGACTTCACTTTTACTCATACGATGGATGGTTCTGAGCCCGAAGGTCTTGTAACTTTTAGTGTACTTGTTGGAGATGCCGCTGGAAACACCGAGACCTTTACCACCACGACCGATGCATCTCAGGTAGTATTTGATAAAACTATACCCGACATTAACTTCATAACCAGAACAGATGGCAATCCTGAAGATGCGGGCATAAATAATGGTGAGGTGAGGTTTAATGTACAGTTCAGCGAAACAGTAAACAATGTGGACGTTACTGACTTTGCTATTTCATCAAGTAATTTGATCGGCACACCTACAGTAACTAATGTAAATGCCAATACAGGAACTGATTTTGAAGTAACGGTCAGTGGTTTTGATTTGGCTAATAGTGCCGCTTCAGGAACCGTAAATTTAAATCTTGCAGTAGGTTACTCTATTATTGATAATGCTGCAAATAATGTGTCTGGCACCATATTGGGGGCTGATGAAACATATACCGTTATCAACCCTGAGCCAGCTGAGGATATTGCAACATTAAACGCAAACCCAAATACAACAAGTGTTAATTTATCCTGGACAAACTCCTCTACAGATCAGATTGCCTACCAGCATTTGATTTTAGTGCGAGAGTCCGGAACACTTCCCAACCCTGCTGATAATTCATTCATTGCTAACGATACGGACCTAACAACTGGTATCACTGGACAGATGTTCTTCAACGTTGCTCATGGTTTATCTTCATTTAATGTTATTGGATTAAACTCTGCTACATCTTACGACTTTGAAATATACCCATATACTAATGATGGAACCAACGTTAACTATAAGACAAATGCGCCTGCATCCACTACAGTATCCACTACAACGGCTAGTGAAACCACTATAGCTTTCAATTCAGCTAGCACTACTATTTCATCCTTATCCACAACACCCGGTAGTGCAATCACTGTATTTTCATTTGTTATAGATGATGATGGTTTGGCTAATGGGGCTGATAATGCAGATACCAGGTTTAATCAATTACGCATAACGCAAGGTGCCAACAATGATGGACTCTTTGTTGACTGGACAAGTGTAATTGCAGGCTTCACTATTACTGATGGAACCACAAATATAAGTCATACTGACCCTGATGTTGATTTTCAACCAGGATATATAGAGTTTACAAATTTAAGCAATGCGTCAGTTGCAGATTTTGGTTTTATTGCTGATAATACCTCAAAAACCTATACACTTGCAGTTTATCTACAAGCCGGCTTGCCTGCTGATGCTGATAACAAAGTTCTGGATTTTGAATTTGACGCCTCAAACCCTGCCAATATTACTTTAGAGACTAATAGTAGTGGTATAAGTCCTGCTAATTTCTCTGCCTCCACAGGTGCTGCTAACAACATTATTGACGTGGCAGCTACGCGATATGTTATCACTTCAAACCCAAATAGTATTGAAGGTAAAAATGTGCCACTTGCTAATGCTTTCATTGTAGAAGCAAGGGACATCAATAACAATATTGACTGGGATATTGATGAGTTCATTTCTCCAACAACTTTTCAGCTTTCTGTACCGGGAGATGGTGATGCATTAAACGATCCTGATTTCTCCTGCACTACTTGCGAGTTTGTTGATGGAGTATCAGTATTTGCAGATTTTAATTATGCATCTACTGGAGATGGAACAATCACCATTAATGACCTTGGAGGAAGAGGTATAAGCTCAGCTACTACCACTCCTGTGGATATAATTGATACTGAGGTTAGTGAAATAACAGATGGTGTTACATCCAATGGTTCAAGTCTCAATACCGGTTTGGAAAATGTAGTTCTGCTTGGTTTTCAACTGAATGCAACATCAAATACACCCGGTCAACCAATTCTGAATCAAATAACTTTCTCATTTGAAAACCAAAATGGTGACCCTTTTGACATTGGTCTGATCTATGAGAGTTTTAGAGTTTTTAGATCAAACAATAATGCTTTTAATCTTTCCGACCCTCTTTCTGATGATGTACTTATCAATGGTCTCACAGTTACCGAAGGACTCACTTCAGTAACAATTTCTGGCTTAGCTGAAGTCCTTGATACAGATGTTACTAATCAAAATTTTGCTTTAGTGGCTAATGTAGCCTTAACTGCACAATTTGCCGTTACACCATCTCCTATCATTAGGGCCTTTTACTCTGGAGGAGATTTTATGAATTCAAATGGTAGTGTATCACTACAAGGAGGTGCTAGCGAATTCTATGGATTATACCATACCTATGAGGACAACCAGTTCCCATTAATCAAGTCTTTAAACCCTATTGACGGAGAGCCTTTAACTCCTAATAACAATGTTAATATAGCTACTAACCTTGTTATTGAATTTAACGAGCCAATGAATCCTACTGGTTCTGAAACAATTACACTGAGAAAGCAATTGGACAATGGTTTTGTACTCAACCTTACGTCCCCGACAGTATCACCTGATGGAACTACCTTTACATTTAATCCTGCTGCAGACTTAGACGAAAACACTAATTACTACGTTCAAATAAATTCAGAGGTCTTCTTTGACAAAGCTGGTAATGCATTTGTGGGAATTTCAAATTCTACTGACTGGAATTTTAAAACTTCGGATGCCACAGCACCGGAATTTGTTAATCCAGATCCCATTGTAGCAATTAACAGGCACAATGACGGATTTGACCTTGGGGTTAGAATTAACGAAGAAGGTGAGGTCTTCTATTTAGTAATTCCTACTGGCCAAGCAGCTCCAACAAGAAATGAAATATTTAGCGCTAGCTATGGAGGGACGATTTCTGCTTCCGGAAGTATTGAAATTGTTTCTGCTAACCAATATCACTATGACATTATTACTGGATTAAGTGGCAATGATGATTATGAAATTTGGGCTGCGGCAGTTGATAATGCAGACCCTCCAAATAATGATGGTGCAATTGTAAGTTTGGCAGTAACGGGGTTAAATGGCTCTCAGACCACAACACAAGTAAATAATCCTGAAATTGAGATCTGTGAAGGAGATTATCAAAGGGTTTTGCAACCTATCACTATAAGAGAAGGTCAAAATTCGGATTTTACTAATGGAAACAATCAATCAATATTGTTAGCACTCCCAGCGAATTTTGAACTTAATACATCAAGTGCCAACACTGTTATAGAAATTGCCGGATCGAATATCAGTAACGCTACCTTAACGTTTGTTAACGCCACAATATTCAGAATAAATTATGACATCTCGGGAACATCAGGATCACTGGATTATATTATTATCAAGAACCTTGAAGTTAAAGCAACATCAGCTACCGCTGCCGGTGAAATTGTTAGAATAGGTGGAACAGCCAATCAGGATGGTAACACTGAATCAGATGGACTAGCTCATGCTACATTGTCAGTTTCTGGTTCATCAGCCGCCAACTTCACTTTTCAGCTAGATGGTACCGCTATCTCCACGGTTGCAAATGATGAAATAAGCTTGGATCTAGTACCAGAGCCCGCATTACAAATCGAAGGGTTAAATGTTTTTTCAGGAGATGGTGTTGTTGGAAATAAGTTTTTTATTGGTTCTGTTCCAGTAGGTGACCATGATGTTAGCCTCACACATACAACCCTACAAGGCTGTCAGCTAAGTGGTGTAGAAACCATCTCAATATTTGATGCAACTTCTGCTGTTCCTGGTCTTGATGTGAAATACTGTTTAGGAGCTGGCCAAATAGTGACTATAACGGAAGATGGCAAACAAGCTCAGGGTTTTAGGTTAATTAGCTTTGTTGCGGATGGAGTAGAAAGCACTGCTAATATTTCAGCTGTTGAACCCGCTGGTGGTGGTGATTACACTATCGATATAGACCTTGCAGGATCACCGCTAGGTGCAGGCGAAGGGACTGTTATTCTGAAAGTTACTGCTACATACCAATCTTTAACAAATACCGCTATTGAAGAATCTTTTCCCCTTGAAATAGAAATTTCTTCTCCTCCAGCAATAAATACATTTACCGTAGCAAGTGGGCCTAAAAATCCCACAGATTTCTGCGTTGATGGCGTAGAAATTAATTTTTCAGGAGACTATAATGAAGCAGTACAAAATAATGCTAATCACAACTTTAGATTTTTGAACTTGCCGGACTCTATTAGTGACATCATTGACTTTAGTATTACAACAACAAATCCTTCAGCAAGAATCCTTCCTCAGGATTTAGTAGATGAAGTTGGATATGGAGACTATGCCATTGAATGGATAATTACAAATCCAAATACTACTTGTTCCAATTCTCAAAGTCTTAACTTCTCCGTCAACCCCAAACCAGTTGCTGACTTTGTAGTACAAGATGAAAATGGTATTACTAACCCGTTAGGAATTGTAGGTTGTGTTTTTGAAGAGGTCAATCAAACCTCCACTTATTTCAGCAGTACCTCCACAGTGATCGGTGGTATTATTGACAAATGGGATTGGAACTTCGATGATCCTGATACACCATTAGCCAATAATCCAGATGAAGCTGATACTGAAACAGTAAACCATAAATACGCAGAGGATGGAACATACAGCGTTGAGTTAACTGTGGAATCTAATGTTGGCTGTCGGTCTGATCAAGTTGAAAAAACACTTACCATAGGTAATAACCCTACACCTCAATTTACTTATCAAAATATCGGTTTAGGGGAAGCCACTCAGTTTTCGATAAATAGTTCAGTTTTGGGGCTCTCCGGAACGGAGGTGGTTTCTTCGGTTGAATGGTCTTTCAATGAAAGAGATGGCAATGGTCAAACTGCTCCAAATCCTGCTAAGGGTACTTTTAATGGTCAGTTTGCTTATGTATACCCGTTTAATTCTATTGGGACTAAAGACATTCAACTTACACTTACTTCAAACCTAAGCTGTTCTACAACTATACTAGATTCACTTTTTGTAGTACCAATGGAGACTTTGGTCGATGGTGAAAATTATACTGCCTTTTTTGAGGATGATAATGATGAGGGCTGGCAAACATGGGGAACAAACAACTCATGGGTGAGAGGTACTAGTGGTGGTGACATAATCAACTCCGCTTCTCCTACTAATGGTGGTTCGTCATTCTGGGTGACTGGTAACGGAACCTATGACCAAAGCCAGGAGTCATATGTATACAGCCCTATATTTGATATGTCAGAGTTGGACAGGCCACTGGTAACAATGGATATTTTTGATAATATCAACCAAAATGATGGTGCGGTGTTAGAATACTCCCTTATCGGTTTTGGAACAACACTCGCTGCTGAAGACGAATGGAAAGTAGTTGGTGGTTTAGAAACAGGAATCAACTGGTATGATCAAAGAGATATTACCAACGCAGCTGGTTTAGATAATCCTACTAATCTAGGCTGGTCGGATGAAGAAGAAGATTGGAAAAATGCTCGAAACACTTTAACACCTGTGGCGGGGCAACCAAGAGTACAATTTAGGGTTTCATTTAAGTCTGGACCTAATGAAAATGTGCACCAATCTGACGGGTTTGCATTTGACAACTTCTTTATTGGCCAAAGAACCAGGACGGTTTTGGTAGAGAACTTTACCAATATGAATGGAACTCAGGCTTCCATTATCGATCAGGAAAACACCTTGAACCTGTTAGCCGGTGGCCCTGCAAGTGGCACTGAACTAATTGTAATTAATTATCATACAGATTTCCCATCTACAAACTCCATTAACTCATCAAATCCAGTGGACCCAAGTGCCAGGGCGTTGTTTTACGACATCAGGAATGTGCCGAGTGCTGTAATTGATGGTAATATCACTGATGAACAAAACCGATTATTCTCAGTTTGGGGTGAAGACTCTTTTGAGTTAAGGACGTTAGCACTGGCTAATTTTGGTATAGATATTAATACCTCTACTTCTGACGGAAAGTTAAATATTAATGTTGATGTTACGCCAAAGATATTGCCGTTAACGGGTGATCATATAACTGTGACTGCAGCAGTGCTTGAAAACCCAGTTTCTACATCAAGTGGAAGTTTCGGACACGTGTTGAGAAAATTACTTCCAAATGCGGCTGGTTATCAATTTGCTACCTCAACATTACAGAAAGATATTCCTTTCAATTTGGACTTTGAGTGGACACCTATGAATATTACCGACCCTGATAATTTGTTTGTTGTAGTATTTATTCAGGATGAGGAAACAAAAGAAATCTATCAAGCTGAGATTGATAACAATGTACCAACACCGGATGCCGTAACCGCTGTTGAGGAAGCTCGTGTTAATACCTTCAGCTTCTACCCTAACCCAGCCAATGATCAGGTAACTATATTGTTTAATCAGAGTTTGCACAATGGTACTTTAAAAATCT
This sequence comes from Fulvivirga sp., assembly GCF_040218215.1. NCBI lineage: Bacteria > Pseudomonadati > Bacteroidota > Cytophagia > Cytophagales > Fulvivirgaceae > Fulvivirga > Fulvivirga sp. The sequence continues at coordinate 167,703 of NZ_JAVJQL010000012.1, forward strand.
ATGACAACTTTGGAAAGTTGGTGTTTGACAAGGCCATTGAAGAAACAAGCCTTAATTTAAGCACACAAGATTTTGCATCAGGTATGTATCATATTCAAGTATCAAATGATGATACAGTTATGAGGAAGCGTTTGATAATAACACATAATGATCGGTAGTTAATACTCATCAATAAGAAAGGCTCTGAATATTCAGAGCCTTTCTTATTTTAAATAGTTGCCATTTTATCTCTTAATAAAGACTTCTTTCCTATTCTGAATATTGAGATAGTATTTACCGGGCTTAAGGTCAACTAAGATGACATCTCGCCCCTCACCTTTTTTTACAACCTTCCCAAAGAAATCCATGACTTCATAATGACAGGAGTCTGAAAGATTGAGCTGTGAGGTAGCTATTTTAGGATAAAAAGTAATATAGTTATCCGCTGCTGTAAACATAAACTCAACAGAGTAAAATTCTTCATTATTGCTGTTGATGTATTTAACCCTATAGTTATTATCCCCTTTGATGTGTGAGGGTTCTACCGCGTACTTATTCTGATCGAAAGCACTGATTACGTCAACTGTATCGGCAACCTGCCAATCATGATTCTCCCACTTATGTTCTAAATAATAAACACCGCCTTTGTCTCCTTTTGCCGTCCAGGTTATTGAATTATTATCCGCTTGAGCAGTTAAAAACTGAAAAGATTGTGGAGACCTGAGTACCTGGGGATTTACAATTCCCGGTTCGCAGTTATCCTGAAATAAAATTCTGATCACCACAAGGTCATTGACCGATAAAAAGGAAAGATCTATTCTAAAGGCAGAAGCTTTTGGATGATCAATTACCAAACGGTCATTAACATACACGGCATTGGTACAAAAAGTTGATGTTTCAGTATTAAAAGGGTTTTGCACATAAAGATCCTTTCCCTGATATGCACCTGACAGCACAATTTCACCTGCCAAAAGAGTATTAGAAAGTATTGCAAAAAATAGAAAGACTAAACCTCTAAGCATCATGAGGTCTAATTACGCAATAATTTAACTATTGAAAAACTAAACAGTTTACTATTCAAATCTTAATGATTCAATAGGGTCTAATTTTGCAGCTTTATTAGCCGGATAGTAGCCGGATATCAAGCCTACTACAATACAAACAATTAAACCTACAGTAACCCAAACCCATGGAACCACAAATCCTTCAACACCAATAACAGAGGAGATAAGATTGCCAATACCAATACCCAGTAGCACACCTGCAACTCCCCCCATTATACAAACCACAATGGCTTCAATGATAAACTGTTGTCTTATTCGCAAAGGTGTCGCTCCAAGTGCCTTTCTTACACCAACTTCTCTAGTTCTTTCCGTCACGGACACCAGCATAATGTTCATTAATGCAATACAAGCACCAAGCAGTGTTATAAATCCTATGCCAAAACCACCAAGTCTCATCACGCTGGTTATCTGCTCTAATCTTTCGGCCAGCGACTCACTTTTGGCCAGTTCAAATGAATTGGGCTCACCTAGTCTGTCCTGACGTATTTTTCGCATGATAGCGGTAGCTTCACCCATGGCCATTTCCATTTGAGAAGGATCATTGATACCTACAGTTATACCATACCTCAACACCCGGGACGAAGACAATCTACTGGCGTTAAGTACAGGAATAATTACGGAATTATCAGGTCCTCCACCTCCACCGAGTTGACCACGCTCTTCCAGAAGGCCAATGATCAAATATTTATTCCCCAAAAGCGATATCTCTTTGTTTAAAGGGTCTTCATTCTCCTCAAAAATCGACTCGATTACATCCACTCCAACGATCGCTACATTGGTTCCGTATTGAATTTCGATGGTTGAAAAATTTCTTCCCTTCTCAATATTCAAACCTTCAAGGGCCACGTATTCTTCATTGGCCCCTTTTACCCAAACATTTGGATTTGTCTTTTTAGACTTGTACTTGATTTCTGCTATGCTGGTAACATCCGTTGAAAGGCTTACACTTGATGGGTATTTATAGTTTTCAATAAATCGAATAGATTCCTTAAGCGTAACTGATGGATATGATTTCTCCTGAATTCCTGCATTTCTTCCTCCTCTATTCCTTTTTGAGTAAATATCAAAAGTGTTAACACCTAGCTCAGACAATGAATCCGTAACTGAGTATTGAATGCCATCAATTGCGGTAAGAATACCCACCAATGAGGTAATACCCAATGTCACAATGAGTGCAGTTAAAATAGTTCGAAGTAAATTAGCGTTAATCGAACGAAGTCCTTCTTTGATATTTTCAGTTAAATTCATTTTTGTCCTTTATCGTGAAACTAAATTACGTAATATACTCGTTGATTCAGATGTAAATTGTATAACTAGGGATAATTGACTATTATCGGTAATTTAGATTGTTGAAATTTCATATGCGCATAATTGTAACCATATTACTTATTGTTTTCTGTTCAGCCAAAAGCTATAGTAGCTATATTCTTATCCCAATGGACGAGAAGCAAAGTAACCACCTCAAAGCATATGGTATAGCTTATTGGATACTTCAAAATGAGATAGAAATTGACTGGTTATTAAATCATCGGGGAGGGAGTTTCATGGTGAAATACTACCAGAAATTTGAAAATGAATTGATAATAAGAGGCGTTAGTTATGAGGTGATATCTGATGCCCAGTCCAATCAGATTGTAGAAATCATAGCAAGTCCATCGTCAAATACTGACATCATGAGGCTTGATAAATTTCCGAAAATTGCCGTTTACTCACCCAAAAGTAAACTGCCATGGGATGATGCGGTAACTCTAGTGCTTACATATGCAGAAATACCATATGACGTTATTTTTGATTCTGAGGTGCTTGAAGGCAAACTTCCAACCTATGATTGGCTTCACCTTCATCATGAAGATTTCACTGGTCAGTATGGAAAGTTCTACAGGAACTTCAAGAATATGCCCTGGTATATAGAGCAACAGCGGGAGTTTGAAGAATCTGCCAGAAAACATGGCTTCAGTAAAGTATCTCATTTGAAGCTGGCCTCGGTGAAAAAGATAAAAGAATTTGTTTCTGGTGGCGGCTTTTTATTTGCCATGTGCTCCGCTACAGACACTTACGATATTGCCTTGGCTGGGGAAGGAGTTGATATGGTAGACAGAATGTTTGACGGTGATGGAGCCGATCCTCAGGCACAACAAAAACTAAATTTTGACAATACATTTGCCTTTGAAAACTTTAAAATTTCTCGTGATCCTTATGAGTATGAGTTCTCGAATATCGACAATAATTTTGCAGAACGCGGGCTTAGAGAGGAAAATGATTATTTCAATCTATTTCAATTTTCAGCAAAATGGGATCCTATACCCACGATGCTAACGCAGAATCACACCCAAGTGATTAAAGGGTTTTACGGTCAAACTACAGGCTATAAGAAAAGCCTAATAAAGCCGGATGTAGTAATCATGGGAGAGAATAAATCCATTAAAGAGGCAAAATACCTGCACGGTGTGTTTGGGAAAGGTTTTTGGACTTTTTATGGTGGGCATGATCCTGAAGATTACCAGCATTTGGTTAATGAAGAGCCTACAGATTTGAACCTTCACCCCAATTCTCCAGGATATCGATTAATTCTGAACAACATTCTTTTTCCTGCTGCCAAAAAGAAAAAACAGAAGACCTGATCAGTGCATTCTATCTCCTCTAATTTCAAGGTTTTTTAAGATGTCAGCTTCATCTTCCAGTATCTTCCTCCAACGATCCATTACATAATCTTCTGGCATGTAAAGTTTGGCGAGTTGTAGGAAATTTTTATAATGCCCGGCTTCCGAGACCATTAACTCGTAGTAGAACTTTTGAAGCGATGCATCTTCCAGGTTCTTCCAAAGTAACCTAAACCTTTCACAGCTTCTGGCTTCTATCAATGCATTGATCAAAAGTTTTTCCACCAATTGCTGATTTCTACTTCCTCCCTTCTTTTCAACCTTAGACAATTTAGCCACATACTCATCCTTGCGCGGCATGCCTAAAGCTAAATCGCGCTTCCTTAACTCTTCAAGCACCCGTTCAAAATGCGACCACTCTTCCGCCACTACTGGGGTGAGCATATCAACCAACTCAGCTTTGTCATAGTAGTTGACAATTAACGATATGCACGAGGTAGCTGCTTTCTGTTCGCAATAAGCGTGGTCAATAAGAATTTCTTCGATACTCTTTTCAGCAATGTTTACCCACCGTGGGTCAGTAGGAAGTTCTAACCCTAGTACGTGCTTGTCTTTACTAATCATACAGTGCCCAATCTATTCCGAAATCAAGAATGGTAGTTTGCGCAGGATAATACGGGGTTAAAAAATAACCCGTTTGCTTTATCCTTTCATAAATATTGTTGTATTTCAAAAATGCCCGCCCTCTGTTAATTTTAATATTCAAAAACACATCAATTACTGGGTATGCAGGAGTTTTAAATTCATTTTGCCTGTAATACTGCATGGTAGAGGCATCATATGCGTTGGCGAAATAAGCCGATCTTTGGTGAAAGTCAAATCCAAATTGGAGTTGAAGGTTTCCTTCATATAGAATATTAGTGTAGGCAAGCTGTCCATTGATCAAAAGCTGAGGCAAGCTAATAGCTTCTGCCTCATCTCCAGCTACCTCTGAATAAATAAACATTGTTTTTAGGGTAAAATGCTTTAAAAACGTAATGCCCGCTTTTAGCTGGCCTTTGATAATGCTAATGTCTCCGGAAACTTGTTTAGGCTGGATTGGCCTAATGGTACTATCAACTTCTCCTGTTCTATCAGCAAAATATATATAATCCGTAATTATATTATAACTGGCCTCTGGCTGTAAGTACAAACCTCCTAACTTGAAGTTGATTCCGGCCTTTATCTCTGTATTTAGTGTTGATTCAAAATCATTTAACCACTGATCATGTCTTCCCAAATATGCCCTTTGCACATAAGTAGGCAAATACCTTGAACTTCTTCCTTCGGCATAAAACCATTTATTTTGAATTTTCGCCCCGAGTTTATAATTCTCATCAAATAAATACTCTCCGTAAGTCTCAATATAACTGGTAGAGTCATTGCCAAAGCGCAGGTTAAAACCAGCATAATTTTCCATATAATAGGTACCATAATCAAGGGTATCCTCCAGCAAATACTTATAATCGACATTAACCTCCCGTCCTTTGTAATAAAAGCTATAGAATGTTTTTCCAATATCGCCCTTAATGCCTACTTCATGTTGGCGGTGAATGATTTTAGTTCTATCCTTAATTGGGATAGTATCAAGCGCTATGAAACTACCGAAGTAAGCAGTGTCTGTCTCTATTCCTGATGAACTTGTATTGGTAAAATCATTCAGCTGCTTATATCTATCCATTTCATGATAAACCTGCATTTGATCATTGATTTTATATTGCTGATAAAGATGGTAATCCGTTCTCAGATCCCTGGTCTGCACATCTGACAGAAACCCTTGCCTGTTTTCTTCAAAGTAATCGGTTAAAATGAAAACCGTGTCCTGTCCAGGATCAATACCACCATACTCATCAACCACATGGTTCTGTCGCGAAAAATTTCCCAGCACTTTATACCTTCCGTTTTTAGTAGCGTAATTACCTCCAAGATTATAGTAATGACCAAGCGCCATTCTATCGCCTCTTCGTTCCCGCTCAATTTGCTTATCAATATAGAGTCCTCGGTACTGAAAGCTGAAATTTGACCTTTCATCAATGTTTCTTGAAAACTCAACATTAGTGACGGATCTGCCCTTTCCACCCCAAATAATACCAAACTTAGAGTATGGTGATTTAGTGTCATATATTTTTATATCCTCGTACGGAATATAATATTCGTCATAATTATCAAAACCTATTCTGCCGCCTATTATATCCGGAGTAGTGGGGTAAATTGGCGCAAAGGCAGTACCGATGTTTCCTAAGTTCTGATAGGTGTTGTTGCGCTGCGCTATGAATTGAAATTTGTGAAAGTCATAAACCAAAGTGTCTACATTCCAAGACTTTGGATTGTTGTACTTAATATTTCTGAGATAAGTAAACTCGGTGGTAGTAGGCCCATAAACTTGTTTGGTGGAATCATCTATGACGCTAGAACCCCTGCGATCCTTTCTGGCACCATCACCCTCTGTACTGACCTGCCGCTGAGCCATGGCTTCAAATCCGCAAATGGCTATTAAAAAAATGATTAGTCCGTTCCGCACGCTCAAAATTAATTAAATAGCCTTATTCACTGTATTGTTTGATTGAATTTAGCACCATGTTATCAAAAATTTTGCCACCTCTCACAAAATATGTTTCTATCGGAATATAAAAGATAGGCAAATGATGTGCTGTACTCTCTAATGTAGGGTCAAGTAATTTTACCATATCCTTTTCTGTTGTCAGCAAGCATTTGTCAGCGATTGGCATTCTTCGAAATCTTTCTTCCAACCCATTCATATCTTTAGTGTTATACGCATGGTGGTCTGCAAAATAAAACTCGTCCATGATTTGATAATGAGTGCTAACATGCTCTATTAATGATTGATTGCTGGCTATGCCGGAAAATAAAAGTATGTTTTTTGAGAACTTATCGTTATCAAATACCGGTTGAGGTGTCAAATATTTGATAGAAGTAAAGCAAATTTCTGCTTTAGGGGCATATACCAAAATCTCCTTTTGAATAGCATCCATTTCCTTTTCGGTGATATCTTCCCTGCATTTTGTAACAATGATAATATTCGCACGCCTGGCCCCCTTTCTTGATTCCCTTAATCTGCCTGATGGCAATACAAAGTCAGAATAAAAAGGTCTGGAGTAATCAGTCAGCATTATGTTCAGGCCGGGCTTCACATACCTGTGCTGAAAGGCATCGTCCATTAAAATGACATCAGGCTCCAATTCGGCCAAAATATGGGGAATAGCAACAGCCCGTTCTTCACCAACTGTTACATTAACATTCTTAAACTTATTGTAAAACTGATAAGGCTCATCGCCTATAGAAGATGCAGAATCATTAGCATTGGCAATTCTAAATCCCCTTGTCTTTCTACCATAACCTCTGCTAAGGGTCGCTATTTTGTAATTATCAGCCAACAGCTTGATTAAATATTCAACCATCGGGCTTTTGCCTGTTCCTCCCACGGAGAGGTTCCCTACGCCTATCACATTTGCATCAAATTCAAACGATCTCTTAAACCCAATATCAAAAAGATAATTCCGAAATCTGGTCGCAGAATTATAAATAAATGTAAATGGCAAAAGAAGTACTCCTAAAAATCCCATATTAAAGCGTTGCCCTGCTATTTTTATATAAATTTGAACAAGGGCACAAAATTGGGCATTTATGACCAGAATAAAAGATATTATTCAACATTTAGAAAGCATCGCTCCATTAGCCTATCAGGAGAGTTATGATAACTCTGGCTTGCTAACTGGAAATGCAAAGGATGACGTAACTGCAGTGTTAATATCGCTTGATGTAACTGAACAAGTTGTTGAAGAGGCCATTGAACTTGGAGCTAACTTAATTGTTGCCCATCATCCCATTATTTTTAAAGGTCTGAAGTCTCTTACGGGCAAAAATTACGTTGAGCGAACGGTTATTAAAGCTTTAAAAAATGATATCGCTATATATGCAATTCATACGAATCTGGACAATGTTCATAATGGTGTAAACAAAAAAATTTGCGATAAACTTGGACTAGTCAATACCAAAATACTTGCACCTAAAAGTGCCGTGTTATCTAAACTGGTAACCTTCATTCCTGTCAATGCTGTGGATAAGGTTAAGGATGCCATGTTTAATGCTGGCTCAGGAGGAATTGGCAACTATAGTGAATGCAGCTTTACAGTTGTTGGTGATGGGGAATTTAAGCCTGATGAAGGCTCAAACCCTACAATTGGTAGAACAGGCATGCGGGAAAAAGTAGCTGAGGCCAGAGTAGAAATCGTTCTACCCTCCTATTTGGCGAATGCCGTTATCAACTCATTAAAAAATGCCCACCCATACGAAGAGGTAGCCTACTACCTTAGTTCCCTTGATAATAAAAATCAGCAAGTTGGTTCTGGAATGATTGGTGAACTTAATACTCAATTATCTGGTTTAGATTTTATGCATTATCTTAAAGATAAGATGGCATTAAATGTTGTAAAGCACACCCAGATTTTGGATAAAAAAATCAAGAAAGTTGCCGTTTGTGGTGGTTCAGGAAGCTTCCTGCTACCTGCCGCTAAATCCAAAGGAGCCGACATATTCATAACCTCAGACTATAAGTATCATGAATTTTTTGATGCAGATGGAGATATAATAATTACTGACATAGGACACTATGAAAGTGAAGTATACACAAAAGATTTAATTTATGATATATTGAGTGAAAAATTTTCTAAATTTGCACTCAATTTGTCAAAGACCGTTACTAACCCTATTAGCTATCTTTAAAATACATGGAAAATAATACTGTAGCACAGAAACTAGAAGCACTCGTAAAATTACAATCCATTGACACCAAACTCGACCAACTTAAGAAATTAAGAGGTGACCTACCAGACGAAGTTCAAGACCTTGAAGATGAAATTGTTGGTTATAACACAAGATTAGACAGATTCAAGGCCGAGCTTGATGAATTAGAAGAAAGTATTAAAAACAGTAAAACCGGCATTAAAGATGCTGAGAAGCTTATTGTTAAATATAATGATCAGCAAAAGAATGTTAGAAATAACAGGGAATTTGATGCAATTACCAAAGAGGTTGAACTTCAGGAACTTGAAATTCAAATTCTTGAAAAGAAGATTAGAGAAGCTGGGGAAAACATAGAAAAGAAAAACGAGGAGATTGCTGCGATTGAAGAAGTAATTAAGGAAAGAAGTGCTGATCTTGATAACAAGAAGAAGGAACTTGACGAAATTCTTAATGATAGCCAGGACGAAGAGCAGAAATTAAACTCTGACAGAGAAAAAGCTACTAAAAAGATTGAGGAAAAGCTTTTAGTGTATTACGAAAAACTAAGGAAGAATCTTTCTAATGGTCTGGCCGTTGTTTCTGTAAAAAGAGGTGCCGCAGATGGTTGTAATATCGTTATCCCTCCTCAAAAGATTGCTGAAATTAAAGAGAAGAAGAAAATTGTTATTGACGAACACTCTGGAAGAATTCTTGCAGATGTTGATATAGAGGCAGAGGTTGAGGAAAAACCAAAAAGAACAACTAGAAAGAAGAAGACCGCTTAATTTGAAAAGCATTATTCACTTAAAATATATAAAAAAGGCAAATCTTACGGTTTGCCTTTTTTTATTATGTCTATCCTCTTTCGCTCAAGTCGAAGAACCTTTTGCAAATTCATTTAAAGCTGAGTATTTACAACTTATATCATCCAATACCCTAAAACTCAACGGAGATATAAAACTGAGTAATGAAGTTGTTTACTTAAAAAGTCTTAAATCCACACTTAGCTTAATATTGCTTGAAAATCCCAAGAACCTTGATCTGTATGAAGATGATTTTGACCTGCAAATAAAGTACCTTGATGATATCCCTGATTCAGATCCAAACAAGTTGTTTTTACTTGCTGAATTAAGACTAAAATATGCTTTAGCCCTTTTCAAATATGGACATGAGCTTGAAGCCGCCTGGAACTTCAGGCTCGCTCATAAGCACGTTGAAAGGAACCTGAAATTGTTTCCTGAGTTTATGGCCAATTATAAAACATCGGGCGCAATCAACATTATTCTAGGTTCAATTCCAGAAAAACATCAATGGCTACTAACGCTGGTAGGACTAAAAGGGTCAATAGAAAATGGAAATGACCAGTTGGACAAACTCATTAATTCCAATTCGGTTTTTCGACATGAAGCCATAATGATTAAGTCGTTACTACAGTCTTATGTGCTAAATCAAACTCAACAGGCTGTAGAATCTTTTGAAGATCGTATAAAGCTTGAAGGACCGCTGATTAAACTTCAAAATATGGTTTTATATCTAAAAAACAGCAATGGAATAAAGGCACTAGACATATTTGAAGCATCACCTCAAAATGATTTATTGACCTACACCTATTATCTGGCTGGTGATGCCTATATCCAGAAATCCAACTATCAAAAAGCTGAGCAACAATATTTAAAGTTTTTAAATCTACACCATGGCGCTTCGAACAGGAAAGATGCCATGTATAAAATATGGCTATGCCATTATCTCTCAGATGATCAAGACCATATGAATTATCGAGATTCAGCAAGGCTAGAAATAGTAAGTAAAAGTGAAGCTGACAAATATGCTGACAAAATGCTCAGTGATAACCAGTTGCCGAATAGAGACATTATGAAGCTCCGGTTAGCTACCGATGGAGGTTATTTCAATTTGGCAGATAGCATAATATCTAAACTACCCACCCGTCAATCAACAAGAGACACTGTAGAATATGACTATCGATTAGCAAGATTATACCATAAAAAAGGAGATATAGCTTCATGCATTAAATTATACAAGTCAGTTCTAAATCATAACAACAATGAAAACTGGTATTTTGCCCCAAACAGCGCATTGATGCTTGGTTATATTTATAAAGAAAAGAATGAACTTGATCTGGCCAGGTTTTATTTAAAAAAAGCGATGCATTTTAAGCATCATGAATACAAAAACAGCATCGATGCTAAGGCAGAAGCTGCCCTTAATACTATTTCAGACCGCTAAGGTGTTTAGTATCGTTAAATTTTGACACAGAAAACATCGAGCCCGTATAATTCAACTCATAAAGACACAGGTTTTCATGCTCAAAGTAGTCCATACTACTAAGTGGATAGTTAAGTATGGTGCACAATAATATACGCATGGCTCTTCCATGCATACAAATTAAAATGGTCTCTTCTTCTTCATGAGACAGAATATGTTCGATTGCTGGTCTTTGTTTTGAAACAACGTCTACTGGTGACTCACCGCCTTCTATTGGAAGGTCAATTTGTCCTTCCTGCCATGACTTTATAACCTGATGATAGTAGGCATCTTCTTCAGGGGTAATCTTCTGCCCTTCCCTTGTTCCCCAATTAATTTCATTAAGGCCTTCGAGCTTTTTATGTGGAATACCTAAGTCAATAAACTTCTGAACACTTTGAATACTCCGCTGAAGCACTGAGGTATAAACCTTATCAAATTTGATGTGTTTAAATGTTTCAAAAAAAGCATTTGCTTGAGCGCGGCCTATAGCATTAAGTGAAGAATCTACTCCGCAGCCCTGAACAATGCCTTGGAAATTAAAATCAGTTTGCCCGTGCCTTATCAAATATATTTTTTTGCTCTTCAATTTGTAACTATTTTTGGTGCGCAAAAATAGACTTTTTCATCAATTACCATGATCAACGAAACCATTACTGTGAACCAGCTCAACGAGATGTCAAAAAACACAATGATGGAGCATTTGGATATTGAATTCACGGCAATTGGAAAAGACTTTGTTGAGGCTAAAATGCCAGTGGATCACAGACACCATCAGCCCTATGGCCTGATGCACGGTGGAGCAAGTGTAACGCTTGCCGAGACATTAGGAAGTGTTGCTGCACATTGTTCCGTAGACACCAGCAAACAACTAACAGTAGGTTTGGAAATTAACGCCAATCATATAAAATCTGTTAGAAGTGGTTATGTTTATGGCAAGGCAACACCTATTCATATTGGTAAGTCAACTCAGGTTTGGTCTATCACAATAAGTGATGAAAAACAAAATTTGGTAAGCGTTAGTAGACTGACAGTTTCGGTTATAGATAAAAGATGATAGAAAGAACTGCTGAAAAATATACCCTTAAAAATTTAAGACTTGAACAAGCTCTAAATGCTGTATTGGTCTATTGTGAAACAAACAATTTTTCTTTCGCTGCATGGAGATCTCCTAAGAGCGAACAGATCAAATTAATGATCGATTTTTCGGCAGGAACTCCTATTGAGCAAATTGAATTGGAAAATCTGGGTGAAGGCTTCATCCTCTCTCCATTCAATATCTCAAGCAAAAAGCTTTTCCTTAAAAATGATATTTTAATTACATGGAGTGAAGATGCCTCGTTTGAAATCAACAACTCTGATAAGGCTGAGGATTTATTGAATTACCTGAAATCTGAGAAAGAGGAAGGTAAAGCCGCTGCATCCCCGGATATCTCAATTGACAGCCAATCTCATGTAGATTATACTGATTTGGTTAAAAAATCTATTTCTGCCATTCAGGACAGTGTTTTCACCAAGGTTGTTCCTTCAAGAAAATTTGAATTAAAGCTAAATACCAAAGCTAAATCAGGGTCCTATTTCCTGGAATTATCGAAGTTATATGCAAATGCATTTGTGTCAATTACCTATACTCCTGAATTTGGTCAATGGATGGGTGCAACGCCTGAGCTACTGATAAGTACCGACAAGCACATATTTAGAACCATTGCCTTGGCAGGCACCCAGAGCTACGATGAGAACCAACCGCTTTCCGAGGTAGCCTGGACACAAAAGGAAATTGAGGAGCAGGCCCTGGTAAGTAGGTATATTATCAATTGCTTCAAAAAAATCCGACTAAGAGAGTTTGAAGAAATTGGACCAAAGACTGTGAAAGCCGGAAACCTCATCCACCTTAAAACAGAATATGTGGTGGACATGAATGAAACTAACTTTCCTGAATTAGGCAGCACTATGTTGCACCTGCTCCATCCTACCTCTGCAGTGTGCGGAATGCCTCTGGAAACATCGTATGACTTTCTTAAAAAGAATGAGGGGTATGACCGTGAACTCTTCAGCGGCTTTCTAGGCCCAATTAATTTTAATAACAAATCCCATCTCTACGTCAACCTCAGGTGTATGAAAATTGAAGATGATAAAATTACCCTTTTTGCCGGTGCAGGAGTTACCGAAGACTCAATACCAGAGAAAGAATGGCTAGAGACTGAGATGAAAATGAAGACCCTTTTAAACGTAATTGCTAAAAATTGAATTACCCTCATATTTTCAGTATTCCGGCAATTTGTTCCCAGTTAAGAATAAAAAATGTCATTATTTGCCCCGGATCGAGAAGTGCTCCTTTGACAATCGCCTTTACCAGGCACAAAGAATTTGATTGCAAGGTAATTCCTGACGAACGTTCAGCGGCCTTTATAGCCATGGGAATGGCTCAACAACTTAACGAACCAGTAATTCTTATCTGCACTTCAGGTTCAGCATCATTGAATTTTTTACCAGCAATTGCTGAAGCATTTTATCAACAAATTCCACTAATTATACTTACAGCCGACAGACCTGCAGAGTGGATAGATCAGCTGGATGGACAAACTATTAGGCAAGAAAAGGTTTATGGAAACCACGTGAAAGCCTCATTTAATATTCAAACTGATCAGGAGCACCCAGACGCTCAATGGCACAGTCAGAGGATGATGGCTGAGGCCATAGCGATTTCAACGGATACCCCACAAGGTCCGGTTCATTTGAATTTCCCTTTCAGAGAGCCCCTTTACCCTGACCATCATGATTTTAAAGAAGTATCAGTAAAGGCAATTACTAGCATCAGGCCTACACTAAAACTAGGTGAAGATCAATATGACTCTTTGATCAAGCAATGGAATTCGTTTAATAGAAAATTAATAGTTTGTGGTCAGGGTGTAGTGAATTCACAAGAGCTTGAATATCTACATCAGCTAAGCGGTAAATTCAAAATTCCGGTCGTTGGTGATATAATCTCCAATATTCACGAGTTAGAGCACGGAATAACTCACCCAGATGTATTTCTGGGATCAAATAAATCAGGACTTCATGAAAGCCTACAACCTGACTTGTTAATTACCTTTGGTAAATCAGTGCTATCAAAACATTTGAAAATAATGCTGAGGAAGTATAAACCTAAGCAGCATTGGCATGTTCAAAACCATTCTGTGGCGGCAGACACATATCAATCACTTACTCATGTTGTTCAGGTTTCCCAAGAAGATTTTCTGAAACGAATATCCGAGCAGGAAGATACACAGACATTTGACACTCAAAAGCAGGAGAATTATTATCACATCTGGCAAATAGAGGAAAGAAAAACCAGAAGGGTACTCTCTTCCTTTTTGCATGCAGAGAAATTTGGGGAATTTGAAGCGGTTAAAAAGGTTTTGGAGGCATTGCCTGAAAACTCCAATCTCCATTTGGCCAATAGCATGAGTGTCCGCTATGCTAATTTTATCGGACTCCATCCTAATAAGAAGAATATCAAAGTTTTTAGTAACAGAGGAACAAGCGGTATTGATGGTTGCAACAGTACCGCTGTTGGAGCTGCCCTATCATCTTCAGTTAATAATATTCTGATTACTGGCGATATGGCCTTCTTCTATGACAGGAATGCATTCTGGCATAATTACAAAGTTCCAAATCTGAAGATATTAGTGCTTAACAATCATGGAGGAAGTATTTTTAAAATGATAAAGGGGCCAAACCAGCAGCCAGAACTTGAGAAGTACTTTGTGACAGAGCAAAAACTTAAAGCCGAACATTTAGCTAAAGAATATGGATTTGACTACCTTTTCTGTGATAAGCGAAGCAAGTTAAACAACTACATCAAGCAGTTCATGGAAGGCGATGATGTAACCAAAATCCTTGAGATTGAGACAAATGCTGACGAAAATCAGATAATTTTAGAACAATTTAAGGCTGATTTTAACAAGCAAAAATGATTATATTGTTCTTCTAATTTGATAGTTATGTTTGATAAACTTGAAATATACAGAGCCATAGGGGAACTAGCCTATCTGATTGCCAAAGCGGGTGATGGTTTGAAGCTGGAAGAGAAAAAGGCCTTTTTTGAGGTGATTGAGAAAGAATTAAAATTTGATGCATGGTCTGCAGAAAGCCGTTTTGAGATACTTGACGAAAAGCTTCATCCCACTCTTGAGCACGCGTACAATGAGGCACTTTTCGAACTTAAAACCCATAAGGCCCAGCTCACGCCAGAGCTCAAGGATACCGCAGTTAAAGTTGCCAAAACAGTAGCCGAAGTATGTGGCAAGAGTGAAATCAAAGATTTTATTATTGATAGACTGGAGAAAGATCTGAAAAATATTTAATGGCATGGATAAAAATTGAAGGTCAAAGAATAGACCTTCATGACCTTCAGGACTTTCACCCCTCCTCTCCAAATTCAGAAAACATTGTTGAGTTTATAAATTCATGGCTATCCGGTCAGCAGAGTTTTGAATTTCAAACGTCAGGATCAACCGGGAAACCAAAAAAAATAACGATTTCCCGCACTCAAATGGAGTGCAGTGCTAACATGACTATTAAAGCACTTAGTCTAACCTCCAGCGATACTGCGCTCCTGTGTATGAATCCAGCTTTCATTGGCGGTAAGATGATGATCGTTAGATCACTAATTAACCAAATGAATTTGGTCGTGATAGAACCATCATCAAATCCATTGAAAGAGTTGGATGAACCCGTTGATTATGCCGCACTTGTACCCTTACAACTTATCAATGCCATTAATAACAGTGATTCGTTTAAAAAATTAAAATCCATTTCTAATATAATAGTTGGTGGTGGTCAAGTTAGCGAATCGGTCAGGCAGGAAGTAAAGTCGTTGGATAACCACATCTACTCAACCTATGGCATGACTGAAACCGTTTCTCATATTGCACTCCAGCTTTTAAGTAAACATTCTGATGGCAATCACTTCACTGCACTTGACGGTGTAGAAATTGGTACAGATGAAAGGGAATGCCTAGCCATTAAAGCGGAAGTAACAAACAATTCATTGATCGTAACCAATGATCGTGTTGAAATAATCGACTCTAATAAGTTCAGGTGGCTTGGCAGAATTGATAATGTAATCAACTCTGGTGGTATCAAAGTTCAAATCGAGCAAGTTGAAAACGTAATTTCAGAAATTTTTAATTCGTTAGGGCTGGTTAATCGGTTCATCCTTAAAGGTTTTAAAGATGATTTCCTAGGAGAAAAAGTGATATTGATTATTGAGGGAAAAATTGATGGTGAATCACTGAAGTCCCTTTCAGAATATCTTCCTACAAAACTTCATAAATACGAAAAACCTAAGGAAATTCATTTTATTGAAAAGTTTATAGAAACACCAACCGACAAAATCATTAGGAATACAGACTACAAGGCTGTTTCAAGTATAGTTATTTAGTTTGTTCTTTTAATCTTACAATCTCCTTCTGAAGGTCAAGTACAATTGAAGCCAACTGCTCAGTAGACACTTCATTATTTGCATTGGCATCGGGAAATTGAACACTGATATAAGCCTTACTTACCCATACCTCTAATATATCATCTGCATCTAGCTGATAGGGTGCATAATTACGATTATCTGAAACAAGAAAGAGCTTACCGTTATCATTGATGTAATTGAAAACACGCTTATAAACGATTCCTTCACTTTTGGTAACCAACACATAGGTTTTTCCATTCTTAATATCCCTGATATCATCAATATATTCACCTATAATAATTGTTCCAGGCAAAATTGGAAGCATTGAGTCACCAGTTATTTCAAACGCTCTATAAGTGGCATTTGAAGGTAACATTGGCAGTTTAAACTTTGGCAGCTCCTGAATAAACTCTCGATCTGCATAACCATTCAAATACCCTGCTGCGGCCTTCTGCGGTACCAGTTCAATATTCTCCCTTTGATTTTCATCAACTGTTATGGCTAAAACTTCCTTTCCTCTCTTGTATTTACTTACAACCAATTCAGACTCATTAAGCCTGCTTACATCTTTATTGATAAGTATATCAACAGAAGTTCCAAAGACATCTGCCATGTTTATGAGGTTACTAATTCTTGGATCAGCCCTCCCCTCCTCATAAGCACCAACTAATGAGCGCTTTATTCCTATACGCTCTGCAAACTGCTCCTGAGTAAGACCAATCTTCTTTCTTAAGTATTTGATATTGTCACTGACCAAACTCATAACTAATTTTTGAAAATCAATAAATGTTCTTTCGACTGCTTTTCTGCTAAGTTATATAAATGTGAATGATAGTAGTTATCTCCGAAAGTCATGTTTTTTACTTCCTTTTCAATTTTGCTCACTACCTCCCTCAAGGTGGTTCTTGATTCAGCAAGCATATAGCCATACAACTCTTCCTTAGTATCATTCGTTACCACAAATTTTATTTGGCACTTCCCCGAGCTAAGTCGCTTACTTAACAAGCTTAATTTATAATCCTTCATAACTAATTTTATTAGCAATTTATGTTTATTATCTCATAAAGCAAATTATTTAGCTAATTTTATTAGTATTTTTAGTTTAGGGATTTTACTCTAGTTATTCTAACTTCGTGCCTCAGAATGGAAGATAATTATCGTCATAAAGGCATGCGCAGGTCACTAGTGCGTATTATTACTGAAAAGGGAATTACAGATTCCAACGTTATTTCTGCCATTGGAAAAATTCCTAGACATTACTTTTTTGACAATGCCTTGGTAGAGCATGCGTATCAAGACAAGGCCTTTCCCATTGGTGAAGGTCAGACCATTTCACAACCATATACAGTTGCATTCCAAACCGAAAAACTAAATATCAAAAGTGGTGATAAGGTATTAGAAGTAGGCACCGGGTCTGGGTATCAGGCCTGTGTTTTATTGGAGGTTGGGGCAAATGTTTATACTATAGAATTTAACAAAGCACTTTATGAAAGAACCAAGGTGTTTTTGCCAAAAATGGGATATATGCCAAAATTCTTTTATGGTGATGGGTCGCAAGGTTTAAAGGCTCACGCTCCCTATGATAAGATAATTGTAACAGCCGGTGCGCCTACTGTACCTTCTGAGTTGATTAAACAATTAAATATTGGCGGAATTCTGATTATTCCTGTTGGTGATCATAAAAAGCAACGCATGTTGCGCATCACTAAAGAGTCCGACAAAAAAATTAAAAAAGAATCTTTTGACTATTTCAGCTTTGTACCTTTACTGGGCGAACAAGGTTGGAAAAAATAACTACTAACAGATGGCTAAAAAACCTAAATATGTTAAGGAGTCATATGTAACAATGACTGAATTGGTGCTGCCCAATGACACCAATACACTTAATAATCTAATGGGAGGTAGACTGATGCATTGGATGGACATTGTTTCTGCCATTGCAGCACAAAAACATTCCAATAGAATTGTTGTAACTGCTTCTGTAGATAATGTCTCTTTTGGTAAACCCATCCAACTTGGAAATGTGGTAACCTTAAAAGCTCAGGTTACAAGGGCATTTAGTTCTTCAATGGAAGTAAGAATTGATGTTGAAGCTGAGGATATACCAAGCGGCAAAAAGTTTGAAAGTAACAGCGCCTATTTCACTTTTGTAGCAGTAGATCAGTCCGGCAGGCCAATAGATGTACCTGAAGCCATCCCTGAAACTGATGAAGAAAAAGAATATTATGCAGGCGCATTAAGGAGAAGACAGTTACGTCTCGTGCTGGCAGGAAGAATGAAGCCAAATGACGCCTCAGAGCTAAAATCAATTTTTAACTTTGAACCAACTTCATGAGCGACCTGAGCTTTCTCAAATCATTCTTAACCGAAGATCTTTACATCATAAAAGAAGATCAAAAGGAGACCATTCCTAAGACGCAAGCTGAGGAGGAAGTGCCGCAAAAAGAATATAAGGAAAAAGAGGTTTTAGAAGAAAGTTCTGTTATTAATGAGCCAATAGAAGAAATTCAGACAAAACCTTTTCCTGCCCATAAAGGCTCGTTTAATAAGAAAATATTAATTACTGTTCAGGATAACCTCAGTGAGATTATTAACGACAGTGACCTGCAATTTTTGCTTAAAATATTGGGTGCTGTAAAATTGTCATTGGATGATGTTGCTATTGTAAACGCTGTTAAAAATAAAATTGATCTTAATGACCTGACAAGCTGGTCTGCAGCTCATTATTTAAGCTTTACAGCAGCTGCAATTTCCCAAAACAATGCATCATTCTATACTCCGTTTCAAGAAGAGAAAGTGCAATGCCTTAGCTGTGACAAGCTGAAAGAAATTGCAGCAGATAAAGGCAAGAAACAACAGCTTTGGACCGCTCTACAGCAATTGTTTCTAAAATAACCTCCTGCATCAGGATGTTTTAAGTAATTTGTTTTAAAATAATAGCAGTTATTCTATATTTGCGCAGTTTTTTCATAAGGGCTTGGATGCCCTTTTTGAATTTTTCAGAGTATATAAATTAATTTTTTTAATAAGTAAGATGGAGAATATTATTTACGTAGTTCCAGTGCTTGGTCTGATTGGTCTTTTGGTGATGGCCGCAAAATCGAGTTGGGTTAAAAAACAAGATGCTGGCGATGAGAAAATGAAAGGGATTTCAACCAGTATAAAAGAAGGAGCGTTGGCCTTTCTAAATGCTGAGTATAAGTTGCTTTTAATATTTGTGATTATTGCCTCTATTGCCCTATTCGGAATTTCAATGGTAGTTGCTACCACCTCCTGGATGATTGTGCCAGCCTTTATTTTCGGTGCTATATTCTCCGCGCTTGCCGGAAACATCGGTATGCGTATAGCCACTGAGTCAAACGTAAGAACTACACAAGCCGCTAGAACTAGTCTACCTCAAGCTTTAAAAGTTTCATTTTCAGGTGGAACTGTAATGGGACTTGGTGTTGCTGGTTTGGCAGTTTTAGGACTTAGCTTATTCTTCATGATCTTTCTTGAAAGCTTCATGGGCGGAGCTGGTTCATTTTATGATAACATGACCGTTGTATTGGAATCTCTCGCAGGATTCTCATTAGGAGCAGAGTCAATTGCCCTTTTTGCCCGTGTTGGTGGTGGTATTTATACCAAAGCTGCTGACGTTGGTGCTGACCTCGTAGGAAAAGTTGAAGCTGGCATCCCGGAAGATGATCCAAGAAACCCGGCCACTATCGCTGATAACGTTGGTGATAATGTTGGTGATGTTGCTGGTATGGGTGCCGACTTGTTCGGATCATATGTAGCTACAGTTTTGGCCTCTATGGTACTAGGTAACTACATTATAAAAGACATGTCTGAAGCTTCTGGCACTCAATTCACAGATGCATTTAATGGTATGGGTCCTATCCTACTTCCTATTGTAATTGCAGGTGTTGGAATTATTGCTTCTATCATCGGTACATTCTTTATTAAGATTAAAGACAATAATGCTAAAGAAGCAGAAGTTCAAAAGGCACTAAATTTAGGAAACTGGTCTTCAATAGCTTTAACGGCTATTTCATGTTTCTTCTTAATTGACCTTATGTTACCTGAAGTAATCAGTATGAAGTTCTTCGGTGAGGGAGTAAAAGAAATTGCTAATATCAACGTATTCTACGCTACATTAATTGGTCTTGCTGTTGGTGGTTTGATAAGTGCTTTCACAGAATACTATACTGGCCTAGGTAAAAAGCCTGTTTTAAATATTGTGGCTAACTCTTCTACTGGCGCTGCTACTAATATAATCGCAGGTTTAGCTACTGGTATGATTTCAACATTCTCATCTGTACTTCTTTTTGCAGGGGCTATTTGGGGTTCTTACGAACTTGCAGGATTTTACGGTGTTGCTATCGCAGCATCAGCTATGATGGCTACCACTGCAATGCAGTTGGCTATTGATGCATTCGGACCAATTGCTGACAACGCTGGTGGTATCGCTGAAATGAGCGAATTGCCAAAAGAAGTAAGGGAAAGAACAGATATTTTAGATTCAGTAGGTAACACAACTGCTGCTGTAGGTAAAGGTTTTGCAATCGCTTCTGCAGCATTAACTGCGCTAGCATTATTTGCTGCTTATGTAACTTTTACTGGAATTGACGGAATCAACATCTTTAAAGCTGACGTTTTAGCGGCTTTGTTTATTGGTGGTATGATACCTGTTGTATTCTCAGCATTAGCTATGCAGTCTGTCGGTAAAGCAGCCATGGAAATGGTTAATGAGGTAAGGAGACAGTTCAGGGAAATCCCTGGTATACTTGAAGGTACAGGTAAGCCTGAGTATGGCAAATGTGTAGAGATATCTACAAAAGCTGCACTTAGGGAAATGATGCTTCCTGGAGCATTAACAATCATCACTCCTATTATTATTGGTTTTGTAATGGGACCTGAAGCCTTAGGTAGCTATATGGCTGGTGTTGCTGTTTCTGGCGTTGTTTGGGCCATCTTCCAAAACAATGCAGGTGGCGCATGGGATAACGCTAAAAAATCATTTGAAGCTGGGGTAATGATTAATGGAGAAATGACCTACAAAGGTTCAGACGCTCACAAAGCTGCCGTTACAGGTGACACTGTGGGTGATCCTTTCAAAGATACTTCAGGTCCATCGATGAACATTCTAATTAAACTTACTTGCTTGATCGGTCTTGTTATCGCTCCAATATTGGGTGAGATTTATGGTGGAAAATCACATGGTGAGCCAGAATCAAACATTACACCTATAGAGATTCAGATCAATAATAATACTCCTGCTGTTGACGATGCCGCTACTGTAGAGTTGACAGAAGAGATGGTAGCTGAAGAAGCTAAGTAAAAATAATTAAACTTCTTAAAAAGGGGGGGGGATTGGAAACAATTGCCCCCTTTTGTTTTTCCTGAGACCCACTTAATAGTGTTCTCTCCTATCGATATGCTGACATCGTCTTTTTTAGTTAGTCAGTAATTGAATATATTTATCAGTTGCTAAAAAAATCTTAATGAAAATTATCAAAGCATTATTATTAATCTTTTTTATTGCCTGTTCATATTCTAGTCAGGCACAGGGCATAGTAGGTAAATGGAAAACCATTGACGATGAAACTGGAGAAGCCAAATCAGTGGTTGAGATTTATAAAAAAGATGGGTTGTACTATGGTCAAATAGTTAAATTGTTTAGGTCTAAAAATGAAGATCCTG
Organism: Fulvivirga sp.; assembly: GCF_040218215.1. Taxonomy (NCBI): domain Bacteria; kingdom Pseudomonadati; phylum Bacteroidota; class Cytophagia; order Cytophagales; family Fulvivirgaceae; genus Fulvivirga; species Fulvivirga sp. Next base: position 189,524 of record NZ_JAVJQL010000012.1, read on the forward strand.
ACCCTATTTGTGATAAATGCCCCGAAAGTGATGAGCGATATAATCAAAAAATTATAGGTATGGAAATCATCAGGGGGCTTTCAAAGTCTGATAATGAATATACTGGAGGAACCGTACTTAAGCCGGATGAGGGAAAAATATACAAATGCAAGATTTGGGTTGAGGATAATAAGTTAATGATTAGAGGGTATTGGGGAATATTTTACAGAACACAAGAATGGCTAAAACACGAATAAATAGGCTTATAGTGCCGTTTAACCTATATTTAGGTCACTCATCTAAATATTCAACTTTTGTTGTCTTCAAGTTGGTTACCAATAGAATTCCAATTGTATAAAACCAAGAGCTCCATGAAAGAAAATGAGATTTTTGATAAAATATGCAAGGGGGACGAAAAAGCACTTGAGCTACTTTATCAAAAGTATTATAGGATGATGACTAAAATGGTCATCTCCAATAGTGGAACCGAGCAGGAGGCTAAAGATATCTATCAAGATGCTTTAGTAGTATTTTGGCAAAAAGCTGTTAGTGGAAATTTAGTTTTAACATCCAAGATCAGCACTTACATATATAGTATTTGTCAAAACCTCTGGAGGAAGGAGCTTGAGCGAAAGAAACGTTTATCAAGCGAGGAAAAAGATTCTATAGAATTGCCTCAGCATGATAAAGAAGAAAGAGCAAAATTGATTAACCTGTGTATTAGCCAAATGGGCGATACATGTAAAAAAGTATTAATGTACTACTATTTCGATGGACTATCGATGCAGGATATAGCTGACAAATTAGGTTTTGCGAATACAAATACTGCTAAGACAAAGAAATATAAGTGCAAACAAAAATTAGATGAACTAGTCAAGTCTCAATATAGTGAGCATGACTTTCTTGATTAAAGAATATGAGCAATAACGATTTAATAAATTCCTACTTCGAGGGTGCAATGACTGAGGTTGAAAAGCAGGATTTTTTGAACCTTGTGAGCACTGACCCACTGCTAAAAAAAGAATTTGATTTTCAGCATGAAGTAATTGAAGGGCTAAAAAATGCGCGGATAGCCGAGCTTAAGGCTCGCCTTGATAACGTGGCTGTTGGTGGCGGCTATTCTGGCAGTATAATTTCCAAAGTTGCTTTGGTTGGAGGTGTTGCCCTTGTCGCTGGACTGGCCTTTTATTTTAGTCAGTCATCAACAGACACTATTGAAGTAGCCCCTAAAGAAGTGGTTGAAGATGTGAGTGATCTGATCTCAGAGCAACCAGAACAAGAACATGGAGTATCAGAAGAGTCTTCTAATACTCTGGCTGAAGAGCCTAAAACAGAAGAAGAACCTGTTCATATTACTAGTCGTAAGCCTGCGAAAAAAGAAGAGGTTGAAATAAATAAACCGCAGCTGGTAGAGCCACTTGACCTAACAGAAGAAGGTGATGAAAATCTGGAAGCACCAGAAGCGGTATTAAATGAGAAAAGCGAAACCGGTAATCCAGTTATTGACGTTGAAATTGATAATAGTAAAAAGAAATATTCTTTCCATTATCAATTGAAAGATGGAAGACTCTTTTTATATGGGACTTTTGATAAAGGGTTATATGAAATTTTAGAATTCAACACCTCTAAGGGGAAAACCTTGTATCTGTATTATAAAGATAATTACTATGGCTTAAGTAAAACGCAATCAGAAATAACCCCACTAAGTGAAGTTAAAGACGCTGCATTGCTAAATAAGCTGGAACAAGTTAGAATTGATATAAAAGAGTAACTTTTATATATACCGAGTATGACCCCTGTTTGATCCGCCTTTCAAGCAGGGGTCTTTTTTTTAAGCTTTATTAACGCTAAGGGAACAAATAATTTACTTATTTTTGAATCACTAAGAAGAAGGCGTGGATAAAGAAACCAGATCAAGAAAGAAAAAAAAGTTAGGGAGCTACCCTTCTGTAAGTGTAGTTTTTAGTATCGCCCTATCCTTATTTGTTATTGGCCTTTTCGGAATGCTTATCCTTCATACCAATAAATTGACCGAGATTATAAAAGAAAATATAGAAGTTCAGGTATATCTAAATAAAGGAATAACCAGCAATCAAAGAATCCAAGTTCAAAAATCGATTTCATCTAAACCTTTTGTGGCAAAAAAAGGTGAAGAACTTCAAGTAAGTTTTATATCCAAAGAAGAAGCCGAGAAACAATTTATTGAAGAAACTGGAGAAGACTTTACTAAGTTTCTTGGGGAAAACCCGCTGCGTGATGCTTTTATTATCAACATTGCCCCTCAATATCAGGACGCTGCAAACTTGAAGCAAATCAAAGAAGAGCTAGAAAAGCTAAGTGGGGTTTTTGAAGTAGAGTATATAGAAAGCCTTGTTGATTCTATTAATCAAAACGTAACTAAAATTAGTCTGGTACTCGCAGGCTTTGCCCTAATCTTATTATTTGTGGTTATTATTTTAATAAATAATACCATTAAGCTGGCACTTTTCTCACAGCGCTTTTTAATAAGAAGCATGCAGCTTGTAGGTGCCAAATCAGGATTTATCCAAAAACCATTCCTAGCCAGGTCTTTATATTATGGTGTTTTAGCAGGGTTATTTGCATCCGCTGGACTTTATGGACTTCTGCGATTTGCCAATAATAAAATAGAAGATCTATCTGCACTACAGGAAATGGATAAGATATTCATTCTATTTATATCCTTGCTTCTTATTGGAGCCCTGATTGGTTTTGCCAGCACATACCGCGCTATACGCAAATATCTAAAATTGTCATTAGACGAATTATATTAACTATGGAGAACAAAAACATGCCTTTTGGCAAAAAGAACTATACTATCATGCTCACTGGATTGGCAGTAATTATAGTCGGTTTTGTTATTATGAGTTCTGATCCTGAGCCTTTTGGGTTTGGCTTTCTTGGTCTTACATTGGGACCTTTGGTGGTTTTCTGTGGTTTCTTAATCGAAATAGGTGCCATTCTTTATAACCCTAAAAAGTAATTAATGAATTACCTTGAGGCTCTTATCCTTGGTATAATACAAGGATTGACTGAGTTTTTACCTGTTAGCAGCAGCGGCCACCTTGAAATCGGAACATATCTACTGGGAGTAAAAGGCAGTAATAATCTGCTTTTCGCAATTATTGTACATGGAGCAACTGCCCTAAGCACCATTGTTGTCTTTAGAAAGGACCTCCTGGAATTGATCCTTGGTCTCTTAAAATTTAAATGGAATGAGGAAACTCAATTCATTTCAAAAATTGTGCTATCTATGATTCCGGTTGGAGTGGTTGGAGTTCTTTTTGAAGATAAGATTGAAGCCATGTTCAACGGCAACATCATATTTGTAGCGTCTATGCTTGCCATCACAGGCTTCCTACTATTACTCACCTACTATGCAAAGCCTAAAGATGGAAAAGTAACGTTCGGTAAGGCCGTTATTATAGGGTTAGCTCAGGCTGTTGCCATTTTGCCAGGCATCTCCCGGTCAGGATCTACAATATCAACGGCACTGATGCTTGGCATTGAAAGGTCTAAGGCTGCAAGATTTTCATTTTTGATGGTGCTCCCTCCTATTTTAGGGGCAACTCTACTAAAAGTGCTGGACTTTGTAAAAGAACCAGAATCAGCGGCTGGTGTTGATTCCATTGTGTTGATCATTGGATTTGCAGCGGCCTTTGTTTCTGGGCTATTGGCTTGCACATGGATGATCAATATTGTTAAAAAGGGCAAACTGATCTATTTTGCTTACTACTGCTTTATAGTTGCCGGAATTGTTTTTATAAATGCCTTACTATAATGGATCCTAATGCAGCACCACAAGATCCCGGAACAGTTATATTAGTTGACAAGCCCTTAACTTGGACATCTTTTGATATTGTAAAAAAGTTACGATATCACTTAAAAGTAAAAAAAATTGGCCATGCTGGCACGCTAGATCCGTTAGCAACTGGTCTGCTTATATTATGCACTGGCAAAAAGACTAAGCAAATAGAAACTTATCAGGCGCAGGAAAAAGAATACACCGGTACTTTCACAATTGGAGCCACCACTCCTTCTTATGACCTGGAAACGGAAGTTGAAAATATTAAGGACTTCAGTCATCTTAAACAGGAAGACTTATTAAAAGCGTCTGAATCCCTAACGGGAAAAATCGATCAGATTCCTCCGATTTTCTCGGCCATTAAAGTGGAAGGAAAAAGGGCCTACAAAGGAGCCCGAAATGGTGAAGATGTTAAGCTCAAATCAAGGCAAGTTGAAGTCAAGGTATTTGAGTTGACAGAGGTTAATTTGCCAGTAGTCGCATTTAAAATAGTTTGCTCAAAAGGAACATACATAAGAAGCCTGGCAAGGGATTTTGGTGAGATACTCGGAGTTGGAGCTTACCTATCATCGTTAAGAAGAACCAGAATTGGTGATTTTAGTGTTGATGATGCCAAGACAATAGAAGAATTGACTAAAAAATGAATATCTATCACAGACTTGAGGATTTCAAACCATTAAACTTCGCAGTAGTTACCAGCGGTACGTTTGATGGAGTTCATGTGGGTCATCAACAAATATTAAAGCGGGTAAATGAAGTAGCAAAAGCCAATAATGGAGAAAGTGTACTTATCACATATTGGCCTCACCCCAGGCTAGTCTTATATCCTGATGATACCGAATTAAGGTTATTAAATACTTTTGAAGAGAAGGCCGACCTGCTTAGAGAACAAGGCATTGATCATTTACTAAGAATTCCTTTTACAAAGGAATTTTCTCAACTCACTTCAGAGCAATTCATACAAAAAGTATTGATCCAGACCATTAACACAAAGAAGCTAGTGATTGGCTATGATCACAGGTTCGGAAACAACCGTGAAGGAAGATTTGAACAGCTAAAGGCCAATTCTGTTAACTATGGCTTTGAAGTTGAAGAAATACCGAAACAGGAGGTTGATCATGTAGGTGTGAGTTCAACAAAAATAAGAAACTCACTACTTCAAGGTGAGGTTGATCAGGCCAATGACCTCCTTGGTTCTGAATATTCGATGGTTGGACGGGTAGTCAAAGGCGAGAAAATTGGTCGGATTATTGGGTTTCCTACTGCTAATCTTGAAATAGAAATGCGCCATAAACTTATTCCTGCAGATGGTGCTTATGCCGTAAAGGTGGTGTCAAATAGGACTACTTATAATGGAATGCTCAATATTGGTTACAGACCAACTGTAAATGGTAAAGTCAAAAGCATAGAAGTTCATATATTTGACTTCGCAAACGATATCTATGGCGAAAACCTTAAAATATTGTTTGTTAAGAGAATAAGGGCAGAACAGAAATTTGCAGATATAGAAGCCCTGAAAACTCAACTTGAGATTGACAAAAAAGAAAGCCTTAAAATTTTAAATCGTTAAGTCTATGATTAACAAAGTTGTAAAGGATGCCGATGAGGCGGTTAAAGACATTCCAGACAATGCCACACTCATGTTAGGGGGCTTCGGACTATGTGGAATACCAGAAAACTGTATCAGCGCACTATTAAAAACTGGTGTTAAAGGATTGACATGTATTTCTAACAATGCCGGAGTCGATGACTTTGGTATTGGCCTGATGCTTAAGACCCGGCAAGTAAAAAAAATGATCTCATCTTATGTAGGTGAAAACGCTGAATTTGAGAGACAACTTCTAGCCGGAGAGCTTGAAGTTGACCTTATACCACAAGGCACACTTGCCGAACGGGTGAGAGCGGGTGGTGCTGGTATTCCTGCTTTCTTCACCCCTGCTGGCTATGGTACTGAGGTAGCAGAAGGTAAAGAAGTACGTGAGTTTGATGGAAAACAATATTTAATGGAATCTTGGCTGCAAGCAGACTTCGCACTTGTTAAGGCATGGAAAGGTGATTCCGCTGGCAATCTAGTTTTCAAAGGTACTGCACGCAATTTCAATCCAATGATGGCAGCTGCAGGTAAGATCACCATTGCAGAAGTTGAGGAGCTTGTTCCACTCGGAGCCTTAGATCCAAACGAGATTCATACTCCCGGCATCTATGTTCAAAGGATATTTGAAGGTAAGAATTACGAGAAGAGGATTGAACAACGTACTGTATCGATTTAAAAATTTTACCACAAAGCTCACAATGAATTCGCTAAGAGCACTGAGAATGGCTGATAATGACAGAAAATGAAATAGCAAACAAAGTTATAGGTTGTGCTATAGAAGTTCACAAAGTTTTAGGCCCAGGCCTATTAGAGAGTGCCTATCAGGAATGCTTGTTTTATAAACTTCAACAATCCAATCTTTTTATTCAAAAAGAAAAACCGATGCCTGTAGTTTATGAAGGTGTAAAACTTGAATGCGGTTATAGAATTGATATTCTTGTTGAAAACAAAGTAGTAATTGAGTTAAAAAGTGTTGAAACTTTAAACGATGTGCATTTGGCACAGACTTTAACATACATGAAACTGGGGAATTACAAACTTGGGTTACTGATAAACTTTAATGTAGCACTATTGAAAAATGGAATCAAAAGAGTCATTAATGGTACTTTGTAACTTTGTGAAACGCTGTAAATGAGTATTGAAAATTATATTATCAAAATACGTTAAATACCTTTGGGGAAACTCAAAAAATTAACTTTGTGAACTTTGTGGTTAAACAATATTTCAAATTAGTTAAATATGTTAGACAAAATAGGAATTGCAAAAAGAATAGCTCAGGAAGTAAGAGACGGATGGTATATCAACTTAGGTATTGGTATCCCCACTTTGGTGGCCAATTACATACCTGACAATATAGATGTTGTATTACAATCTGAAAATGGTCTTTTAGGTATTGGTCCATTCCCTTATGAAGAAAATGTAGATGCCGACCTTATCAATGCAGGTAAGCAGACTGTAAGCATGATGCCTGGCTCCGTCTTATTTAATTCCGCAGAGAGTTTTGCTATGATTAGAGGTGGGCATGTTGACCTGACTATTTTGGGTGCAATGGAGGTTTCTGAAAATGGCGATATCGCCAATTGGAAAATACCTGGCAAAATGGTTAAAGGTATGGGCGGTGCCATGGACTTGGTTGCTTCTGCCGAAAATATCATTGTGGCAATGCAGCATTGCAGTAAGTCAGGAGATTCTAAGTTGTTAAAATCTTGCTCGCTTCCTATTACCGGTCTAAAATGTGTAAAAAAAATAGTTACAGATATGGCAGTACTGGATGTGCTTCCAGAAGGAGGCTTCAGACTGCTGGAAAGAGCTCCCGGTGTTAGTGTCGATGAAATAAAAGCAGCCACAGAGGGCAAGCTAATAGTTGAGGGTAATATACCTGAAATGACTATAAATTAATTAGAAATAAATAAATTCACTGAATACGCAACGTATTCGATATTTCACATTCATAAGCAATCAATGAAAAAATCCGAAATCAATTTCACGGTAGAATTAGATAATGACAATATTCCAGAAACTATATCTTGGAATGCCACAGAGAAAGGTGATGATCAGCCAGAAGAAACAAAGTCAATAAGTATCTCCCTTTGGGATCACAATCAAAAAAACACAATGCGCATAGACCTATGGACAAAAGATATGCCTGTTGACGAAATGAAGAGATTTTATATTGACTGTCTTGGCGGCTTGGCTCAAAGTGTTTTGAACAGTACCGGTGATGAATTCATGTCACAGCAAATGAATGATTTGTGCGAAAAATTAGTAGAGCATGTAAAAAAAGAGAACACTCAATAAAGCGTTCACAGGCCATTGGCAACCGTTTGCAAAAAAATAGTAGGCATGCATAACGTTTTCTTAAAATGTTTTAGATAAGAAGTTTTAAATCGCTATATTTCCTTATTAAACTACCTAATAAGCTATTATACAGTGCTTTTAAAACTTAACATCTATGAATAAGATTTTTACTAAAGTTGCAATTGCTTCACTTTTTGTCTTCTGCGGGCTTGTACCGGAAGCATTTGGGCAGACTACCATTTCAGGAAAGGTACTTGATGCCGGAACAGAAGAACCTCTAGCAGGTGTAAACATTATTGTTAAAGGAAAGGTAATAGGTACTATTACTGATTTCAATGGTGAGTACAACCTTTCTGTAAATGATGCCCCTCCTTTCACACTTGTTTTTTCATTCATTGGCTACAGCACTCAAGAAATTGAAATAACCAATGCGAGTACAACCGGATTGAATGTTACTCTGGAAGAACAATCCCTACTTGGCCAGGAGATAGTTGTTTCAGCTTCAAGGGTTGAAGAAAGTATCCTCCAGTCCCCTGTGTCCATTGAGAAAATGGATATTTTGGCGGTTCAAAACACTTCAGCTGATAACTATTATAAAGGTATAGCAAATTTGAAAGGTGTTGATGTAGCTACTAGCAGTATTAACTTTCAAATAATTAACACCAGAGGTTTTGGATCAACAGGTAATACCAGATTTGTTCAATTAACTGACGGAATGGATACTCAAGCTCCGGCCCTTAACTTTCCTATTGGAAACTTGAATGGCCCATCTGAATTGGATGTAGAAAGTGTTGAATTGATACCCGGTGCATCCTCTGCATTGTACGGTCCAAATGCCTTCAATGGTATATTATTAGTTAACAGTAAAAGTGCTTTCGATTATCAGGGCGCAAGCGCATTTGCTAAAATAGGAGTTAATCATGTAGGATCTGATGCTGATCAGGACATGGCTCCTATGTACGAAGCTTCTATTCGTTACGCCAAAGCCTTTAATAACAAGTTTGCATTCAAAGTTAACTTTTCTTACATGCAGGCAGACGACTGGCATGGAACAAGCCAATTGGACAGAAATGCAGCATTGAACCCTTTTGCAAGCATTGGAGGAGATAATCCAGGTGCTGAAAGGTTACATGTTATGGGTGATGAGGCTACCTTAAACATGAATATACTTCGTTTTAGTACAACATCTGCTAATAGCGTAGGTTGGCAGAGTGTAGCTCAACAGAGAGTTTTTCAACCGGGTAGTTCTGCATGGAGTTTTGCACAAAACGGTTTTTTACCTAATCATGTTATTTCTGCACCTGGTTATCAGGAAGAAAATATTGTAGATTATAATGCTAAAAACATGAAAGCTAATGTTGGTCTCTATTATAGATTAAATGACAATGTAGAGCTTAGCTACCTCTACAATGGAGGTTTCGGAACAAGTATTTATACTGGTGCTCAAAGATATTCATTGAAAAACTTTGGAATTCAACAGCATCGCTTGCAATTGAGAGGAGACAACTTCTATTTAAGAGCTTATACAACTCGTGAAAACTCTGGAGACTCATATATTGCTGAATTTTTGGGTAAAAAAATTAACGACTCGAGATTTGGTGGAGATGTAGCAAATTACCTCACTGGATATCCATTGTTTTATCTCCAATCTCTTTACGACCAAGGCTATCGTGACACTGATGACCCTAACTCAGTAACATTACAGGACTCATATACAGCACATCAATTTGCAAAGAATGCAATGCTTACCAATAACCCATTAGAAGAGGGCTCTGCAACATTTGAACAGCTGCAAGAAAGTCAGCAAAATGGTGTTGTTCCGGCAGGACCTAAATTTAACGATGCAACTAATCTATATCATGTAGAAGGACAATATGACTTTAAAAATCAAATTGAAGCCTTCGATCTTCAAGTAGGTGGTAATTATCGCATGTTTGATTTAAGGTCTGATGGAACCATTTTCCCAGATCAGGATGGTGGGATTCAGATTAAAGAGTATGGTGCTTACGCACAAGCTTCTAAGCGAATATTAAATGAAAGCTTAAAGCTTACTGGGTCAATGAGGTATGATAAAAATGAAAACTTTGATGGTCAGGTAAATCCAAGAATTTCTGGTGTTTACACTGTTGCACAAAATCATAATTTCAGAGCATCTTATCAAACTGGATTTAGAATACCAACAACACAAGGTCAGTTCATCGACTTAGATATTATTTCCGCTCGACTTCTAGGAGGATTAGAAGATAATTACAGTAAATACCAACTTACTACCAATGCTTATACAATAGAATCTGTTAGAGCTTTCACAGACATTATTTTTTCTGGAGGCGCTATAGGAACTGCAATAGGTCAATTAGTACCATTTACAGACGCCAAGCCTGTTAAACCTGAACAAATTAAAACTGTCGAATTTGGTTATAAAAGTTTAATAGCTAATAAGCTTTTGGTTGACTTAGCTTATTATCATAACACTTACAATGATTTTATTACCCAGATACAGCTAAGAAAAGCTTCTGCAGATGTTTTCGCTAATCCAGCTGCGGCTGCTTCACTTCTGAATGGTTCTGCGCTTACTTTGAGGAATGATGGCACTTTTACAGGAAATACAGCACAGATATACACAAACTATGATCAGGAAGTAACTTCTCAGGGTGCTGTTATTGGTTTAACATATAGCTTGCCTAAAGGATACAATTTAGGTGGTAATTACAATTGGAATAAGTTAAATACTGAGATTACTCAAGGATTTTCGGAGTTTAATACCCCTGAACATAAGTTCAACTTAAGCCTATCGAATAGAAAAATTACAGACAAGCTTGGTTTCAATATCACTTATAGGTGGCAAGAAGAGTTCTTCTGGGAATCATCATTCGCGACAGGAGATGTGCCTTCTTTCAGTACTGTTGATGCTCAAGTGAGCTATAAGCTTAAAAGCCTTAAGTCTATGCTCAAGCTAGGAGGTTCAAACATTCTAAATAAACAATATATTCAAAGTTTAGGAGGGCCAAATATTGGAGCTATCTATTACTTATCAATTACATTCGATCAACTTATGAATTAACAGGCTAGATACCAATTTAAATAAAGAGGGCAGTCTTTTCAAGACTGCCCTCTTTATTTAAATTTATTTCAATTACTTCTACCACTACAACCTTATTTAACTATGCATTTGACATATGGTTAAATACTAAAAAGAACTGACATATGCTCATTAAAATGTATGAATAACTATTAAGCTCCATGTATAACACAATTACTATGTGATGGCATTGTTATAAATATAGTGATAACAAGGTGTCATAAGTCTAGATTAACACAATTGAACTGGGAAATATCATAAAAAAAGCCCGAGATAAATCTCGAGCTTTGAAAGAAGTCATTTAAATTCCTTTTTTAGCCGTCTAATTAAGGAACTAACACACCCGCAATAACATGAAGTGTTCCATTTGAAGCACTAAATGCATTTGGTAACGCTACCTCTGCATCCAAATTGGATAATGAAGCACCACCATCTACGGTTATATCACACTCAACATCACCATCAGAATCAATATAAACACCTATTCCATTATCAGCTGCAACCACATCTGTATTATTAAAAATGGTAAGCGTACCTGCGGCTGCAGTAGTAAACTCAGCGCAAGTAACTAAATCAGCTGGTTCAACTAAACCTGGAACTACGTGATTAGCTATAATGCCATACCACTGCTGGCCGGTAAAAGTATCAACTGTTATTGAACCAGCTGTAAATGTTGCATTGGTCGGTGCAAAAACTGTGTAGTTATCAGTACCTGCCAAAATTGAACTCAATGTGGTTAGAGACGCTCCAGCAGCAAACTCATCAGCCTTAGCTATACCAGCTGCTAATGTTGTAAAATCAGACCCTAATAGTACTGGTTGAGATAATTTGCCCAGATTTACACCAATAGCATTGAAGATAGTTGGAGGAATTAATATTGTTTCTACAACGTGCATTACTCCATTGGTAGCAAGTAAATCTGCTTCCAATATAATTACCTCATCATCAGACCCACCAGTCTTAACAGTTCCAGTATTGGAAGCTTCAGTATTCATAACTATGCTTTCACCTTGTGCGGTGGCAACAGAAACTTCGGCTACCAATTGAGTTTTAGTAAAAGCACCACCCGGAACAACGTGAAATGCAAGTACAGAATTAATAATGGCTGGCGCCACAGTAGCTAAGTCATCAGTTCCCAATGTTGCTCTTAACTTATCAAAAGCAGCATTGTTAGGAGCAAAGAATGTTGTTGCCGTTGTTGCTTTTAAACTTGCGTCTAATCCAAAATCATCTATATACCCTTTCAATTCACTCAAATCCTCGTCAGCTGACAAAAGTTCATAAAGTGATTGTGTCGGTGCAGGAGTGCCATCATCATCATCCCCACAACCCATAAAGCCAAGCATAGACCCTACCAACACTATAGCAATCAACTTGCTGTATAGTGATGTCAAGTTAAAATTTTTCATAAAGTTTGTTTTTTAAAGTTTGCAATCGTTTTAATACTCTAACAAATTAAACAAAAAAAACCATCTATAGTTACGATAACACAAAATAAATTATGCATGCAGAGTTCTTTTTGTGAAATTTAATTTCTTTAAACTTTTCAATAACAATAAATTAAACTGTCAATATCAAAGAAACACTATTAATTAATGGACAAAAAAAGTAATTTCAGATGATTCTATATTGAAGATGATCAAAAAAAGCATTCTTATACTTATTATGATATCCTACTGTTTACTCACATTTGGGCAGTCAACGTTGGAGAATGACCGAATTGCCGAACTATACGATCTAATTCATGACATGACTCCCCTTTATGGCTCTGAAGTGTACATATATGACTATAGACTCAAAAACAAGAGAACAATAAAGGATAGTACGTTTGTAGCCATGTTCTCAATTGTGGATAACCAGGACATTGAAAACGATGTATTCTATGATACACTCAATCTATTGGTGACCAAGTATTCGATTGACAAAGATGGCTACATTCCTAAAGAGACCTTTTTGCTAAATGAATCGAAACAGGTTATTGAGCACAGTATTGTTAATAAGAATTTAGAAGTGCTCGCAAAAACGTTCTATAAGTATAAAAACACAATGCTAGCCTCCGAGGAAGCCTATACAGGGTACGCCTACCTGGAAAATCCAAGAATGATCTCACAGATTTCCTATTTCTATGAGGATGGGAAACTTCTTGAAAAAACAAAAAAATACAGCCTTAACGGTGAGCATTGGATTCAAACGTGGAAAACTAAGTATGACCAGATTGGAAGAAAAATAATACTTGAAGAAACCGATAATGGTATTACAACTAGTTATGAATATAAGTATAATACCCAGCATCAAATAGAGCAAGTATCTATCGTCACAAGCGATGAAAGAAAAAGTATTAAAGAAATAAAGTATTATTCAAACGACAGGCCTAAATCAATTTTCTGGTATTGGGTCAAGAAAAATAAACCTATAAGGATGACTAAGTATTTTTACCAATAGCATTCTTACAACAACTACCTCTCATTCAATTTTCCGCCAAAACCTTAAGGCCAAGGGCATTTTACAGTAATGATAGATTGAATGACTATTAACCTATTTCAATCTTCACCCTTTTCTATTCCATTTTGGTTCAATTTTCACCCTTATGTCTAACATTTTTGAACTATACCAAGACAGTTAAAAAACATCAAGTGGTTTATAAGGTCATCATCTATAGTATTAAGAGAAATTAATTAAAACGATTTAAAATGGATCAGAGCATATTCTCAGTATCAAAGTGCAAACATTGTTATTAAACTAAAAACTTACATGGTAATATAAATTATCCAAGACCCTTGAATTATTGTAAATTCATATTTTATTATATAAATATTTATATTTATATTTATATTCAAGCTACGTAAAATAATCTCTAGTAAGCTTGTGTTTAATGCAAAACATGTTTTATCTTCGTGTTCTGGCTTATTAACAATGTTGTCTATAGATGGATTTATAACCCCTCAAAGCGTTTTAACTCCTCTATAAAATTTACTGTTTTAACTAAAAGTTTCTTACATGAAACCAGTTATTTTAGTCATAGAGGATGATCAGGCCTTATGCTGGCTGATTGAGAAAGTCCTCAGTAATGACTTCAATGTAACAATTAAAAGAGAAGGTGTAACTGCTATGGAGTGGTTACTAGAAGGCAACATTCCAGATTTGATTTTATGTGATTTTGTCCTTCCAAAAATAACAGGGTTGGATTTTTTGCAAAATCTCACAAACAGTGGAGTATTTAAAGAAATACCAGTGATTATGTACACAAGTCATGCAGATGAACAATTAAGACAAAAATGTTTTGAAGCAGGGGTTTTGGAAGTCATTGAAAAACCTTTTGATCCCCCACAACTAATTGAGACCATTAATGATCTTATTAAGACAGCAAAAACGTAAAACACTTAGGAAATGAAAGATGCCATAACACTAAATCACCTTTCCAGCAGGTCTGAAGAAAACTCTCCAGTATATGATAAAAAGTTAATGATCATATCTGCCCTGGATAATTTGGACGGTTTATCTAAGTTCTATCCGTATTCTAAAGTTGCTAATTCACATAAAGCTTTAGTAGACCTTGTAGATGTATCATGTGAAAACCAACCCGATGCTGTAGTTTACTACGTAAACGAAGTTAATGAAGCAACCCTGGGTCAAATGCGGTATGCAAAGCAAATCCTGAGCAAATGTGGTGTACCTATTGTTGCAGTTGGCCCAACCTTTTCTGACTTGGAAAAAAAGAAACTCCTAAAAAATGGTGCTGATGATGTTCTTTGTAATAATATAAATCCAGAGAGCTTAAATTACTGGATTGATTTTTTAAAGCTATTTAAAAAATTATCTAATTCCTCAGAACAGAGATTACAAATCGAACCGTTTAATTTTAAAATATCTTTTCACAAGCGGCTTTTTGATCTTCTGGTAGCAGGAAGTGTGCTCTTAATAATTAGCCCAATTATGCTTTTAATCGCACTGATTATCAAGCTAGAATCCAAAGGGCCAGTATTTTATATTTCTCAAAGAGCTGGTAGCGGGTATAAAATTTTTAATTTTTATAAATTCAGATCCATGTCAAATGGAGCTGATAAAGATTTAAGCAAATTGATGCATTTGAATCAATATGGTGGATCGACAGAAGTCAAAGATCATGGCTCAAATCCAGTATTCTTCAAAATTAAGGATGATCCGCGCATCACAAAGTTTGGCCAGTTTCTTAGAAATACAAGTTTGGACGAGTTACCTCAATTGATTAATGTTATTAAAGGTGATATGTCAATTGTGGGTAATAGACCACTTCCACTTTATGAAGCACAACAATTGACTAAAGATGACTGTGCAATGAGGTTTATGTCAGCTGCTGGAATTACGGGGCTTTGGCAAGTAACCAAGAGAGGAAAGACAGATATGTCTGAAGAAGAAAGAATTAAGTTGGATATTGACTATGCTAATAAAAATTCTTTCATATATGATATAGGGCTAATTTTAAAAACATTTCCTGCCCTAATTCAAAAGGAGAAAGTTTAAGACTTATTTAAGTGGATGTATTTTTCTGGTCAGAGATTATTTTACTGACATACTTTGCTTATGTGGCAACATATTCTGCGGTTTTCTCATTGGCAGGAAGAATGTATGTTGTTAAAACGGGAAATTTATCTAGCGCTAAAAATTATAAATTTGCGGTTTTCATTCCAGCTTACAAGGAAGATGGGGTAATTATAGATGTAGCAAAACAGTCTCTAAACCAAAATTACACAAACTACGAGGTAATAGTTATTGCAGACAGTTTGCAAAAAAGGACCCTTGATAGACTTAGGGAACTTCCAATAAAAATCATTGAAGTCTCATTTGAAAAAAGTACCAAAGTAAAAGCGCTCAACGCAGCATTGGCTCAATATGATAATCAATATGATTATGCTGTTATTCTTGATGCTGATAACATAATGGAGCCCAATTTTATCTCTACTTTAAACAAGATCCATCAGCTTGGCTATCAGTCTATTCAAGGAAGAAGAGCAGCAAAAAACATCGATACTACAATGGCCTTCCTAGACGGGTTGAGCGAGGAGATAAACAATCATATTATGTGCAAAGGTAGCACGGCTCTAGGCCTGTCATCATCACTTAAAGGTTCCGGAATGTCTTTTAACTACAAGCTGCTAAAGCAGAACTTAGGAGAAATGGATTCTATTGGTGGATTTGATAGAGAGTTAGAATTACGTCTGGCAAATAAAGGTTATAAGTCTATATATGTTGATAATGCCATTATTTATGATGAAAAGGTATCCAATACTAAGGTGTTCGAAAATCAGCGTAAAAGATGGATATCAAGTCAGTTCTACTATTTAAGTGAGTATTTTCAGGTAGGCATGTTTGCTTTTTTTAAAGGCCAACTCGCTCTTTTCAATAGTACGATTCTAAGAAATATTCAACTTCCAAGACTTCTTAATTTAGGGCTACTTGTAATCTTCACGCTGTGCTCTGGACTCTTTTCATTTTGGCATTCTACGCTTTATATTTATTGGTTGGCAATAGCTATTATTACTTTTGGAGCTACATTATTAGCTATACCGAATGAATATTATGGAAAACAGCTTTTACAAGCGATTATTTCCTTGCCAAAAGTATTCTTGAAAATGTTTTTCCTGCTTTTTAAGCTAAAGGGTGCCAATAAAAAGTTCATCCATACACCCCATACTTCTAATAGTACCAGCAAAGATTCTTAATGTAGTGAAGACTAATATTCAACCACGAGTCTCAATAATTACCATCAATTATAATGCAGTTGAGGCTACTTTAGATTTGCTTGATTCACTTTCTGAGATTTCATACCCAGCTATCGAAATAATTGTAGTAGATAATGCCTCAAAAGTAAACCCAAAAGACATTCTTCTTAAAAAACATCCCGAAATTAACCTCATCTTAAGCGATAATAATTTGGGCTTTGCAGGAGGCAACAATTTGGCTATTGAAAAAGCCGAAGGCGAATACCTGCTTTTTGTTAATAACGATGCTGTTTTGACCAAAGGTTGTATTGAGGCCTTAATTGACACCTTCAACCAAAAACCGGATGCAGGGATGGTAAGCCCCAAATTTCACTTCTACAACCAGCCTGGAATTATTGAGTATGCTGGATATTCGGATATTAATTCATTTACCGGCCGAAATGTTACAATTGGAAGTGGGATAAAGGATAGCGGTCAGTTTGACACAATAGGCGAAACTCATTTTTGTCACGGTGGCGGAATGATGATTCCTAAAAAAATTGTAGATGAAGTCGGCCCCATGCCAGAAGAATATTTTTTATACTATGAGGAGTTTGATTGGTGTGAACAAATAAAAAAAGCTGGGTATAAAATATATTACCAACCAAAGGCTCTCATAAGGCACAAAGTGTCAGTATCAATTGGCAACGATAGTCCGCTAAAAACATATTACCTTACAAGAAATAGAATATTGTTCATGAGAAGAAATAAATCCTGGGAAAAATATTTCATATTCTTGATCTTCCTGTTTTGTATCACTATACCTAAAAATTGTATCGTACTTCTGGCGCAAAGAAAATTTAAACACCTAAATGTTTTTTTAGCTGCTGTTTTGTGGAATTTTGGTTTCAAGAAAGAAATGAAATTAAATTAATTACTCATGTGTGGAATTGCAGGTTTTATTGACTTTACAAAAAGCACTTCTAAGGATACTTTAAAAAGTATGACAGATCAACTTCTTCACAGAGGGCCTGATGACAGCGGACTCTTTCATGAAGAAACTGATCATGCCACTATAGGTCTTGGCCACCGCAGGTTATCAATAATAGATTTAAGCAGCTCAGGGCATCAACCCATGATGTTCAATAATTTCACAATAGTTTTTAATGGTGAAATTTACAATTATAAAGAGATACAGGAATCACTTAGAATTGAAGGTTACTCATTCAATTCAACTTCAGATACCGAGGTAATATTGAAAGCCTTCGATTGCTGGGGCACAAAGGCTGTCGATCGATTTATAGGCATGTTTGCTTTCGTATTATATGATAAGAGAAAGCAAGAGGTATTTATCTTTAGAGACAGAGCTGGAGTAAAGCCTCTTTACTTTTATCATAAAAATGGGGTAATGCTCTTCGCTTCAGAAATTAAAAGTTTTCACCAACACCCCGCTTTTGATAAAATACTTGATCATGACAGTCTGGCTTTATTTCTTCAATACAACTACATACCAACACCTTATTGTATATTCAAAGACACCGTAAAATTGGAGCCTGGGCACTTTTTAAAAATTGACCTAAAGAGCAAAAAAGTGATTAAGGAAAAATACTGGGATGTGGTAGATTGTTATAATCAACCCAAGCTTGATATTTCATATGACGAGGCTGTACTTGAGACAGAAAAAATTCTTAAAAAGGCATTTTTATACAGAATGGTGGCTGATGTACCAGTGGGCCTATTTTTAAGTGGAGGTTATGATAGTACAGCTGTGGCTGCACTTTTGCAAAGTCAAAGCACAGATAAACTTAAAACATTTACCATTGGCTATGCAGAGGAGGCTTTTAATGAAGCTCCAGAAGCAAAAAAGGTTGCTGAATTCCTCGGTACCGATCACACCGAACAATATTGCACAGCTCAAGATACTGCAGAAATTCTAGGGCAGCTACCGTTTATTTACGATGAACCTTTTGCTGATAATTCTGTAGTGCCAACATATTTGGTTAGTAAACTAGCTAAAACAAAAGTAAAAGTTGCATTGTCTGGGGATGCGGGTGATGAAATATTTGCAGGTTATGATAAGTTCAATAGAGCAATAAAATTTACTAAATACCCCCCTGCCCTTCAGTCACTGATGAGTGCTGTAATGAAAAAGATTCCTTCCAGAAAAATCCCTGTACTCAACAAAACCTACAACTTTGCCACCAGGTATGATAAAATGCAGGAAATATGGGAGCATCAGGATCCCAACGTAGCAATGAAAGTCATATCTCAATTTATTACTGAGACAGAAGCGAGAGCCTACCTTCAGGAAGACTTTGTCAACAAAAAAACCTTCTTTGATATTGCGGATCAGTTAAGTGGAGAGAACGATGGCCTCAATAAGTTATTGGCCGTAGACTATAAAACTTTTTTACTAGATAACAACCTTACTAAGGTGGACAGAGCAACAATGGCTGTCAGTATTGAAGGAAGAGAACCCATTTTAGATCATAATATTTTAGAATTTGTAAGTCGATTACCTGCAGAATATAAAATTAGAAAT
The DNA here is from genome assembly GCF_040218215.1 of Fulvivirga sp. Taxonomy (NCBI): domain Bacteria; kingdom Pseudomonadati; phylum Bacteroidota; class Cytophagia; order Cytophagales; family Fulvivirgaceae; genus Fulvivirga; species Fulvivirga sp. Next base: position 208,517 of record NZ_JAVJQL010000012.1, read on the forward strand.
GGTGAGAATAAGCACATACTTAAAACCATTGTTCACAAGTATGTCCCACGTGAAATAATGGAGCGACCAAAGAAACCTTTTCTTGCTCCTCTAACTGTTTGGTTTAAAGATACTTTGAAAGATTATTATTACGAATATCTTGATGAAAACAAGTTGAAACAAGATGGGGTATTTACTTCAGAAATTATTAGCTTAAGGAATGATTATTTAAAAGGTAAACAAGTTAATCATCAAAAATTATGGAACATATTAATGTTTCAAATGTGGAAAGAAAAGTGGCTATGAGATTACTTGCCATTTTTTGTCTATTACTCTTTAATATTCAATTAAGCGCTCAATCTTTAGACTTCAAACATTCTAATGAAGGCTTTAATTTTTGGGAATCTTTGCCTAAAAATTATACCCCAGATCAAACCTATCCATTAATTGTTTTTCTACACGGCAGAGGAGAAAGAGGTGATGGCACAAATGAATCAGCCAATAACATACTGACATGGGGGCCTCTAAGACATATTAAACATGATAGATTCAAATCTTTTACCTTCGAGGATAAAAAATATTCATTTATCGTAATAGCTCCGCAGCTAAACAAACCGACCTCATTGTGGGAACCAGGACTAGTTGATGAGGTTATAAATTATGCAATTTTAAACTATCCGGTTGATGTAAGTAGAATTTACCTTACAGGTTTAAGTATGGGCGGTAATGGTACATGGGTATACGCATATAGTGACTACAACACTCAAAATAGATTAGCTGCTATTGTCCCAATTGCATCATGGGGCAATATCGATAAAGCATGCAAAGTTGCTTCAAGAAACATACCTGTTTGGGCCTTTCATGGAACTGATGACAATGTAATTGCATTCGATAGAGGGAAAGCTGTGTTTGATGCAGCCCATTCTTGCATGAAAAATAATATGCCTGAAATGAAATTCACAGCTTATGAAGAGACAAAACATGACTCCTGGCAAAAGGCGTATGACATAAGAAACGAATATCACACTCCAAATGTCTATGAATGGATGCTGTCACATACTTTAGAAGATGAGCAGGCAAGTAAAGTAAAAGGAATAGCTGAAAAAAGAACATTAACACCAGAAATAGTATCTGATCAGAAAAATCTTAGCGAATCATCCCCGTTGAAGATAATTGCTAAACTACCTTCTTCTCTTGATGAAAATTCGGGAATGACCTTTGACAGTAACGGTAATATTTGGATGATCAATGATAGTGGAAATGGCCCATTTATCTTTAAGCTAGATACCATTGGAAATGTAATAGGATTTAAAAAAATAATTTACGCTACAAATTTTGATTGGGAAGACATAACAATAGACGATGATGATAATCTATTTATCGCTGATATCGGTAATAACGAAAATCTAAGAAAAAAATTAATGGTGTACAAGATCAATCTTAATGACACCTCTTCCAGGTTGGCTGCAACAACGATTAGTTTCAGCTATGAAGATCAAACTGCATTCCCACCTTCTCCTGATAAAATGAACTTTGATGCGGAATCCATTATATATTTGCGAGACTCACTTTATATTTTTTCTAAAAACAGATCTGAGCCCTTTGACGGAACGGTCAATGTTTATCAAATTCCGGCTCGAGAAGGTGAATATTCTGCCAAGTTAATTGATCAATTAAAATTGGGTTCTGATTCAATGTTAGATAATTGGATAACGGCAGCTGCTCTAAGTAATGACAATAAACATTTGGTATTATTGTCTCACAGTAAATTCTGGTTAATTAGCTGCTTCAAAAACAATAAATTTTCGTCTGGGGAAATCCAGGAAGTACCCTTAAATACATTCTCTCAAAAAGAAAGTGTGAGCTTCTACAATGATGATGCAATATACCTTTCAGATGAAAATTATCGTAAATTAACAGGAGGCAATTTATACAAAATGTTATTAGGAGATTTATTGCATGATTGCAATAATTATTAGAAAAATTAATTGCTTAATCCATAAATTATAATGAATTTTACTTTTTCCGCGTTTGTAGATAGTTGGTATCGTCAACAAATTGGATAACCCATGAAATTGCTCACCCAAATTATAGTATTACTGGCTATAACCATCTCATTTCCAGTAAGATTGTCAGCCCAGCTAACTGCTAAAATGACAAATAAAGGTGTTGGATACCTCGAGCATTTGCCTCCAGACTATGCATTGAATCCTACCAAAAAATATCCATTAATGTTGTTTCTTCACGGAACCGGAGAAAAGGGTGATGGCTCTCCAGCAGCACTTGAAAAAGTGAAGGCCAATGGCCCTCCTAAAGAAATAAAAAATGGACATAATATGTGTTTTGAGGTCAATGGTCAAACTGAGTGCTTCATAGTCATTGCACCACAGCTTGAAAGCAGTAAACCCTCTTGGGGCGTATCGTTAATAGATGATGTCTTCAAATATGTTTTTAATGGCCCTGAAAACTATCGGGTTGACATGAACCGTGTTTACCTTACCGGACTTAGCTTGGGTAGTAATGGGGTGTATAAATATGCCTATATGTCTGTTAATGACCCTAATAAATTAGCCGCTATTTCACCAATTGCTGCATGGGGAGATACTAACCAAGGATGTGTCATATCAGAACGTAAAATCCCACTCTGGGCATTTCATGGTGACCAAGACAATACTGTGGGGTACGGTGGCGGACTCGCAATGTTCAACTCAGTAAAAGATTGTACTACACCCGCTCCAACACAGGAACTAATTTTTACCACTTATGAAGGTGTTGGTCATAACTCATGGTCCAGAGCTTATAGAACTGACAATACTTTACACAATCCAAATTTATATGAATGGATGCTTTCTAAATCCCTAGGCGGAAACCCTACCGCTAATGCTGGAGTTGATAAGGAAATAACTCTCCCTACCAACTCCATCGTATTAAATGGAAGTGGTTCTGACCCTGGAGGCTCAATATCTAATTACAGCTGGATTAAGTTGAGTGGCCCAACTGCAACACTTACCAATGCAAGCACTGCTAATTTAACTGCTAGTAATTTACTGGAGGGAATCTACTCCTTTCAACTCACTGTTACTGACAATGATGGCAATACAGCATTAGATATTGCAACTGTCACTGTTAACCAGGAAGCTGGTAATCTTAGCCCTACAGCTAACGCTGGCAGCGACATACAGTTGGTACTGCCAATAACAAGTACAAATATTACTGGGGTAGCCAGTGATAATGATGGTAGTATAGCTAGTGTTGTATGGAGCCAGATAAGTGGCCCTTCAACTGCTGCAGTTACAGGAACTACTTCTAATACACTAACTGTTTCTAATTTAGTTGAAGGTGCGTACACGTTTCGATTTACAGTCACTGATAATGAAAGTGCTACGGCATTTGATGAAGTAATTGTTGAAGTGATTAATAATGCTACCAATCAAGCACCCGTTGCGAATGCCGGTAGCAATTTCTCATTAAAGCTTCCAACAAATACTACTTCAATCACAGGATCAGGTACCGATTCTGATGGTAGTATAAGTAGTTATCTTTGGGAACGAATTGGTGGGCCAGGGACAATAAGTATTACAAACCCAACAAGTGCCACAGCTACTTTATCCAATTTAGTTGAAGGTGTTTATCACATGCAACTTACTGTTACTGATAACCTTGGGGCAACGGATATTGATGATGTCTATGTAGCCGTGCTTGCAGCCAACGTCAACCCCGTTGCTAATGCTGGCAGTGATATCTCAATAACACTCCCTACTAATTCAAGTAATGTTACTGGAAGCGGTAGTGATGGCGATGGTAGCATTCAAAGCTATGCCTGGATCCAGCTTTCAGGGCCATCAACCTCCACTCTCAGTAATAGTAACAAGGCACAGATGACCGCTTCAAATCTAATTAGTGGCACTTATACTTTTCAACTTACTGTTACTGACAACAATGGTGCTACTGACAATGATGAAATGAGTATAATTGTTAATGCGGCCCCTGTCAACGCCCCTCCTACTGTTAATGCAGGTGATGACATCAGCATTACCCTCCCTACAAATTCGGTTATCCTTAATGGCTCTGCCACAGACAGTGATGGAACTATCGCCTCCTATTTATGGACTAAGATAAGTGGCCCTGCTACATTTAGTCTTTCAGGAACAATTTCAAATGCACTTACTGCCACAAATTTGGTAGCAGGAACCTATACTTTTAGACTTAGGGTTACTGATGATGATGGATCCAATGCAACAGACAATGTAATTGTAACAGTTGCCCCTGAATCAGTTAACCAATCTCCAAGCGCCAACGCGGGGCCAAACAGAACTATAACATTACCCAATAATCAAGTAACCTTTGATGGATCAGGTGCAGATCCTGATGGTACAATCTCCAGTTATAACTGGACACAGATATCAGGACCTTCCACAGCTTCCCTAACCAATAACAGTACTGATGACCTAACGGCTTCAAACCTTATTGCTGGAATCTACAATTTTCAGCTGGAAGTAACTGATGACGAAGGGTCTACGGCTACAGATCAGGTTACGGTTACCGTATCAGCAGCAAATGTTCCTCCAATAGTTTCTGCTGGTAGTGATGTAAATCTTACACTACCTACAAATTTTGTTGACATTGTGGGAACAGCTTCCGATCCGGACGGTACCGTTTCTTTAACCTCATGGTCTCAAACAGATGGAATTAGTACACCATTTACTGTAAATGGCACAACTATTTCAATTACCTCCCTTGTGGCCGGGCATTATACATTTCAGTTTCAGGCAACTGACAATCAAGGAGCAGTATCAACTGACGAAGTGCAAGTTGCAGTCTCTGCAAGCAATGTGCTCCCAAATGTTGATGCAGGCGCAGACAAATCCATAGTACTTCCTACCAACTCGGTTAACCTGACAGGAACTGCCAACGATGCAGATGGAACCATTGTAAGCTATAACTGGACAAAGCAAAGTGGGCCAACCACAACATTAACCAACGCATCTACAACTACACTTACAGCTAACAATCTAATTGAAGGAACTTACGTCTTTAGACTTTCAGCAACTGATAATGATGGGGGGGTTTCCTTTGATAATGTGCAAGTGGTAGTTTTTCCCGCCACCACAAATACGGCTCCAATTGCTAATGCGGGTAATAATATCAGTCTTGTATTGCCAACTAATACGACTAATATCAATGGATCTGGGTCAGATAGTGACGGTTCTATAGTAAGCTATAACTGGACCAAAGTTAGTGGGCCAAATGTAACTATTACCAACACCAACAATTCAACAGTTACATTAACTAACTTATTAGAAGGAACATATTCCTTCAGGCTTACAGTAACAGATGATGATGGTGCCTCTTCAAGTGATGATGTGAATGTGACAGTAAGTCCAGAAGCTGTAAATCAATCACCAGTGGCCAACGCAGGTAATGATATAACAATTACATTGCCTGTAAATAGCACTAACTTGACCGGTAGCGGTAGTGATAGTGATGGCGCTGTAGTGGGCTATCTCTGGGAGCAAGTTTCTGGTCCCACTGCTGCAACAATTACTAACGCCAGTGCAGCCACTGCAACAGTGAGTGATTTGATTGAAGGCACATATACATTCCTACTGACCACGACAGATGATGACGGTGCAGAAGATGGGGATGAAATTGATATAATTGTTTCACCTGAAGGAGCAAATCAGAAACCCTTTGCTAATGCGGGGTCTGATCAAACTTTAAACCTACCCACTAATAGTATAAATGTAACTGGATCAGGAAGCGACCCGGACGGGACTATTACCACGTACTTTTGGACTAAAGTTAGCGGCCCGGGGGCAACGTTATCAAACATCAACACACCAACTTTAAGCATTGCTGAAATGGTTGAAGGAAGTTATGTTTTTAAACTAACAGTTACAGATAACAATAGCGAAACAGCGAGCGATCAAATGAGCATTCAAGTATTAGCTGAATCAATAAACCTATCACCTTCGGTTGATGCAGGGTCTGATATAAATATTGTATTGCCGACAAACAGTACAAGAATGAATGGTACAGCCACAGATACCGATGGCAGTATTGTAAGTACTTTATGGACACAAATCAGTGGCCCTTCATCCGCAGGCTTTTCAGATAACACTGATCTAAATGTTAACATTACTTCATTGATTGAAGGCAGTTACGTTTTTAGACTCACCGCTACTGATGATGATGGGGCAGATCAATCTGATCAGGTTAATGTAACGGTACTTCCTGAGGATACGAATGCTCCGCCTGTTGCAAATGCCGGAAATAATCAAGAAATATTTTTACCAACCAATACCACCAGCCTTAATGGGTCGGGAACGGACAGTGATGGAACATTGGACAATTATTTTTGGGAAAAAGTATCAGGGCCAAGCGTCACAATAACCGATGAAAATTCAGCATCCACCACACTTACAAACTTACTAGAAGGTAATTATACATTGCGCCTCACAGTAACGGATAATGACGGTGCAACACATTCTGATGATGTATTGATAAAAGTATTTGCTGAAAGTGTTAATCAGAGCCCCATTGCCAATGCTGGGGATGATATCTTTCTAGTATTGCCAGATAACAATGTAACCATAAATGGCAGTGGTAGCAGCGACCCAGATGGCACGATTTCAAACTTTACATGGACGGTGATTTCGGGCCCTAACACTCCTACAGTCTCTGGCCAGACTTCCCAAGAGCTTACACTTAATAATTTGATCCAAGGCATTTATAAGGTTCAACTTTTTGTCGAAGATAATGGGGGTCTTTCTAATACCGATGATGTCAATATTTTTGTTGACCCTGAGGACCCCAGTGAAGTAACACCACCATTGGTAGATGCCGGAACTGATCAGGTCTTGGAGTTACCTCAAAACTCAATTCAGTTAATAGGTAAAGTTTTAAGCGGAAGTTTAATCTCTAGTTTTGCTTGGACTAAAATTTCCGGAGGTGAGGCTGATTTAGAAGGTATCGATAATGACACACTCAATATTACAAATTTAAAGATCGGAACATATGAGTTCGAATTTACTGCTACAGATATTGGGGGTCTCTCTGATAGTGATCAGGTCATTATTACCATAGATGGTGAGGAGGCTGTATCCGATCCTTTAGACGGCTCTGATTTTCCGCAAAAAATCTTTAGCCCCAATGGGGATGGAATTGGCGATAATTGGATCATTAATCCAGATGTATCACTAGTGGAAAATTGTGAGTTAGTAATTTTTGACAATAGAGGAATAGAGGTATACGCTGCTAAACCTTATCAAAACGATTGGCAAGGGACATATAATGGAAAAGAGCTTCCTGAAGGCGTTTATTTTTATATAATAAAGTGTGAAGGAAATTCAAAATCTTACTCCGGCAGCATAACACTACTTAAATAACAATGAAAAAAATATTAACCTTTTTTATATTAGTCATTGTTCTAAACAGTTCTTTTGGTCAAGGTTTACCAAGATATAATCACTATTTCACATATTCCTACCTCTATAATCCAGCCTTCCTGGGAAGTGTTGAATCTTCCGAACTAAACATGATTTACAGAAAGCAATGGGTTGGACTGGACGGAGCTCCAGAGTATATTCATGCAGGATTGCAACTGCCGCTTTCAGGAAATATCGCCATAGGTTTAAATGCATCCAACTTTGAGCAAGGAGTGATAATGGAAACCTCCGCTATGGGGTCAGTTGCATATACGGTCAATCTGGGCTTGAATAATACGCTAAGTTTTGGCGTTTCCATTGGGGCTGGAAGATCTGCACTTGACGTAAACCAGATTACTGATTTTTCCGATCCGGCTATTGCAGGATCAATGGATAAAAGTTTTTATTTGGAAGGCCAAGCTGGACTTAGCTTAAATCTAAAAAGTTTAAATGTATCGGTCTCTTTACCAAAAATTTTCGAAAAAAATGCCCTGAGCGATGAAGACTTTCAGGAAGTTTCATTAGGTCCATTAAATTCTACGTTTTCATCCATTAGCTATAGGTTCGATATATCCCCAAAATTAGGAATAGAGCCGATGGGCGCCTATAGAACGGATAACCAACTGGAAGACCAGTGGCAGGCTAACACAACTCTCTATTACAATAACCTACTATGGCTGGGAGGCAGTTATAGTGATGGGTATGGTGCCGCAGCCTATGCAGGATTTCAGGTTAATGACTTTTTAAAAATTGGATATAGTTTTGATTTCTCTAGCAGTGAACTAGCAACGTACAATTCACATGAGTTTTATGTGTCACTAAATTTGGGAAGAAAAAAAATAGATAGACAACAAAATTATATCTCAAAAGAGAAGCCACTTCAAGTAAATGAACCTAAAACTGATACAGATAATCCGGATGTAGCACCAGCTAAAACTAAAGAAATTGTTGAAGAATCACTAGACAAGCAAATAGTAGAAGACAAACCTGCAATCATCGAAGAAAAAGTAGAAGAACAAGATATTGCCCCGATAGAAAAAGAAGAGCAAATAGCTGAAATGTTAGATAGTGCCAAAGATGAATCAACAAGTCCTGAGGAAATTGTAAAAATACAAATCGATGGCATGAACCCTGGTTATTATGTTGTAATTGGTGCTTTTGCTATTGAAGAAAATGCCATGAAATATATTGACCAATTAAAAGCACAGAACTATCAACCACAAATTGCACATAATACCAGAACTCAATATTACTATGTTTACTTGCTTTTCACTCAGAAGTATGGCGAAGCACAAACACTACGTGATGACCTGAGAAAGCGCAATGTGCTTAAATTTGAAGAGTCCTGGATACTTAAAATAAACTAAACCTTATTAAATTATGGAAAAGTCTATACTATTTGCCGCTATAATATTTTTAACTTGTTGTGGGTCACCCATATCTGATGATGTAACCCCAACTTTTTCAACGCTAACAGGTTGTACAGATTCTTATGCCATAAATACGGTTAATGATGTTGCCTTTAGTGATAATTCGTGTGAATACACACCTATTAGCTGTGAAGAATGCGATTTTGTTCTAGCTGCAGACAAAGTAATTATCGACAATGATGATTTATCGCTACCGATTGGCTCTGTCATTTGTCTTGGTTCAGGTGTCAGGCGTTCTGTAATCATAAGAAACTTTCATGGAACCTCAGAAACCCCCTACATTTTCACAAATTGTGACGGACAGTCCATTGTAGATGAAGACTTGCCAGGTATAAAGCTCCATTATAGTAGCCATATTAGACTTACAGGTACTGGCTCTACTGATGAATATGGTATAAAAGTAATTCAAGGCAGACCATTTGGAGTGGTGGCAGAATTGGGTACAACTGATTTTGAAATAGATCATTTGGACATATCTGGCGCTACAGAAGTGGCTATTGCTGCCCGAACACGTCCTGTATGTGATGGATCAACCAATAAAGATACATTTACGCAAAGAAATACAATTATTCATCACAACTACCTTCACGATGTAGGTGGAGAAGGCACTTATGTTGGAGGGTCTCATTGGCACTCAAGTTTTCCCGCTGGAGCCAGTGATTGTCCCGATCAGACATTATATGAGCCTGAATTAAAAGGGGTGAGAATTTATAATAACATTGTTGAAAACACAGGAAAAGACGGTATTCAGGTTGGTAATGGCATTGAAGATTGTAAGATTTTCAATAATATAATTACCAACTATGGTTTACAAAATATAACAATACATCAAGCAGGTATTATGGTTAACCCTGGTACCACTGGAGAAATATTTAGCAATGTTGTTAAAGGTGGAACTGGAAATGGAATTTTTGTGAATGGATTTGATAACCTGATTTATAGCAATTTGGTCATTGATTGTAAAAAGAATGCTATACATGTTGGAGACAGGGAACCACTGCCAGGCAAAAGTTATCGAATAGTGAATAATTCTCTTATTAACATTGAAGGAAATGCCTTGTATATGAATTCCAAACTAAGTGCAAATAATATATTCTATAACAACCTTATGGCAAACATACAGTCTGATGCCATAAACAAATTAGGTTCTGACATTGATTTAGATCTTAGTAATAATATAATCAGTAGTTCTTTAGACAACATTGCGTTAGAAAATATAGGTCAGTTGAATTTTACACCTACAAGTACAAGTCCACTTTTAGACTCTGGAAGAGTGATTGACCGAGATCAGCTTTTTGTCGATCTTTTAATGAGAGAACGTAAAAGTGGAGAGGCTATTGATGTTGGCGCTTTTGAATTCCAACAAGAGTAAGTATTTAATAAATATAATTTAGCCTAAATAACATCAGTAGCGCATTTTAGTAAGAAGAGGTCAGGTCCTTACATCATTCTGACTTAATCTTTCACCGCATTTTCTACCAATATTTATATTATAAAATATATTTATTAAATTTACACTGAATTAGCACTGTTAATCCCATCATTTTATTATAAATAAATTACATGTGTGGGGTTACCTTTTACATGTAAAGAATATTTATATTTGTAATTAAATATTAGTTGGCTATAATATGAAAAATCCGCGGTTGTTTTGCTCCGGTTTAATGATGTCTATCATTGCCGGATTTTCGTCTTTTGCACAAAACCCTATTCCTGCTGATGAGCGTATACCAGATTTAAACTATTTCATAGTTCCTGGTACCATGAGTTATAGGTTAGATGGCTCTAACAATCCAGCGTTGGTTCAAGATGGCCCTGATCAGGGTAATGTGCCAGACTATCTGGTAAGAGGTCATTATTATGGCTATGACAATGGTGGTGCAAGAACCAGTTGGAATAGTTCGCAATACTTGGATTTTACATTTTTTCAACACCCAACCAACCCTAATTGGATTACTGATCCACATCAGGTGGATTCACTTCCTGTCAGCGGAAACAATGGTTACAATTCAAGCGGAAATCCTCCGAAATGGTTAGGATTGAATTTTAGAATTGCGTATCCATCTTCATCATATTATAATGTTGATACAACCAGTAAAGAGACTTTATATCCACTAATACTTTTTATGCACGGAGCTGGGGAGCGTGCAGATTGCTGGGGAGGCAATTGTTATGGCTATAATAGTCCAGACCTTTGGAATAATGATCATAGTATTGTTCATGGCGGTAAGCAACATTTGGATGCTATTAACAGAAATCCTTCAGACCCAAGACATTGGCCTGGTTATGTGGTAGTTCCTCAAAACAAAAATGGATATAATCCTGGTCCAGCATTGGAAACATGGACAGGTAGAGTTATTGCTTTAGTTGAGCAACTAGTTAGAGACTATCCAATTGACCCCAATAGAATCTACATCCATGGGCTTTCAGAAGGTGGACGTGGCACCTGGATGTTATTGAATTCTAGGCCAGATTTATTTGCTGCCAGTGCCCCTATGTCAGGGCATGTTGATCATGGAGCCTTCGACAGTGATTATATTTCTATGGACACTTCAATGATCCATATTCCTGTTTGGCAATTTCAAGGTGGGCGAGATAACCGACCAAAACCTGAAGGTACGGGCAATAAAATTAAAAAACTTCGTAACATGGGCGGTACACCCCGATATACAGTTTACCCAAATTTAGGTCATGGTGTTTGGAATACAGCTTATGCTGAACCAGACTTCTTTTCATGGTTTTTACAGTATAGCAAACTCACAATTCATGGTTACTACGGTATAAAAGAAGTTTGTGAAGGGGACCAAGTTAATGTTAGGCTAGGTGTTTCCAAGTATTTTGAAAATTACGAATGGAGAAAAACCACTAATGGAGGTTCAACCTATTCTACCGTTCCTCCCTCCCCTGAACGGGACAATGAAATAATTGCAGATGAATACGGAGATTATCAAGTTCGTATTATGAGGAATGGTGTTTGGAGTGACTGGTCTGACCCATACACAATAACTTCTAAGCCTCGTCCGAGCGCCCTTATTTCAGCAGAGGGAAGTACTGCCTTAACCGCTTTGGATGGTGCTACCGATGTAACTTTAACAACTGAAGAAGATGGAATATATTACGAATGGTTTAAAAATGGAAGTTTATATCTAGAAGATTCAACATTTAGCCAGATTACTGTTTCTGATCCTGGAGCATACACTTTGATAAAAAAAGATATTGGTCTTTGTAACAGTTTTGAATCAAACACACTTTATGTTTCTACGCAGCCCTATTCAGGCAATTTACCTTTCGCTCCAAATAATTTAACGGCTTCGGCAAGCTCAGAAAATGCAATAAATTTATTTTGGCAAGACATGTCCAATAATGAACTGGGTTTTGAAATATATAGAAGTAAAGACAATGTAAACTTTCAATGGGTAACCACTACACAAGCAGATATTTTGATGTATCATGATACAATGCTTGATGGTGACACTGAATATTTTTACAAAATTAGATCATATAATCAGGATGGTGCATCGGCAGCTTCAAATGTCACCTCTGCCAGTACTTTAGCTGATAATGTGCTGCCAACAGCACCCGCAAACTTTAAGTTTAGTCACTTTGGCTATGAAGAGAATAGAATAAATGTTCAGGCAAATAATGATGCCGAGGAATACTTTATTGTTAGGACAGACTCGGCTGTTTTTTCATGGTTACCTTCAACAGATAATGTAGGTATTGACCATTATGAAGTATACTTTGGTGATGGCACCCTGGCTGGCAGTACAACAAATACAACCGTATCTATTACTGGCCTTGAGCAAAATACGAGCTATAACTTCTATGCTGTGGCTATAGACGTTAATGGAAATACTTCTAATCCAAGTAGCCTTGAGGCAATAACCACAACAATGCAAGGTCTTTATTACAATTTATATGCCGGAGGCACCTGGGACTATATTCATGAATTTTCTAACTGGGCTCTATTTGATGATGGATTTGGATCAGTTTCTAATTTTAACTATACCAGTGCTAAAAGTGGTAAATATGAAGATGATGACTATTTTGGAATTGAATTTTTCGGATATATATATATCGAAATAGCAGGTACTTATACTTTTTATACTAACTCTGATGACGGTAGTAGGTTGTGGATAGGAGATCAAGAAATAGTGGATAATGATGGCTTACATGGAGGAAGATGGAGGGAAGGAAATATCGAGCTTGAAGAAGGTGCCTATCCTATTACAGTTCAATACTTTGAACGATCTGGAGGTCAGGGCCTGACGGTGGCATGGAAAATACCAGGTGGTAATAGAGTTAATATACCATCAAACGTACTGAGAAGTGGTCCTATCACAACATCTAACCCTCCTTCACCTCCTCTCAATCTGGTAGCTGATGCAGACGGTTCTGGTTTCAGTATTGATCTTACATGGGATTACGAAGTCACAGATATTGTAGTATTAGGATCTTCTACTGCTGCCGGTTATGGATTAACAGGAAACGAAAAAAGCTGGGTAGAAAAATTGGATAGCTTGTTATTTACGAATAATGCTAATTACACTTTAACGAACTTGGCTCAGAATGGTGGTTATACCACATATCATGTGCGCGAAGATGGTGAAGATGGTGGAGGTTATGCAAATGCCCCGAACCCTGATTATAATATCACTCATGCATTGTCACTCAATCCAGACATAATTATTGTCAATCTACCGTCTAATAATGTGGCGGACAATATTGATATTTCAACAACAATTCAGCATTATCAAGAATTGAAGACTCTTGCAGATGATGATGGAGTGGAAATTTTCTTTACGACTACTCAGCCAAGAGACTTTAATACTAATTCTGTCAAAAGGCACCTATTGGAAGATGAAGCAAATGTAGTTAGACAGAATTTTGGACAATATGTTATTGATATTTATGATGAGTTGACAGATTTTGGTAATGACAATAGAATTAAATCTCAATATGCACAAGGTGATGGCACACATCTGAATATATTAGGACACAACTATATTTTGAGCGAAGTATTGGCTACCGTTGGGCAGCATATGCCAAAATTTGAGATCTATCAGTCCGAAGCAGGTGGGCCATTCAGCATACTTAATACAACAAGTTATGCCGCTGAGTCATACACTGCAACAAATCTAAAACCTGCTACTAATTACAGCTATAAGGTTAAGACCGTGAATCTATTTGGTTCTTCTACCGATTCAAATATTGCATCTGCCACAACCGCAGCAGATACTGATCCTCCTTCACAACCTCAGAATTTAGTTGTGAGATCAAAGACCAGTACTAAAGTCACATTGTCATGGGATAATTCAACTGACAACATTGGAGTTGCCGGATATCTAATAACATATTCCGAAACTAGCGAAGGAAGTCAAAGTGGAAGAAAGAGTAAGTCTTCATCGAAGACTGAAGCCCAATCGATGAGTTCGACAAATAACGGTGTTACGGTAGAGGGACTAACACCAGAAACCAGTTATACCTTCTCCGTTGCTGCATTAGATGCATCTTCTAATCAATCCTTAGAAAGTGCCCCTCTAGCTGCCGAAACAGAATCTAACGGTCCACTACCTGTAGAGTTCTTTTATTTTGACTACACGATTAGAAATAAAGATGTCGTTTTAACCTGGAAAACAGCCTCAGAGCAGGATAATAGCCATTTTGAGATTGAGAGAGGTTTTGGAATTAATGATTTTGTAAGCATAGGAGAAATTCAAGGCGCAGGAACTTCTACGGATGTTCAGGTTTATCAATTCGTTGACAAGAATCCAAAATCTTCTAACTTATATAGAATCAAACAAGTTGATTTTGATGGTAAATCAGATTATTCTAATATAATTAGGGTGGATATGAAAATTGATCCTTTCGAAGATTTAAGATTGTTTCCTAACCCTACCTCCGCTGAAAATATCAATATTGTTGGTAGAGCTGAATTAGAAAGTGAAAAAATAATTATAGTCTTTACTGATATGGTAGGCAAAGCTCATTTGTCCCTAGAAACTGATAGCGATAGCATAGTAAATGGTATTTCTATTAATTTGAGCCGACAATTAAAACCTGGTATATATATGGTTTCTATCACTGATGGCTCCAGAATGTCTCAAAAGAAATTGGTGATTCGATAATGGACACAAACTACGATCTGATAGTAGTAGGAACCGGATTTGCATCATCTTTTTTTTTAAAAAATTATCTCGAAATTCAAGGAACCAGTACAAGAGTATTGGTTCTTGAGCGAGGTAAATTCCACCCTCATAGTAAGAGACTTTCTGAAAAAAGAGGCGAAGTGAATTTGGCCATAAATAAGGCGGGCAAAACCTATCGAACTAATTCTGATAAAATATGGGTTTTTGACCCAAATTTTGGGGGCAGCTCTAATTGCTGGACAGGATGCACACCAAGATTTTTGCCGAATGATCTAAAGCTTCGCAGCACCTATGGTGTGGGCAGGGATTGGCCAATTTCTTATGATGATCTATCGCCTTATTACGATAGAGTTGAGCAAATAATGCAAATAGCAGGTCCTGAGTTAACACCCTTCCCTAAAAGCAGTAAGTATCCCCTCCCTCCCCATAAATTAAGTACAGTAGATCAAATCCTTCAAAAGAAGTATGGATCACAGTATATCAGCCAACCCACTGCAAGAGCATCTCTAGCAGTGGGTGACCGAAACGCCTGCTGCACCAGCGCAGTTTGCGATGTGTGCCCCGTAAATTCTAAATTTACTATTGAAAATGGCATAGGAGATATTTATAAAGATGTAAGGGTTACTCTAAAATACAATTGCCAAGTTCTTGGTCTAAAAACAGGATCAAATACCGCGCAGTCTATTGAGTATTTGGAAGAAGGTATTTCGAAATCTGCTAAAGCTGACACCTATGTACTTGGTGCTAATGGAGTTTTTAATGCACATATCTTATTAAATTCAGGTGACGACAACCCATTAACTGGAGCAGGTATTACAGAACAGGTTGGTGTCTTTGCACGACTTTACTATAAAGATTTAGATAACGTGGGAGGCTCATCCATTATAACCGCCAACGGGTATATGATGTATGATGGTGCTCATAGAAAAGATCATGCTGGCTGTCTTATTGAAAGCTTCAATACGCCTTTTATTAGAAATGAAGCTGGTAAATGGAGAAAAATGTCGATTTTCAAATTTGTATATGAAGACTTACCTGACAATGGTAACAAAGTCAAACTAACCGAAGACGAACGTATACCCGAGATTGTTTACAATGGTCACTCTACCTATACTCAAAGGGCTATTGATAAACTGCCTGAACAGATAAAAGAGTATTTTTCAATACTTCCTATAGAAAGAATGGAAGTAGATAATTATCGCCAAAAGACTGAATTCCATATATGTTCATCTACGCGAATGGGTGATACTATTGATAATAGTGTAGTTGATAAAAATCTTGTCCATCACAAGTATAAAAACATTTTAGTGCTTGGAAGCAGCGTATACCCAACTGTAACGCCTGCAAACCCAACGTTAACACTTTCAGCACTTTCATTAATGGCATGTAATAATTATTTTCAATAATGGCCAATTCAGCGAAAATGTCGAGACGTAGATTTATATTTTTAGGGCTGTTGTCATTAATTACAGCACTTTTTGGATCATTTTACTTTTACGATTTTGATACCGTTTTATTTAAAATTATTAAAAAAGATCTCGCTTATCTGAAATTAAGCAATCAACAAATAGAAACATTCGTGCTTGATGCAAAAAAAGAAAACCATTGGGAACGTAAATTTTTTGATTGGAAAAAACAATATTTTATGAGGGTAGGTTTTATGATAGTCAGTTTTTGGAACAGTTTTCCCTACTACTATAAGTACAACCAATACAAAAGTGAATTGGTCGGTGACTTTCTGTTATCAACGGACTTTTTCATGAACAGGATGGATGTCGATGCAGATATAACCTATGTAGCACTTTATAATCCTTACAAACGTGCTTGTTCAAATCCGTTTTCTAATTTGTATTATCCTGGTGCATGACTTTGAAAAAGGAGTTTCTTAACTATATTCATTTATTCAGAGGTCTTGCAATTGTAGTAATTGTTGGTATCCATTGTAGAATTTCCCTTCCCTGGAGTAGTAATCAGCAATTTAGCAAGGCTGTATTTACAACATTACTAGATAGCGGAACTATATTATTCGTATTCATTGCTGGATTCTTGTTTCAATACCTAAAGCATAAATATGAGTTCTTTGATTATTTTAAAAGGAAATTAAAATTTGTTATCCTTCCTTATTTGGTTGTATCAGTTCCAATATTAGTTTATAAATACTTAACATATTCTCAACCCTACGAATGGATGCCCAATTCATTGGAAAACCAGCCCTATATCATTCAATGCTTTTACATGATACTCACTGGTAAGCATATAGGCCCCTTTTGGTTCATCCCTATGATATTCATATTCTATTTAATCTCTCCCCTACTTCTCAGGTTAGATAATCCAAAGTTCTATACCTATTTCTTCCCATTTCTATTTATTGCCGGGCTGTTTACCTTTCGGTTTGGCTATTACTCAACGACCATAGATTCATTTATTTACTTCATCCCTATCTATATTTTTGGCATGTGGGGCTCAGCCTATAGAAAACAGCTAACTCAAACTAAGGTGTTGTATATGGTAATTCTGTTCATCATTTACATTGCCATTTCAATATTGGAAGTTGTGCATATAATTGAAATTCCAAAGCTCACATCCTTTGAGTCATCCAACCTGCTTCCATACTTTCACTTCAACTTTGCTAAGGTAAAAGTCAGCCTTTTGTGCATTATACTTATTCGTTTCTTCTACTTGTTTAATGATAATGAAATATCAGTCTTAAAGAAATTAGCGGATTACAGTTTCGGTATATTTTTTCTACACATGTATATTATACAGGCTATCGAAATAGTTATAAAAACATATTTTAATAACTTTGAACTAGGCTTGGTAAGTTTTGTTTTTTATACGCTTATTGTAACCATCGCTTCGATGCTTTTAATAGATATCCTCAAAAAACTAATTGGAAGAAATAGTCGCTCATTTATAGGAAGTTAATTTTGCAGTTAAAATTGTTACTCTAACCTGTATGTAACAAATTCTCCAGAAGATACAACTACAGTTTTGATTTCTAATTCTTTAAATCGGCCATTGATATTATCAACAATCTTCGGTGATCTATATAAAATGGCTTTGGGTGGATACAACACATCTTCAGTAAGATAAATATCTGCAGATTTGTAATTTCCCAGTACTTCCATTGCCACCTCAGAATCCTCCTCAATATCTATTACTGTCGCTTTAGTTTTATACCTCAGATATCGAATAAATGATATGGGGCCATATGATAGAATAATATCATCACTACCCGTATTCTCAATAAGCCATGCTATTTTTAACTTGTTATAATCATACGAAGAACTTCTGAGTAACCACATCCCCCCTACAGAATTGTTAATAAATAAAATAAATAGTAAACTATACACCAGCCAAAGCCTTGTAGCCTTTAAAGGTTTTACAAATAATACGGAAATTAAAATTAGTATGGGTACTTGAACCATCAACCAAGGTTCATTTGAGCTAGGATCCATAATCATAAGAAAGGAGCCATAGATTATTAACCATATTACAACCGTACCTACAGCTTTTTTTTGATAAGGGCTCAATGTAAGTTTTCTAATTAGTGCCCGAACAATCATTACGGACAATATTAATAACATAAGCCCAAGGCAAATCCATAAAATAAATTCATATCCATCTATTTGCCTGGCCAAATAAATTTCTTCCTGAATAACCTTGTGTGGAAATTCTTTGACTATAAAACTTACAGCACTATCAGTACTAAACAGCCATAGAACTGAAATAATATTTGAGGCTATTACAAAAATTGACATATAGGGCTTTCCAGTTGGGCTATTGGTACCACCAAATAAATATGACAAAAATGAAGGTTCATCAGGCAAATAACTATAGACTACGGCAAAACTGCCGATTATAATAACTGCCCCAGTAATATAGAATGCAACTAATTCCTTAATTTTTCCGAAGTACAAGAATATAAGTGGAAAGGCTACAAATAAGGGTATGAAATTAGGTTTATAGAGTAAAGTCGTAAATGCACAAAGCATAGCTAACATTATCGCATGTAAATACCCTTCTTGCTTCTTTGTAATCATAAACCATCTGAATGCGAGCAGTATTAAGAATATTGATATAATATATACTTCTGCTTCATAAGAATATCTCCAATATTCGTAAGATATTAGCACAGCAATAGATGCCACAAGGGCAGTTTTCTTACCAATATCCAATTGGGCTGCCAGAATATCGTATAGGAGAACAATGGTAAGCCCCGAAAATATCATACTCACAGTGCACATCATAAGGTATGCGTCCACATGAATATGCATTAGAAGTAAAGTGTCATAAAACAGTTTCATTACAGGTAAAAAAAGGAAAAACCGTGGGTTGAATAAATCAAGATAGGCTCCATCTCTTACACCTTCAGCATACCAAAAACCGTCATCAACTTCGGTTCTATTGTTTGGAAAGAAAACCAACAAAAAGACCTCAAGACAAATGAATGCTAATAAGTAATGGGTATATTTATTTGAAAAAGTTAGATGCTTAATGTTCGTAATGTCTTTAAATTTACCGCAAGATATAAATCAAAAAGTTCTAATAAATATTTAAATGTTTAAAAATCACAATTTAAGCAATAAAACTTTACTAACGGTAGAAATAGCTATTGCAATAGCATTCTCTTTCCTACCTCTTTTCTTCACATTTCCCTATAAAATCAATCTTTATCTAACTTGGGAAGGTGCATACAGAATATACATTGGCCAATTTCCCTTCAGGGATTTCGGTATGCCTTTAGGTTATGGTTTTTGGTTAATTCCGGCCCTATTTTTTAAGATATTTGGGCCGTTCATGTCTTCATTAATAAAAGCCCAGGTATTTATTAATTTGCTGTCTTTGCTTGCTGTGCATTCTATCTTTCGAGTGTTTGAAATAAAACCAGGAATACGCGTAATTGGAATCCTATTCTTTAGCTTATCATTCGTTTTCATCCATTTTTGGCCATGGTATAATCACACTGTCTTTGTTTATGAATTAATTGGGGTTGCCTTTATTCTCCAAGCAATAATTAAGAAAGGAAATTATGCCATCATACAACTAATATTAGGAGCCCTATTTATATTTCTTTCACTATTTACAAAGCAGGATATAGGTGGTATTGCAATGTTATTTGCATTCACCCTGCTTTTGGTCAATGCCTTAATGGAAGGCAACTATAAATACATAATTATTTACACCCTAGCATTTGTAGTTATTGGTTTCTTAATTATTCTACCCCTTACCTTTTATGATTTCGGATATTGGTTTAATTATGCTCAAGCTCCTCATGGTACCAGAATAGCACTTTTAGATTTACTAGACACCATCTTTTCCGATTCATCATTGATAATGAGACTTTATCTTACCGCACTTGTGATTTTTATTGTCTACCAGTGGCAAACCGGAAACAGGTTGCCAGAGTGGGACAAAAAACAAATATTATTTCTATTATTCACCATTGGTATAATTGTACAGCCACTCATTGCTCAGCTTACTACTTATATACCTGAAAATTCTCATTATTATTATCATGCATTTGTTTTTACTTTTTTTCTAAGCCAGCTTAAGTCAATACCATTTCAAAAATCATCTATTCTATTAGGAATGATCTTTCTTATTTTTCTGCTATGGTCTCAAGATTATTGGCGCTATGCCAATAGAATCGCAGCTCGTATATTCAAAATTGAGCAAAATGTTGATTACAATTATGTAAGCAAAAAAACCTGGAAGCTTAAAGAAGAGAATAAACCTGACTCTGACCGCTCTGAATGGAAAACCACCCCCTTTCGTTCGCTGGACAATGTGATGCTTCCTGAATCAACTATTGAGGGTATAAAGGAGCTAAAAGCAAAGTGGTCTGGAAAGAGCGGTTTGAAAGTTTTAAATATGAGTGAGCTACCGCAACTGGCTTATGAGATAGGTTATGAGCCTCTTCATGGCCAATATCAACCATTGTGGTTTCATAGAAATGTAGCATTCTTTCAAAGAGAGGTGGACAATACCTGTCGTGCTATAGTTAACGGTGAATATGAACTTGCATTATTTGAAGTAATCCCCAACCTTAACCGCTTCTATCCTCCATCAGTACGCACTTGTCTTCAAGAAAATTATAAGCTTGTAAAAACAATAAAAGCACCCAGAATTCCTGAAGACGCTATCATTGAAATTTATGAACGAAAAAATTAAAGCACGTTCTCGAGCTTTACACCAATTAGTTCTTCTAATTCAATTTTTGATATATTGAAGTCTCCCTGTGAATTTATTTGCCTTAACTTCTGAGCATTATATCGATCTTGAATTCTGTTATACTCTTCCAGTTTAATAGATCCATTCTGAAACTGTTGCTCAGCTAGAGATAACGAAGCAAATAAATCTTCAACTATTTCTGTCTGAACCAAAAGAGACTCCCTATTCATCAAATATTTTTCATATCGGGTAAGTACTTCTGCCCTTAAAGCCAGTTTCTGTTGGTTGATGGTAGACTCGGCAATGGCCACCTGTTGCTTTTTCTTTTTCACTTCCAAAGGAGCATCAACAAAGAATCCAAGGCTAACCTGACCTGTAATATTATATTTAGGAAAGAATGCCGCTCTTCCAGCCAAATCAGTACTTTCATCCAAAACAAACTCATTAATATTGCCCTGTACCCTAAAGTCATTTAAAAATGACCATCTAGCTTGTTTTACCTCAATTTGTGCCGTTTCCACCTGGTGGTTTAGCATTTTTGTTGAAGGGTTGTTCTTCCATGCCAACCTAACCAACCTCTCTTCAAAAGATGCATCATTCACACTTTCTGGCAAAATGATTGAGTTATAATCGATACTCTGTCCAATAGAAACAAAAGCCACAAAAGCCAATAAAGGGCCAGCCAGAAGCTTAAAAATCTCTGGTTTTAAATTACCTACCATTATATATATTATTTAGGGTATGTTTTGAATAATTGTATGAAATAAAGAAATATTCGGCATATAATAAATAATCATGCAAGCTTTTTAACATCAAACTTCTGCATTTTGTACATTAAGACGAATATTCCATATAAAATTAAATTTTGTGGGAACTGTTCGATATTTTCCTTTGCATATAAGGCAATAGACAGCGCAAAAAAAGATGCTATAAAAGCAGCATAGTAGGATTTGATTATCGGATCTTCGCACTTATAGTAATTACTTATACCAACAGCCAAAACAGTAGAGTATAATGCAAGCATCAATAACAATCCAACCCACCCAGTTTCCAAAAGCACCTTCATAAAGCCACTATCAGGGGGAAACCCGGCCAAAGGGTGACCTGGGGAAAACCTCTCACCATAAACACCACTAGTTGTAAGCCCACCACCTATGGGATGCGAATGAATATAAGGCTGTATTCTTTGTCTATTGAAATCCCTTAGATTCATAGATGCATCCTCGGTAGGATTAAAGGCAGACCTAAATCTTACAATTGGCTTGGCGTAAAAAGGACCAAAATACACCACCAAAAATAACATCACAGAAAGAATGGCAAAAATTAACGTCTTCACTTTAGTAATGTTAATTAATACGTAGATCACCACGGCTAAAGGCAGCATTACATAGGCTGTGCGTGTCCCCGAAAAAAACATGGCCAACAACATTAAAAATCCCGAAGCAAAGAAGAATGATCTCTTTTTCCAACTAAATGGACCTAATGAAAGAATAAAGCCAATAATGCTACCAAACGCCATAAATAACCCAAAAATAGCCGGGTCTGATAAAAATGACCACTTTCGCCATTTGCCTTGAATAAACAGTAAATTGATTCTTTCCTCTGTCGCTGTTGCCCATTTTAAGTCAAAGGCAGGTAATCCCACAAACTCCTGATAAATGCCATAGAGCGCAACCACTAATCCAATTCCAATAAACAAGCTAACAAATGTATCAACTGACTTCAAATCTTTAAAGACACGCTGCGCAATAATAAAAGCCACAAAAACACGTAGAATATTTCTAAGACCAAACATCCAACCAGCTGGAGTACCAGCTGGGTTAAATACCTGTAAAAGCAGGTAGGCAGTCCAAACAAATATCATGACAGAAATGGGATTTGTTAATGAAAAATCCTTCCCTTTATCCTCCTTGTTTGAAAATATCTGCTCCAGAATAATACCAGAAAACATTAGTACTAGTATCAAGTCAATACCCACTCCAAATGGAATATTAACGGATAAGGCTCGACTTATAAATCCCATAAATGTGGAGAACACAATCAATAATAAATAGCCAAATTGATTATTAATGATTGTATAAATAGCAATTGGCGCCCCAATTACAACAGAAAGGATCATGGCTCCTCCTTTCATTCCCCAAAAGGCTATTAATACCGCAGATACTACACTCAATAAAAGGAGTGTTACTAAACCAAAAAGGTTATTTAATTTTTCATCTATAATTTTCTCAAACAACCATTCTTTCATGCTCAGAAAAACATTAGTTTGATGAATATGAAAATGTAAATAAAGATTACAAAAAGTATAACAACGTTGCTATATACCTTTTTGGCTAAATTTTTACTATCCTTTTCGTTATTTCCATTAAAATCAGCCATGTTATCTATTTAAAATCATCTTCACTCCTTTACTAACCGACTGTAACCCGTACTTAAATATATTAGCTGTATTTACGCCAATTTGTTTATACAAAATGTATTGGATAATGACAGCAGACAAGGCATAAGTAATTATTGTACTATAGGCCGCTCCCATTACACCATATTGATCAATAAATATGTAAGTAAAGATAATACCTACAGCAGAACTAATAACAATGAAATAGAAATTGATACGGGCTTTGCCTATGGCATTTAAGGTAACACCAAATTGTCGCTGAAATGGCTCAAACACACCATAAATAGCCATGACTTGCAAAACCGGGATAGATTCCGGGTAATCAGGACCAGCTATTATTAAAACTATCTGTTCTGCTAGCAGGTAAATCAAAACAACAGCAGGCACAACCGCTATAATGATAACCCCAACAGATTTCTCATACATATATTTTGCCGCACTGTTCCCTTCCTTACTTACTCTATTTATCATTTCTGGATAAAAAATGGATGCTATGGCACCAAGGGGAATTTCAAATAAATTGGTCACTCTGACAGATGGCGCAAATATAGCCGCAGCTGAATTCCCGATCATTCCACCCAAAAACCACTCACGTGTTGACTTATTGAGCATTGTACTAATGTTAGTGCCCAGAGTATACTTTCCATAATGGAATAACCTATTAATCCATATCATGTCGAACTTCCAATGCAGTTCGCTTTCTTCTCTGGTAAAGAAAAAAGCTATTATTGAACTCAGAACATAACCTACACTGTATGCAATGGCCAATAAAAGCAATGATGTATCTGCATCAAAAATATAAACGTACAGAATGTATAAAAACAATGAGCCTTTTTGCGTCATTGTACTTACCACTGTACCTCCAAATCGTAGATTGGCCTGCTGTAAAAAGTTAAAATGCGCAAATAAAGTAAATCCAAATACAGATATAATGCTTACCAAAAACATGGCATACAGCTGGGGGGTATCCATTAAATAATTTATAGAAAATGCCAGAATTATGAAAAAAACAGATATTATAAGTGCCGCAAGTAAATTGAGTGCCAGTGATGCAGTTATAATATCCTTTTTATCCTTTTCCTCAGCCGTGTTTAAATAGCGCAAAAGAGGGTTATAAATAAAAGCATTTCTTATGGACTCAGAAAGCGCCAAAATGGAAAGGAAAATCACCCAGACCCCCATGTCATTTTTGCTCAAAATACGAACCAAAAAGAAAAAGTTAAGCAGGCCAAATAATGTAATTGCGATTCTATTAATAAGTGTAAGAGAGCCTGATTTAAACCAATAAGAATTCAATAGTTTCTTGAGCATATCACCAATCATTCGACTCCGCAAAACCTAACCTTATAAGGTTATCTCCAGCCGCTTTTTTGAATATATTTTTTTTCTTCTCAGTCCATATGAGCCATTTCTTATTAGGGTTGAACCCCTCATTTTTTTCTATTGGATTCCAATGAACAACATCATCTTTTGTCTTATGAGCAGACGAACCTAAGACAGGCACATTTTTTAACTCATCCCATGGGAATAGTTCTTTGCTTACGCCCAAAAAATCTAAAATAACAGATAGCTCATGATTCGTATTATTATTTAACTCATCATACCTTACAAATAGCAACTTATCGCCTCTGCCAGATCTTTCAGCCATTTCTTTGAATTTAAGAATTGTGTCTACTCTATTCGACCACCTCTGGCTCATTTTACCAAAGGCACCATCACCCCCCCATGACTTTGAAAAGGATTCCAAAGTATCTCTTCCATCCCTAATCAAGAGTACAACTTTCCCTCCACCAAAAAGATGGAAAACATTTTCCAAATGCCCCGCATCGGGGGTTTTAAAAAGTAGCATAGCATCAGGCTTTGCAAATTGTTTGAAATAACTTAAGACTCCCTCTCCCATCGCACTTACAAGACCTTTACTATGGTTGATTAACGACTTATCACCACCCTCAACCCACTTGCTCCAAGTACTAACAGTATTGTACGCATATTCCTTTATATACTCCGAGTAGGTATAAAGGCATTGCTCATCAGGCAAGTCATCTCCAGCTGGAAATACAAGATCTGGATGCATATTGAGCATATGGCTCAGGTAATTCGTACCACTTCTTTGTGTTGGAGATACTATGTATGCAACATTGGTCAAATTTCCAACACTTTCATATGAGTCCCAATCCATCTGAAACGGTGTTTCCTGAAAAAGTGGAAATGGGCTTTGTAGGTCTCTGAACAGGCGTCTTGCGCGCAGATCATTGTATAACTTTTTGCCAAGTAGTTTGCGGCCTACTTTGGTTAGTTTGGACTTCATTTTAAAGATTTTTTAAACTTCAAATTTAATATTTTGACAAGCTATTCCAGCACAATTATTAATAATCATTTTGATATGATGAGTAATTGTGGAAACTCGGTAATGGATAATGAAGAATGGTCGTTCAAATTGATACATTTTATGTCAATCCCTTGATTTTCAGATTTGTTGGACAAATCTATCAATTCACCCTGCCGTTCTGATTTGAGTGATTGAGGAAGTTCAAAAGTACTCCCAGCATTAGAGTTTGTACCTAACCAATAAACCAACGCATACTCCTCTAAATTTTCCATAAACAAGAAGTTAATTGGCTGGTTCAAAAACGCCCAAGTGAGATGATGGTCATTTAACCGCTCAGACAACAATTTCAAATCATACCACACCAAATCCTTCATTCCATTTTTTCTAGTAAGTCCAGTTGTGGCAAATTTGGTTCTATAATTCCGCCCCCCAACAGGTATCGGATCTTTTAAAGTAAAGAGAAAAGTTTTATCAAATCCTGCAGCGTAAGTGGTAAACATCAGCCTAAGAATGTGCTTGGCATGTGCAACAGCACTTACATCAAGCGAATCAATAAAATCTTGATCATTAACAGGTACCCCTATAGGGCTATATTCTCCAGAGACTTTGTCATAACCGGTTTCTGTCAAGTAGATAGGGCAATCACATTCTTCTCTCATTCGTTTCACATATTTGTAAGACTTTTCAAAAATCGAAGTGTTTTCTACTATTGTACTCTTCTCAGCTGCTTTATTTTCGTCAAATGGATAGGTATGGGCAGTAATAATAAAATTGTTTTTTGGAAATATTTCATACCCCCTATTTGGGGCATCACCACGGAGTTGCTTTAAGTATTTGAGCACATCACTTACATATCTTTCCTTGATTTCAGTAGGGCTTGGAAATAATATTTTCATTGTTGTATCAGCTAATAAAATTCCATGCCCTGGCCCCATAAGCCCCATGTGACCATCAATAGCAGCGGACAAAAAAGCTGCCAAGACTTTTGGTGATGCATATTCCCTTTCACTAAACCACTCTCGGTCCATCTCATTACCAGGTTCAATGGCGTAAACCAAATTCAATCCTGCCTTTGCCTCATTATCACTGGTAAGCTTAAGTAGTCTTGGATCTATAGTACCACCTTGATCAATTAATCCATTTTTTCCATAGCGCGCAGTAAATTGATACAAAAAGGAAGCATAGGCTTTATAATCAAGAGGCTCTTCAGGGTTGCCATTATTATCATAAGGTATCTGCCAAACATTAATGACACTGTCATCAGGAATATTATTATATAACAGGTTCCTGGCTAGCACCGGAATACATTCCAACCCATTGGCTTTCATTTGAGCAAGAAACTTATCAAAATAAAATTTACCTGCGCCACGTGAAGGGTTAAAACCTATTTTATCATTTGGGTATTCATCATGTGGAATTGATGGATCCAATTTGAAGAACGGTCCTTTAATATCAGTTATAATTTCCTCTCCAGTAAATATATAGCTATCCATACCAAAAAGCCGATGATAGCGTGATACCTGATACTGGTCTTCAATCCAGTTCTTTCTATTCTCACGCACAGAGTTGACTGCTATAAATTCTCCAAATTCTTTGCGCTGTAGCAATGTATCTTCTCTCAACACCATTGACTCATGATTAACACAGGCTTGAACAATTGAAAGACCTGATATAAGTGACGCAAAAGCAAAGAACAAATTCCTGCTAAAATTAAACCTGACCCTCATTAGCTAACCATTAGTCCGTATTTTTATAATATATTTACTGTTTTTAAGATAAATATTGAATTAGAGTTGAAGTTGTGAAAAGATTACCGGATTTCTTAATTATAGGTGCAGGAAAATCAGGGACTACATCCCTGGATAATTATTTAAAATTAAATCCAGAGATATTTATGAGTCCCGTCAAAGAGCCTAATTTCTTTGCCTATGACCAGATAGACCTTAACATATTGGACAAAGACGCTTTAGCCCATTACCATGAGTCTGTGACCAAACTTTCTCAATATCAGTCTTTGTTTGAAGAAGCCCAGTCAAATCAGGTTTTAGGAGAAACATCCAACACTTATCTTGTCATTAATGGAACAGCAGAGGTTATTAACAGCTATATACCTAATGTGAAGCTTATTGCCATTTTGAGACAGCCAACGAAGAGATTGTACTCAAGGTATTTACACCTTGCACGTGAAAATGAACTTCCTTCGGAAAATTTTGCTGATGCACTTGATAAAGATTCGATTTGGTGGGTAAGGAATGATTTGGTAAAAGAGGGTTTTTATTACACTAACCTTAAGCGCTACTATGATATTTTCCCTAAAGAAAATATTAGAGTCTATCTGTACGAAGATTTGAAGGAGAATTTACAAGGCACACTCGATGACATATTTTCCTTCCTTAATGTTAATGAGCCTGTAAAGGTTGAAAGAGCCGTAGAATATAATAAATCAGGCTTTATCAAAAATAAATTTTATGACAAAACAGTCGGGCATAATAGTTTTGTAAAAACCATTATTAAAAAGGCATTACCAAACCGTGTATACGAACGAATGAAAAGTAATCAATGGCTACAAAAAAAGGTTACTGGCATTC
The DNA here is from genome assembly GCF_040218215.1 of Fulvivirga sp. Classification (NCBI taxonomy): domain Bacteria; kingdom Pseudomonadati; phylum Bacteroidota; class Cytophagia; order Cytophagales; family Fulvivirgaceae; genus Fulvivirga; species Fulvivirga sp. The sequence continues at coordinate 236,991 of NZ_JAVJQL010000012.1, forward strand.
AAAACAGTAATCTGGCAAGACCTGAACTTGAAGACCTGCTCTACAAACAGATTACCCATGATGTATATGCCGAAGAAATCAAAAAACTTTCTGTACTAATTAACCGAGACTTGACTCATTGGCTTTAATTTGCGTCATGGCATACTCCATTACTTCATAAATGTTTTTTACATTATTTTCCCATGTATGGGATTTAGCAAATTCGATCCTACTTTTCGATTTTTCCACGGAATTTTCTTCGAACGCCTTATCAGTCAATTTAGTAAATTCATCAGTCGAATGGCTGAGATACACATGCTCATTAAAATAGTCCATTGCCTCAGTATAGGTAGCTACAACTGGCTTACCCATAGCAAGGTACTCATCGATTTTTCTTGGGTAATTTCCAACAGTCATATCATTAACAACTTGCGGGTTTATACAAACGTCAAAGGATGCAATATATGCAGGTAACTGACTTGCATCTTTATTACCAAGAAAATATACATTGTCTAATGTATGTAATTCAGACTTTCTAAAATCTTCATCTTCAGGCCCCACCAATACTAGTGAACCCTTTTTCATCGATTGAGCAACATTCTCAAGTATTTCGAGGTCTAAGCGCATGCTGGTTAAAAATCCCACGTACCCAACAATTGGTTTTGGTAAATTCGCAGTATCTTCAGGAAATGAACTTACCTCATTAGCATTAAATAATGAAAGGTCACAACCTTGCCCAACCATTACTGAAACAGTGTTATACTTCTTTAAATAGTTAGCAAGAAAATCTGAATTTGCAACTACCGCATCGTACTTTCCCGCTATTTCAGGCTCAGCCTTTATCCCATGCTTGGCAAAATAAGGCTGAGAAATAAGATTGTCTCTAATGTAATATATAGCCAGTGATGGCCGAAGCATTTCTTTTGAATAGAGTCCCAGAGAAATCAAGCTGTCATTGAAAAGAATAACCTCATTGAAGCCCAAATGATTTAAGGCCTGCTTGATCTCTGAATAAAATATACTATTATTTCTTTTGTTAAAAGCGCTGTACACAGGAGATTCAGGCATCCAATTGATACTTTCTATCATATTTAAAGGATATAAAGTCCATATATTGTCTCCAACTTTTTGCAAATTGCCAATTTTATCTTTCTTTAGCCTTTTTCTCCTCCTGACCCAATCTTCCTTCCTATTTCTGTAACTGGTTAGGCGATTTAAAGGTTCATTGACGTAAAGCACTTTATTACTTTTGGCAAACTCTTGTGCTATATTCTTGCAGTTGCTACCTATTGGTATGTCCCATGGCTGTATACCAATAATCACAATATCCCTTCCTGAAATCATGGGAATAAGATTAGAAATTTAAATTTTAAGGTTTTCGTTATCTACCTTATTTAGAACGGCTCCCATTAATTTTCCATTCAAGTTTTTAAGGTAGTTAATGGATTCCTTGTCTTCTTGCTTTATCACAGACTCCGCAGAAAATATAGGAAGTACTACATCTGCATACTCCACAAGCTCTTTGGCATCCGGGAAATCATTTAATGACGCACCTTCCATAAGTATATAATCATAAGAAACCTTAAAAGCTTCCAGCATTGTCTTAAAATCCTTACCTGCAAGGATTTCCATTGGAGAGTTGGCAGAAGTATGGCTACCTATGATATCAATATTTTCATGGGCTGTACGAAAAATGATATTATCATCAAAATCTTGACTTTGATCATTGGGGTTATTTGGCATCATCGTAGGTTCTCCCTCACCCCTATTCTCCTTTTTACCAATATCGTTTATCAGATATCCTTTAATTTTATTTCCTTGCCTTAGCCTTTTCTTACCATCCGAATTTACAATCAACAATTTTGTAAGACCGTTATTCTTAAAATTTGTATCTATAATTAAAATGCGCTTTTTTATCAAGCTTAAAGAATATGCCAAACTAATAATAAAAAATGTTTTCCCTTCACCTTGTTTTGTGCTTGTCACCAATACTGCCTTAGTTTTCATTGATTCCAATTCAAATCGAATCTTTCTGAGTAATTGTTTGAACATTACAAGTTCCTGACTTGCCATACTGTCGCTGAATATATCATTAAGCTGAAGCTTTTTATTTGTAATTTCATTTATAGATCCGGCTAATCTTAATTTGGTCATTTTACGGAAAGTGTCGGCAGTTTTTATCCTTAAATCAACAAACTCAAGCAGTACTAAAAAAACAACACAAATAAAGAAACTGGCAGCACCAGCCAGACCTGTTAAAACCAAAGTATGCGAAGATTCCGGTTCAAGTGCCGGCTGACCCTGTTTTACTACCCGGATTGAATTGCCTAAAACCAATGACTTGTTTTGGTATTCATTATATTTATCCAATGCGCTATTATATTCCTTTGAAGCCATTTCAACTTCCCCGGTTAGTACATCCAGCGCTGATTCCTTAGTATTCAAATTGGAAATCTGAGATTTGAGGCTGTTCAATGTGTTGTTAATCCTATTGAGATTAGATTCAGCAATATCAAGTTCTAACTCATATGATTCGACCTGATCTTCAAGTATCGATTTGTCTTGTACATTTTCATCATCAGAATCAAGTTTTGCCATTTCAATCTGCAACTCCTCCCTTAGGCCATCTATGGTCTTTTTAAGCGGTTCGTCCGATGAGCCTCCTTCAATATATAACTGATTAAGCTTGTTAATTCTACTTCTCAACTGTAGCACTTTGGAGTTATTGTTAGTACTTGTTGTCTGATTAGCTAATTTAGCTTTACCTTTTGCTATTGAAAGTCTTAATGCGCGGATGTTTGATTCTTCATCTTGTCGTTTAATTTCTAAATCAGATATCTGACTTAGCTTTAAATCACTTTCTAATTTCTGATTAAGTACCTGATTATTACTTTTAAAATCACTCAGCGCTTTATTCTTTTCATCTAAGACATCCTTTTTTTCATTCACAAGTTTCGATAAAAGGCTAACCGATTCATCGGATAGTGAAGAAGTCACCTGTTTGTTATATCTAATGAACTCTTCACATAAATTATTAACAACAAATGCCGCTAACACAGGATTTTCAGACTCAAAATCAATCGCAATATAATCTGTATTTTTAACTCTGTGAATATTCAATCCACTTTCCTTCAATGAGAACGAATTATACTTGTGCAATTTAAGAAACTCGATCAGACGTTTCTCCTCAGGATCAAAAGAAGAGAGCAATTCCATATCTTTCAACTTTTGTTCAAATTGTTTTATTAATTCCTTTTTCTCTGTTTCTGTCGGCTCGCTAAATTTTTCAGACCTCTTATAATCAATATTGCGATAAGGTCTTTCAGATTTTAAGTCGTGTAATATAAGATTATATCCAACAAGTGATACAACCTGTTCTGAGCCAAGCTTCTCAATCAAGTTATTGAATTCCTGATTCATTTTACCAATATTAAATCGCTCATCAGTTAACTTAACGGACTCATCGGTCGTGAAACCCGTGGCAATCTGTGCAGTAGATTGGTATTTATCAGGTAAAGTTGAAAGCACAAAAAACGCACTGGCAGCCCCGACAATAGGAACAATTATAAGCAGCCAAAGACGCTTTTTAATAAGATTGAGTATGTAGTAGAAATTCATAACTACTTTTATTTTTTTTTAATAGGAAACAATAACTACGATGCCATCCTTTTCTTCAAAAAGCTTTTCTTCGGCACCGCGCTTCATATTGTTTGATTCCTTTATTTTTATTTTACTGCTATTAATGCCTGAAAGTTTTAAATATTTCACCAGCTCATCCAGTCGCTTCTTATGGATGCCTAAATCTTCCGGTTCATATGCAACACTTAGCAAAATTAACTCTTTATATGATTGATAGTTCAAAAACTTAATTAAATCGTTCAATTTTTGTTTGGACGATGATTGAATCTCTGCTGATTCTGGAAAAAAATCGATAAAGTACTCTCTACTTTGGTCTTCTCCGCGAAGTTCCTCTAACAACTGACGGGCTTCAGCAATAAGCTGCTCAGCGTATTCTTGGTTTTCGCCTTTTTTTAATCCTTTTAGCTCACTAACATATATATTTGATAACTCTCCAGATCTATTACTCGAAAAATAAACTGTAGAATCACGTCCTATTGAAAAATATGCATCAAACTTATCAGAATTAATTTTCTCACCCAAGTTTATAGGCTTACTCCATACCGTCCAATTATCATATAATCTCTGGGTCACAAAAATATCCGCTCCACCAAATCCCCCGTGTCCGTTTGAGGCAAAGTATAACCTTTTCTTATCCTGAGATAAAAATGGAGAGATTTCAAACCCCTCTGTATTCACAGTTGGCCCCAGATGGATAGGCGTACTCCAATTCCATAATGAATCCTTAACTGACACATATAAATCTTCCATTCCCTCAGAATCATCCCCCTTCATACTTATCAACAAAACATTAAAATCCGGATGCATATAATATCCTACAAATTCCTTATTTTCCTGCCATTTCAATGGCAAAAGTTCAGGACTTATCCACTTACCATTTATTTGTTTAGTAAAAGCAATGCCTTTACCCCTATTGTAGGAATTAAGTAGGTACACCACACTATTATCCTCTCTAACACCAATTACTGCATTGTTCTCATAATTATTCCACTTTCTAATATCATTGGTTGGTTTCTGCCATTTTCCCAAACTGTCTTTTTGGCTAACCCAGATGTCCATACCTGCCAACTCTCCTCCCACATTATCTTTATGGAAGCCCCTTACAAAATATAATGTCTTACCATCAGCTGAAACTAACGGGCTCAACTCTTCAGCTTCCGAATTGAGGATGCTTAGAGGAGCAGGTTCTGCAAACTCCATAACTTGCGCATGGACAGGTTCTAAACTTAGAGGGAGTACTATTAAAGCTAAAGCAATGTTTTTAAGCTTATTCATCATCACTTACCACAACTTAGCATCTGCTGCATACTTATTAAAAATAAAAACTCCAATAATGAACTCATGACTACTGACACTAAAACTACTCAAGTCTCTTAGGTAATTGTTGTAGGCATAATGAGCGGAGAGCTTACCTTGTGACATAAGCCCTGCTAAAACTGAAAATTTTGTTTCATTTTCATAAGCCCCGCCAAAATATAAAATACTTCTATACTTCAATCGTGCATTCACCATCCAGTTAGAATCATAACTTTCTGAATAAAATGTTTGGCCACCTAAGCTTAACGCTAAATTTTCGTTAAGATTGACTACCTTACCAACAAGAAATTGATAACGTGGAAGTCTAGTATGGTCTAATAGATTATCACTGTTAATGCTGGTTGAAATCATATTATACGTAGATATAGCTAGATAGAACTTGTTGCTGTACAACACTGTCCCAAAGTCAGTAATTAAAGACGTTCGTCTTCCTTCATTACTGTTCAATAACTCTTTATAAAAAGTATCATTCACCTCATCCCTTACTGTAAAATTGCTTAAATCAACGTTTTCAAAATCAGCGCCAATCTTGGTTCCTAAAGACCATGTTAATTGTTTTGATATAGGGAGATGATAAGCATAGTTTATATTTATTGCACTTGTTTTGTATGGGCCAAGTGCAATACTTTTCACAAATCCGCCCAAGCCATGCTTTCTTCTTAACTTTTTGTTGGTTATAATCTTATCAAACGAAGAAGGATCGCCAACTCTCAGGGCATTGTTTTTAACCATTTGCTTTAATGGTTTATTAAGCATTCCATAAGCACTTACGAATACACTGGAATTTACATCACTAAAGTCACTCCAGCCCTGTTTGCTTCCCATTTTAAAATCCAAGAAATCTTCGATGCCTGTAAATCCTGCATTTTCTGAAGGTAAATTGATAAAATACTGTGAATAACCCAATTGCTGGGCACTCGCGTCCAAAGAAGCAAAAAAGCATATCCCACAAACAACAAAAATCTTATTTAATAACCTCATTTCAGTATGGTTACAGTACCAGTATATTTTCTTTTACCATCATTTAAATCTATAGCATAAAAATAAGGCCCAAATGGTAATTCCCTGCCTTTATTTGTACCATCCCACTGACAATTCTGATCAGAACAAGAAAACACCTTGGAGCCATCAGCATCATAAACATTAATAGATATATCTGAATAGAATTGCAAATTCAAAATATCCCACACATCATTAACGCCATCTCCATTTGGGGTAAATGCATTAACTATATCTAATTCTGGAAATACTTCAGTTATTTTTATAACCCTTGAAACAATATTACTCTCATCTTCTTCGTCAACTACTACAATTTGCAGCTGCTTATCCAGCAGTTCAATTGATGAGGATACAGAGCTGGCAAATTTCACCTTTTCAAGCACATCACTATAGGCGGTGGCAGAAGCACTTCCGGTAATGGTAAGTATACCATTTTGAGCATTATAAGTTGACTGAAAAATATCTTGAGCTTCTAACTCCAAAGTAAGTTGATCACCCGAATTGAAGTTTGTAGAAATGCTAACTTGTGCACCTTCAATCAAATCACCATCATCATTGTCCCTTACAGTAACTTCCCCACCTCTTAAAATATTTAACCCTGGATCTCCCGGACTATACTCTAATGCATCTAAAACATCTCCTTGCCTACCTGTAATTAGTTGAGGAGCATCATTTATTGGTTCAATAGCAATAGATACTTCAGCAGTTTGCGAAGAAATAGAGGTGCCGTCAGAGCCCTTCCACTCAAAGTTATCATCTCCAAAGTAATTGAGGTTGGGACGATAGACTAAAGCAGTTATTTGATTAGCACTAATATCAGAGCTTAAGTCTATTGCCTCTCCATTAAAAAAAAGCCGTCCATTAGATGGCAAACTCATAACCCTAATAAAGCTTAGTTCATCTCCCGGATCATCATTAAAATTAGATTCAAAGTCCACTAAGCTGAATTGATAATCAACGTCTTCATCCGTACTAACTTCAAAATTATTTAGCGTAGGTGGATTATTTACATCCAGCGAAAACTCTTGTAGTTCCTTTCCTCCATTCAAATCAGTTGCTTCAAGAATAATGTCTTTATTCTCCGCGGCATTTTGAGGCACTGTTCCTTGAACTCTGGCAGTTCCATTACCATTATCTACAAAAGTCAAATAAGGCGGAATCTTATTTGCAACAATAGTCACCCGATCATTTAAATCAGGATCAACTACTGTTACATCATATAAAAACACTTCTTCTATCCCCACTTTTGCTACTGGCTCACTTGTAAAAATTGGATTATCATTAGTATTTACAACTTCAAGATTAAATATCTGTTCATCAATAGCTCCAGCCAAATCCTCAACTTTAAGGTTAATTTCAACGACTCCTACATGTTCATTAAGTGGTGTTCCTGACAACAGAGCATTCCCACTATCATCAGCACTCAATGCTAGCCATGATGGTAGTGAGGTTGATGAAACAGTATAATCATCGCCCACATCCGGATCATTTACAATGATTACGTATTCGTACAAATCATCTTCCAGAACGCTTAATACAGGCTCGCTCGTAATAACTGGGGCATCATTGGTATTGCTTACGGTCAGATCAAACTGTTGAAGTACAATTGAAGAATGGCCATCAGTAACAGTGAGGGTAATTAAATGGCTACCTACATCCTCGTTTAATGGAGTTCCTGACAGTAAAGCTGTACCATCACCGTTATCAACAAGTGTTAACCAATCAGGTAGACTTTGAACACCTAAAGTTAATATTTCACCTAAATCAACATCCGTAGTCGTTATTTGATATTCATATTGCAAATCTTCTGTTAAATTAGTAACAGGCGTACTAGTAAAAATTGGTTTATCATTAGTATTTACTACTGTCAATTCAAAATTTTGTTCTGTAGTCTGAAGAGCAACATCAGTAACCCGTAGTTTTATCTGATGAACCCCTACGTCATTATTGGTAGGTACACCTGACAGCTGTGCAGTATTGTCATCATTATCAACAAAGGTCAACCAACTTGGTTTGTCGATAATAACAATATTCAAAATATCGCCAACATCAGGATCCGAAGTAGTTATTTGATATGAATAATTCTCATCTTCATTAACACTTATTATAGGTGCACTTTCAAATACCGGAGGGTCATTTTCATTGTTCACCAATAGTTCGAAGCTTTGAACATCCTCTGCTCCAGCATTATCAATTACCTTTACCTCAATATTGTATGTGCCTTGATCTAACTCTATCGGGGTCCCCCATAATTTCGCTGTGCCATTTCCATTATCTGTTAATGTCAACCAAGCTGGAATACCTTGACCTTCGAATACAAAAGTATCTCCTATATCTGGGTCCTGAATTTGAATATTATATGTATATAGTAAATCCTGTTGCGCTGTTAAAAATGGTGAACTAATAATTGAAGGTGCATCATTCGTATTTATTACTTGTATTGTAAAAGTTTGATTGCTATTAGCTCCATTGTCATCTGTAATATTAAGTACTACTTCGTTTGCCCCAACATTTGAATTTAATGGGGTGCCAGATAATAAACCTGTACCATCAGCATTATCTACAAGAGTCAACCACGCAGGCTTTGAGAGCGCAGTGATTGAAAGTACATCTCCTGTATCAGGATCTGTTGCAGTTATGTTATACTCATACAGCGCGTCTTCATCAATTAATGTAATTGGGGTACTAGTAAAAATTGGAGGATCATTCAAATTGGTTACACTAATTTCAAATACCTGATCTACAGCCGCTCCCGAAGCATCTTCAACCGTTAGTATTATGGCATATTCTCCTAAATCTTCGTTAGCCGGATTTCCAAAAAGCAAACCTGTACCGTCTCCATTATCTGTAAAATCGAGCCAAGAAGGCAATGCCCCTGTAGTCAGCACGCGCGAATCACCCAAATCAGGGTCACTTGTTGCTACTTGATATTCATATAAATTACCTTGCTGAACTGTCAATACAGGTGAGGTAGAGAAAGCTGGAACATCATTAGTATTGAAAATAGTTACAGTAAAACTCTGAGTCACCTTTACTCCAACGCCATCCTCAACTTCTAAGACAAGGTTGAGGCTCCCTACGTGCTGATTTAATGGTGTGCCTGTCAATACCGCATTTCCATCACCATTATCAGTGAGACTCAGCCACTCTGGTAATGACAGAGCCGTAATTGATCTTGTATCGCCTACATCCGGATCTGTGGTAGTAATGTTATAAGCATACAATGCATCTTCATTCACACTTTGCACAGGCGTACTTGTAAAGCTTGGTGGGTCATTTTGATTGTCCACATTGATCGTAAACACTTGGTTAATAGCTGCCCCTGAGTTATCTACCACTCTTAGTGTAACCGAATTACTTCCCAAATCTGCATTAGTTGGTGTGCCAGTTAGTGTAGCCGTGCCACTGCCATTATCAGTGAAGGTCAACCAGTTTGGTTTTTGCGTTGCTGTTAGGGTTAATATATCACCAATATCTGGATCTATTGCTTGAACGCTGTAAGTATAAACAACATCTTGAATAGCGCCCGTGACTGGTGAAGTGGAAAATGCTGGAACATCGTTGGTATTTAAAATAGTTACCGTAAAACTCTGAGTCGCTTTAACTCCTAGTCCATCCTGCACCTCTATGACAAGGTTTAGGTTTCCCACATGCTGATTTAATGGTGTTCCGGTTAACACCGCTGTTCCATCTCCATTATCACTCAAACCCAGCCACCCTGGTAACGATAAAGCAATGATTGTTCGGGTATCTCCTGCATCGGGGTCTGTAGTCGTAATGTTATAGGTATATACAGCATCTTCATTCACACTCTGCACTGGCGTGCTAGTAAAGCTTGGTGGGTCATTCTGGTTGTCCACATTGATCGTAAACACCTGGTTAATAGCCGCCCCTGAATTATCTACCACCCTTAATGTCAATGGGTTACCTCCCAAATCCGCATTCGTGGGCGTGCCTGTAAGTGTGGCCGTGCCACTGCCATTGTCGGTAAAGGTTAACCAACTTGGTTTTTGCGTTGCTGTTAGCGTTAACACATCACCTACATCCGGGTCGGTGGCCTGTACATTGTAAGTATATACTGCGTCCTGGATCGC